>CAMFLX010000017.1 GCA_945957555.1 uncultured Cytophagales bacterium
CATAAACAAAAAGATATAAGCAATACATGTTTTTCCTTATCCCGAATTGAGGTTGATTTATGTATTCCTGTTCCAGTTGTACTCCATTCTATGCGCAATATCTTCTGCAACTCGGGTTTCATAATGGTCTTCCACAAAGCCTAAGGCCATGTCTATGCCAGCCGTTATGCCAGAAGAAGTATAGTATTTGCCATCGCGCACCCAGCGAGCGGCTCTTATCCACTTTACTTGATCGCCTTGCTCCTGCACCCAATCAAAAGCAAGCTTGTTCGAGGTCGCCCTTCGTCCATCTAGAAGGCCCGTCTTTGCAAGAAGTGCGGCTCCTGTGCAAACGGTTAGAACATATTCAGAGTCATTAGCACTTTCCGTTATTTTACGAATCAATGCGTCATTATTGATCTCTTTACGAGTACCCCAGCCTCCAGGTATGATAATTACATCTGATTTGCGCAATGCAAAAAAAGGAAGTGTCTCTATCTTTGTATTACCTGCCCCCTTTATGTTACCGCCATTTTCTGAGTAGAAATTAATCTTAACAGAGTCTGGCAATTTAGAAATCACCTCTACTGGACCAAATACATCCATTGGAGTATAGTCTTCAAAAAGGACAATATTAAAGGATCTAGACATAAGTGGATATTTTAAAGATGTTATATAAATATACAAAAAAATGAGGAGAATTCCTTGAGTTATTTGAGGCTTTTATTACTAAAAATTGCTTTGTAGTTAGGTATAAAAACTGTAAAGTTAGTTCCTTCATTGACTTTACTGGCTACAGTGATTTTACCACCTAATGAATGAATCTGAGTTTTTACAAGGTAAAGCCCAACACCAATGCCCTCAACTGTGTCGTTAAATCTTTTAAAAGCTTTGAAGAGTTCTGAACCATATTTCTCCAGATCGATTCCTTGTCCGTTATCTTGAAATATGAGCTCTACTCCTGTGGTCAGTTGATGAATGGTGATGTGTATGAGGGGGGCACAATCAGGACGTCTATACTTCAGCGAATTACTGATCAAATTATAAAATAAGTTATGCATATAAGCTCTGATGGTATCAAACCTCTCACATCCATTAGTTTCTAGTATGATTTGAGCATTACTATCAGAAATCTCCTTTTGAAGTAAACTTTTCATTTCGTCTAATAATGGGTCGAAAAACACTGGGACTATCAGCTTTTCTATGGTATTCAAATCGGAAAGCATATTGTTCAAAGTCCTTACTACTATGTCAAGTTTTTTTACTGAGAGCTCTATGCGTTTTACTATTTCTTTCTCTAACTGCTCATTACCTATGTTCTCACTTGCAAGACTGGCTAGTCCTAAAAGTGAAGCAATAGGTGACCTCAGGTTATGTGCGGCCATGAACGAAAACTGCTCCATTTGCTTGTTTTTGAGCTCAAGTTCATCATTGGATTTTTTAAGCTCACTGGTACGTTCCTCGACCAGCTGCTCTAAATGGGTCTTATATTCCGAAAGTTCCCTATTGGCCATATTGATGATCTTACTTTTTTCTTCTAGTAGTAGACCTTGCTGTTCCAAGACTTGCCTCTGTTGATAGAGCTCTTCGTTTTGCGTCATTATCTCTTCGTTTTGTGACATGATGTCATCATTCAACTCTTGTAACTTTTGTGTCCGCTCCCTTACTTTCTCTTCCAACAGTGTATTCTGTTCATGAAGCAACTGTTCTTGGCCTTGTAATAGCTCTATTACTTGGTTCTTAGCTCTAATTCCATCCTCCCTGAGTTGGTTAACACGATACAGTACTGTAACAAACATGACAGACATTTCAAATGCGGAGGCCAGTGGTATGATAAGACTGTAGGAGCCGTTATATTCCCAAAAACCCATGACAGCTGCTATATAGATTAAAATACCAATCAAATAAATACCCCAACCGCCTAAAAACAATAAATAGATCCGATCTTTTGAGTTTCGATAAATAGTGATACCTGAAATGATAATAAATACGGGCATAACCAATAACGCGTAGGTAAACCACTGGATCGCAATCCTATAGTCAAACAAGCTTAAGAAGCCAAGGATCACAATGATGCCTATGAAGATCTGGTACAAAAGATGATGTAGCTTCGAATGTTTTTTGACTCCCAAAAAATGTATACAGAACAACAGAATAAAAACAAAGGAAGAATAAAATAAGACATTGTACTTGTTCAGATGAGGCCATTGAGGCCACAAATATTGAAAGGTTGTTTCTACATCTACAGACGAATAAATCAAGTTAGCAAACACATATAGACTGTAATACAGATAGACCTTATCCTTTAATGCAGCATAAAAAATAAGGTTCGCAATAAGTGCAATACAAGCTATTCCATAGAAAAACCATAAAACCATTTGGTTTGACCTATCATATTCAAAATATTGGTACAAAGTATGAGCACGCAGAGGTACCGAGAGCAATCCTTCCGTTTTCGCCTGAAAATATACTATAGATTCTCTTGGATACACTGTAAATGAAAACAGGTTGGAGTTAATATCCCTAGTTGCAAAAACAGTATGGTCACCCGTATGGAATTTCCGGTAAGTATCTTTACCCTCTTCTTTAATATAGCAGGAAAGTTGGTCGATATGAGAATTTTCTACTGTGATGATGATAGGCCTTTCATGTTTTGGCAATTTCACTTTTACCCAGAGTGTCGCAGTGCTATTACCCATATTGGGCGCATGGCTTTGTATCGTTTGAAATTGTGGCTCTTGTTTTTGAATCTGTTCTACGCAAAGCTTGTTGCTACTATCTTGAAAGACAGACACCCCAAAGGGGACTTCTTGAGCATAGCATACACATGATCCAAACAGGACAATCGAACAGAAAACAGTATATAGGTTAAAACGCGTCATAGAATGCTAAATAATAATTGCTAGTTCCTTGTCCAAATCCATAATCGATCCTTAATTGTAAGTTATGCTTGGCCATAAGTTTAAACCTAAGTCCCATGCCATAATTGGGCCTTATGGGGCTTTCAGAAAATGTCGTTATCTTATCTGCAGATTGGGACATTCCACCAAAGAATGAAGCTCCAAACCATTTCCATACTCTCAACCTATATTCTGCCTGTAACATATATACCAAGTTGTTCCTGTAGAGGTTCGGGTGATATCCGCGAGAGTATATATTGGGTAACCACCTAAGAGGGTGAGCACCTTCACATGCTGTAAAGAGCGATTGAACTGCGAAAATATGATCTTTGTTAGGAATCACTTGCCAAAACTTCCTCAAATCAGCTCTATACAACGTAAATGCATAGTCACTCCCTAAAAACTTACCAAAACGTACCATCGACAGCTCTATATATACCCCTCTCTTGGACGACAACAAATAATCCCTACTGTCATGTCTAAAAGACAGCCCCAAACCATTACAAAAATTTGAAGTTATACCACTTGGTCTGTTTTGATCCATTATGCCCTGTATTGGGTAGACAATATCTCCCATACGTTCAAGATAATGTATGAGCCCCAAAAAATTGTTTTTAGAGAGTTTCCTCAAGAAAAAGGTTTCTGTGTGAAATACATGATAGGATATGAATTCGTTACGGTTGGGATTTGTGTTTTCACCAATACCAAAATATTTTTCTGGTAGATAACTCCCATAATACCAAAAATTGACAAAATATTTTTCAGATGGCGTAAAAATACTGCCCCCCAAACTGATACGCCACTGATGTAGTTGAGAATACAAGGCATACAAATATATATTTGAAGCCCTTGTGGATGAATCTTTTAAGGTTGTTTTAAAAACACCCACAAGTCCACCTTGAATATAGTAACCATTTTCTGGAGATCGAGAAGGTAGGGCAATACCTGAATAATTAACACGTTTAGAGCTAGTGCTATCCAAAGCGCTACATTGATATGCAAGCAAATAACTAAAAATCAAACCCCATCTAAGAAACGATTTTGTATAGCCGTTAGTATATTTTAGTAAAAAGTCCCTGCCCATCATAAATGATCTAGCTTATTTTACAAAAAGTATTGACTCAAAGGCATAGTAGACCAATTGAGTGTTGTTTTTCTTGAGAAGTAGGAAGAGAAGGGTTACACTAATATAAATCAAGTATTTCTCAATAAGCTAAGGTACGGCTTAAGGGGCCTTTGGGTTATGTAGAATTTTTAAATACAATACCTAAGTCTAAATAGCTTATCTTTCTAAAAATCAGTCGCTTTTTTATCTTTTAGGAATCTCCAAGACCATACCTAACTTAAGGGCATTGCCTTCCAAATGATTTAACTCAATAATTGATGATACATTTACTCCGTATTTCTTAGAAATTCCATACAAAGTTTCTTTGGACTGAACTATATGTTGAATGTTGCCACCATTTGCAACAGGATTTTGGACAGGTTCCACTTGTTTTTTCTCAGTAACAACTGCTGATACCGGTTTTCCCTTTTTAACCAACAGGGCAGAGCCTATTTTGAGTCCGTTATCTTGCAATTGGTTCCAACTTCTGATACTGTCTATAGCGGTACCATACTTTCTAGATATAAAATACATGGTTTGTCCTTGCTCTACCGTATGGTATACATTTTCAATAGACTTAGGTTGATTTTCTGGTTCTTTATCCAGTTCCTCAATACGTTTGTTTTCCAATACTTGTGGTTCTTTGGCGGTCTGCGAACTCGGATCTTTGGGTGCCGCTTTATGGAAAACTGTATCAATTTTCACTACAGTGTCTCGTATCACCTGTTGATTGACGAGCACCACTGTATCTCTAGGAGCCTCAGGTATCTGTATTTTCTCCACAATCATAGGCTCATTTTCAGGCCTATTGAACCTCAAATAGAGTTTTCTACCCAGAGCTAAAGCCTCTCCATCGTCCATTCTATTTTTGTCTTTAATGCTTTCGGTGGTGATCCCATATTTCTGGGCAATGTCCCAAAGACTCTCATTGGGCATTACAATATGAAAGAGCACTGAAGCATCTGATTTCTTGGCATCCAAATAATAAAACTTCCCTGGTATGAGCTCGTCAAAGGTGCGCATCTCATTAAACCTCAAGAATCTCTTATACCTAATCTCTCCTTGATTAGCCAACTTGTGTGAATTGTCGCCCGGCTTAGCCTGTATAGCCCTTATTCCGTTGATATCTATAAATACAGGCACATCTGTACCGTTCAACTGATCCTCGTCCTTATCACTAAAAATCTGCCACCATTTTTTCTTGGAAGGTTTGGTATCCTCTTCCTCCTCCTGCTTTGGGGTTTTTATTGTAGTTTCAGCTACCACTTCGTTGGCTTTGATGTTCAGTTTCTGCATTACGAGCGTGGCCCTGTCTGCCGGAATAGGCAAGATCACAGGATATATTCTATCATTAGGAATCCTTGAAACCGTTAACCAAAGGTTATAGCTCTTCAAGTCTTCCTTATTAAGTTCGGTCTGAGTCGCGATTTCGTCAAGGGTTTTGTTTTGTCCACCTTTGTATTCCAGAAGGGTAAGTGTTGGTGCACTGCTGGCTTGGTTTTGCTTAAAAAGCAGGATATAGGCTAAAAACTTGATCACATATTCATGCGTACGGCTATCTATGGTCATCTTCTTCTCCCCAAACAGAGCATTGTCTACTGATCTCCTTGTGCCACCTAAGCCAACGTTATACGACTGGCAAGTGAGCACCCAATTGTTAAGAACAGCATTACTTCTTTTGAGGTATTTACTGGCGGCTATTGTTGAAGCCACTATATTTTTACGCTCATCGATCTCATGATCTATCCTTAGGCCTACCTCTATGCCACTTTCCTTTTTGAATTGCCAGTACCCTACCGCATTTGAAGTAGATACCGCAGCAGGGTTGAGACTACTTTCCATCAAACAAAGGAATTTGAATTCATCAGGAACCTGATTTTCCGCCAAGGCCTTTTGGATAAGAGGCGCATGAAGTTCAAACTTGTTTTTGAGACCAGTGAAGAATTTGGTGTTGGCTGTGAGTTTTTTCATTCTTGTACGAATGATCTCCGCTGCATCGTCTTCGATCTTCAGCTCCATGTCAGCAAAGAGCATTTTGCGAGGAATCTCTTGGGCAGAGCCTATGAGTAAGGTTATAATTGAGAAAAATAATGTGAAGAACTTTAGCGTCATTATGTTAATTTCCTTAAAATCATAAGCCCATCCCTCACTGGCATCAATACATTCTGTACTCTAGGGTCTTGATGTAGTCTTTTGTTGAGCGCATGCAGATATAAAGTATCTTTATCGTTATCTTTGATAGGCTCTGCAACCTTGCCACTCCAGAGCACATTATCAAAAATGATAAAACCACCTGTAGCCACTTTGTCAAATACCAAATCATAGTAGGTGCCATAATTGAGTTTATCAGCATCTATAAATACAAGATCAAAACGCTCCTGCAGTGTGGGGATTATTGTCACCGCATTGCCTATTCTGTAATCAATCTGATTCGCATAAGCTGATGCATCAAAGTAGCCTTGTACCCTAGTTTGTAACTCTTCATTGATGTCTAAGGTTATAAGTTTACCATTTTTTTGCATACCTTCTGCCAAGCACAATGCCGAATAACCCGTATAGGTGCCGATCTCTAGTATGTTTTGCGGCTTAATCATGTGAGAAAACATAGACAAGATCCTGCCCTGCATGTGCCCTGAAAGCATGCGAGGTTTCATGACTTGCGCATGAGTTTCTCTATTGATTTTTGCCAAGAGGCTACTTTCTGACTCGGTGTGAATACAAGCGTATTGATCTATATGCTCTGGTAGAAACTCCAATGTGTATTGCTTTAATATACAAAGGTATATAATTTACAAGGAAAAGGCAATTTGAACCAGACTTAGAGTAATGTAATGCATTAATAAATGTGAAAGAAAATTATAGTTCTACTACAGTACAAAAGCAGAAAAACTATAGCCCTATCAATTTTTTTAAACATTTTGGACATAAAAAAAGGGGAAAACATGCTTCCCCCTTTCTATATCTTCATTTCCGATGGCTTATCTATCACCTCTTCCGAACCACTTTTTCTTAGGGGCTGCGGACCTTTCGTTATTGCTGCTTTTCGGAGCACTACCTGAGGAAGACGAAGTTCTACGGTCCCCGTTACGGTTGTCCCTAAAGTTGTTGTTGGATCTACCTTGTGCTGCGGGTTTTGGTGCGGGCTTAAAGTGCCTGTCAAACGAAGGGGTAGGCTCCGCATAAGGATGACTTTCCACTACCGGAATAGGCTTGCCGATCAGTTTCTGAATATCCTTTACATAAGGATACTCTTCTTCTTCGCAAAATGATACCGCTTTGCCCAATGCTCCAGCACGACCTGTACGACCTATTCGGTGTACATAGGTCTCTGGCACATTAGGGATTTCGTAGTTGATCACAAAGGCAAGTTGATCCACGTCAATACCCCTTGCGGCGATATCGGTAGCAACGAGCACCCTGATGCTCTTACTTTTGAAATTGCTCAGTGCATTTTGTCTTGCGTTCTGCGACTTATTACCATGAATGGCTGCAGAAGTAATACCTGCAGCATTGAGAACTTTACATACCGTGTCTGCACCGTGTTTAGTACGGGTAAAAACCAGAGCTGTTTCTATAGACTTGTCTTTCAGCACATCCAAAAGCAATCGCTTTTTATCGGTTTTGCTCACGTAGTAAATACTCTGTTGTATGGTTTCTGCGGTAGATGATACAGGTGCAACTTCTATCTTCTCTGGTTGATTGAGAATAGAGTTTGCCAATTTCTGAATCTCAGGAGGCATAGTTGCCGAGAAAAACAAAGTTTGTCTCTGACGGGGAATGATGGTAATAAGTTTTTTAACATCATGTACAAAACCCATGTCTAGCATGCGATCGGCCTCGTCGAGCACAAAAATCTCAATCTCCTTAAGGGATACAAAGCCTTGGTTGATCAAGTCCAACAATCTACCTGGTGTAGCTACCAAGATATCTACACCTCCACGGAGTGCGTCAGTTTGCCTCTTTTGGCTTACACCGCCAAAGATTACGGTGTTGGTTAATCCTGTATGTTTGCCATAAGCCTTGAAGCTTTCTTCGATTTGTATGGCAAGTTCCCTTGTAGGTGTAAGGATCAGCACCTTAATGGCACGCTTACCTCTTGTCTGGGGGACTTGTTTTCTATGCAACAACTCCAATATAGGCAAGGCAAAAGCCGCAGTTTTGCCAGTACCTGTTTGGGCGCAGCCAAAAAGGTCTTTTTGTTGTAATACGATGGGGATGGCTCTTTCCTGAATGGGTGTTGGTTTGGTGTAGCCTTCTGCCGCCAATGCCTTAAGGAGCGGCTCCGAAAGGTTAAGATCTTGAAATGTACTCATTGATGATGATGATGTGATTCTCCGAAATTTTTTCTTTTTGATGAGGAGAGTGGCCACAAAGATACGATTATATTTGGGTCTTTTTCATTTTGACATATAGCTGTTTCGCTACCGATATCAGGTCGAGCCTTAAAATGGCGACTATAGTTGCAAATAGAGGTCATGGAAGGCAAAAAAAAGAGAGTTTTACATTTCATCCGACTTGATCAACAGTTCATCCAAATAGTCTTACCGCATTTATTGGGTTTAATTATTTTTGAGATAGATAGTTTAGCTATGAGATGAACAATTTTAGTATTATATGATAAATCGAAAGTATTAATAACAGTTACCGCATTTTTTAATAATGGGCCTAAATTATACTGATTCCAAGCTGACAACATTGAATTTTATTTAAAACATAACAAAGAAACCAGTATGCCTAAAAAGGCTAGCTAAAAATGTAAATACATTTATGAAAAAAACACTTGTATACAAAGATGAGAAGTCCAACAAGTTTTGGGACATTGAGGTAATGGGAAGCACGTTTACCGTCACTTATGGAAAGCTAGGTACTGCGGGCAGCAGTGCTACAAAAAGTTTTGGAAGTGAGTCTGAATGTCAAAAGGAAGCGCAAAAACTCATCAATGAAAAACTCAAAAAGGGCTATCAAGATGGTGGTGGAAGCTCAACTACCGTAACAAAGGATGCTTCTCCTAAAAAAGAAAGTACGTTAGGCATATCTGCACCCAATACTTACGTGTCTGACTTTGCCAAAAACATGCAGCACCCTTCGTTTGAGACGTTCGATCCACAGGACCTGATCCGTTTTCAGCAAGGATTTCCAGAAATGGTGATCTTAATGGATAAACACCCACACAACAAAGCATGGGAGAAATGGGTGGTAGAAGCCGCAGGAGGCGTTGATCCTACCTATGAAACCGAATGGCCTTCTCGAGTGGCTTTGGCCTATGCCCACACATACCCGGTACACCCTGGTTTTGATGCTACAGGTAACCTTTCTACACCTCAGGTCAAGGAATTTGCGGAGGATATGCAAAACTCGGCATTGCCTACAGTAGATACACTGCATAAGATGTTGAAGCGCTTCATGCCTGGTGATAAGGTTTATAGTAGTTGGAAAGCTCCTGCTGCGTTTTATTCCATGGAACATTACCTTGGCGCTGAAACGGTAGCACTCGCGATTGTAGAACGCTTTACTCAGTATACTAAAAAACAATGGGAAGCTACTGAAAATGATTATCATTCTCGTATCGCATTAGAAGCACTAGGGTATTTAATGTTGAGAGCTACAGATGAGGGCAGAAGTCGTATTCAGCAAGCTGTTGATCAGCTAAAAGCTTCAAAGTCTAAGTATGGTGAGGGGAGCATTTCTGAGTATTTGGATAACTTTCCTGATAGCATGATTGGCGAAAGTGCTTATGGAGACCCTAATAAGTTCGAGGATCCAGAACTTATGGATCCATATCCTCGAACTTACTTCCTTCATGGTGCCGATATTTTGATGAAAATAGACCTCAATACTGCCAAGGGCCTAAGAAAGACAGTTTTACAAAGGTGGATAGATCAAGAAGGCCGAATCAAACATCCTGGTGTAGCAAGAGTGATACTGAGCTTTGGAAGGTTTAGGGCGGTGGTCAAAGATGTAAAAGCTTGGAAGGAAAAACATGCCGAATATGTGGACTCCATTATGCATCTCATAGAGAAAGATCCTTTGGTACAGCAAGGTCTACAGGGCCTCGAAGGAAAAGTGGTAGAACAAAAGAACATTAGTAGTGATAAGGCTTGGCAACTTACAGAAAAGCAGTACGATGTGCTCCGGAAAGGTCTCAAAGCATTGAAAAAAGAGAAAACACTTACGCAAGGGCATGTAAATAGTTTGATGCAGAAAGTAGTGGACGAATGTCGAGAAATAGCACGTAGCGCTGGAGAAGACTACTTGGAGCTATTCTTTGTGGAGCTTTGGCCAGAAGCAGATTGGGATGACTTCCCTGAAGAAGTGTTTGACATGCTGAGCGAAGCTTATGAAGAGGTAGTTTGCTAGGTAAGGTTTGCTAATGAATGAAGAACTTGCCCCTATATTGGGGAACTGCGCATCGAACTTGATATTATAACTATTGGTTGCTCGACTGGTTCGCTAAAGATGGGAAAAGTTGGCGAATAAAGCGATGCCTTCGCTTCGAGCGAAGGCATCGCTATTTAAAATCCTTTAAATATACAACTTCTCATAGTACTCCCTTGCCATTCGAGCGCTATCAAAACCCTCCACCACTTCTAGCATGGCCTTTTTCTGGATTTGGGTCCATTGGAGTGGGTCGTTGTAATACATAGGGATGATCTCGTTTTCCAAGAGGGCCATCATCGTTTGGTATTCCTCTTCATCGCGCTGTTGTTCACTGAGCGATTCATCTGCATGTTTTATCACAAAAGCGTTTTCATTATGTTTGGCAAACTCCGGCACCCAGCCATCGTCTACACTGAGATTGATGCTCCCATTCATAGCGGCAGTCATACCACTCGTACCCGAAGCCTCATGTAGGTATCTTGGGGTGTTAAGCCAAATATCTGAACCTTTCTTAAGCTTTGCAGACAGATCCAATTCGTAGCCTACCAACACCGCACAACGGGTCAAGCCCCTCGTCTCGTCTTGAATCCAGTGAAACTGGTCTATATCGTAATACGAACGTGGATAGGGCTTGCCAGCCCAGATCACCTGTATGTTCTCTTTTTCGCGAAGTACCAAACGGTGAAAACGTTCTATATCTTTAAGCAATAGCCAAGCTCTCTTGTAACCTGCAAATCGCCTCGCCCAGACTATGGTGAGCACCTCTGGATCGAACTTTTTACCTGTTTGAGCCTCTACTACTTTAAACAACTCCTTTTTAAGTTCCTTTTTACGTTCGGCCAATTTTGCATCGTCATTACTTTTCAATGCAAGTTTCAATACCTGATCTTGCCAGTAAGCACTATTCTGCGCATTGGTAATTGGGATCAGATCCAATTCTCCTCTCAAATGCCCGTACAAACGTTCCTGACATACCTTGGCATGAAGTTTTGAAACGGCATTTTCTCTCTTTGCAATCTTAAAAGCTGTTTCAGTATATTTAAAAAGGCCATTGTAAACAATGGACACTTCATCCACTCTATTGCTAGGCACATTACCAAAGAAAGACATGTCCCAAAGCTGATGAACAGGCCTACTTTCATTGCCGGCCAACTCAGGCGTATGTGTAGTAAATACCGTCCTTTGTTTTACAGCCTCCCAGTTTTGGTATTTTTCATATAAACTATAGAGGACTGGCAAACCGTGTGACTCGTTTAGATGCCAGATCTCTGGCTCTATCTCTAGTGTGTCAAAAAGCTGTTTTGCCCCAGCACCCAACACTATAGAGGCCCCAATGCGTGCAAGATCTTCGGCATCGTACAGATTTATAGTAGTGGTACGCGCCAAATAATCATTTTCAGGCGTATCGGTACTCAACAGGAAAACGGGAACTGTATGGAACGTATCAGGTGCTAAAAGCCAAACCTTCACTTTAACAGGGCTCTTGGCAATAGTAACCGTAAGTATAATTTCTGTGTCTATGAGTCCTGCGTGTTCATGTGGGGTAAACTGCACTTGCATTTTACCTTGTGCATCAAAAATCTGGTCATAGTAACCATTGGTCCACAAGATTCCTACACCTATCATATTATGTTTGAGTTCGTAGGCACTTCTCATGTGCGAGCCTGCCAAATAACCCAAACCACCAGAATAGATCTTGAGGGATTGGTCTATGGCAAACTCCATGGAAAGATAAACTACCAACTTCTGATAAGCTGCATCTATTTGATAGTTACTAAGGATTGATTTAACTTTTTCTAATGACATTTTGAAAAAAGGGTTTGATAAAAGTATAACATTGGGGCACTACTACTGATAACACAAATATATAGATAAAGGATTAGAAGATGTTGTGATTTTGTGATTAAAGAAGTGTAAAATCTGTTGGGCAAGTTTAGAAAACTTAGTCATAAAAAAAAGGCCATTCTATGTAAAACGGCCTTCTTTGAAGTTATAAAGAAACCAATGATTTATATAATGACAACTACTATTTATTTTCTTCAGCAGGAGTTACTGTCTCTTCCTTTTTATCCTTGGAAGGAATGATTCCATAAATACCCAAGGCCACTAGAAGTCCTACAATAAGTTTACCACCCAACTTATCCCAGAAAGGGAGCGGGTTATCTGGCAAATCAAGTTTGTATTTTTCCTGATAAGCCTTAATCTCCTCTGCTTTGGCTTCAAAAAACACATCATCATTATCCTTGATCATGAGGCAATACTGGCCATCGTAGTTCCAGATAGGTACCCAAACCAACCAAAACTGCTTGTATTTGTAGCCAATGTCCAAGTGTGCATTATACTCAGGCACAGCGAAAAGACTATCATCAGGAAGTTCTGCTACAAATTTCATATACTCGCAATCACTACAGTAGGGAATACGTGCTTTTGCAAAAGCTGAAACGGAGATAAAACAAAAAACGGAGATCACGAGTAACTTTTTCATCTTTAAAAATTAAGTTTAAATACCTCTAATTATCAATTATTTAAACATAAATAGTCAGAATAGGCGATACTTCCAATCAAACTGCATAAAAAAACCTGTAAGATTGACCTTACAGGTTTTTATTTTATCTTAAAAACGGCTCATTAAACCGCTTCCTTCTTAAGCACTTCAACCAGTTTGTATAGTAGTTCTTTTTCTATGTTCAGTGCAGGTAACAACCTGATCACATTTTTGTTAGAAGCATTACCAGTAAACATTCTATGGGTAAACAAGAGCTTCTTTCTGAGGTCTTCGATAGGATACTCGTATTCTATACCGATCATCAGACCTTTGCCTCTCACTTCTTTCACACCTTTTATAGTTCTTAACTCAGCCATGATCTCGCTTCCAAGCGTACCTGCGTAGTCGATCAATTTGTCTTTAGCGATCACATCCAATACCGCTATAGCAGCTGCACAGGCCAAAGGATTGCCCCCGAAGGTAGTACCTAGGCTTCCATATTTGGCTTCAAACTTAGGAGAAATGGCAATACCAGCTACAGGGAAGCCATTGCCCATGCCTTTAGCCATAGTGTAAATATCTGCTTGCACCCCAGCATGGTCGTGCGCAAAAAACTTGCCCGATCTGCCATAACCACACTGTACGCTATCTGCAATATAGTAAGCACCATATTGATCACAAAGGCTTCTGATCTTCTTCAAAAATTCATCAGAGGCCACGTTGATACCTCCTACGCCTTGAATACCTTCTAAAATTACCGATGAAATTTCGTTGCCTTGTTTCGCAAATGTAGCTTCTAAAGCAGCTACATCGTTGTAAGGGAGGAAGATTACATTATCAGTAGCATTTACTGGAGCTACGATAGATGGATTGTCGGTAGCAGCAACCGCCAAAGAAGTACGACCGTGGAAACTACCCTTAAACGCGATTACCTTTTTTCGACCATTGGTAAACGATGCCAGTTTCAAAGCATTCTCGTTAGCTTCAGCACCTGAGTTTGCCAAAAACAAAGTATAGTCTTTCTTGCCTGAAAGTTCGCCAAGTTTTTCAGCCAACTCATATTGAATCGGCATTTTCACCGAATTGGAATAAAACCCAAGTTTGTTCAACTGTTCAGTAACTTTTTGAACATAATAGGGATGGGTGTGCCCGATTGAAATCACAGCATGACCGCCATATAAGTCGGTATAGGTTTCCCCTTTGCTGTCCCAGAGTGTGGCTCCTTCCGCTCTTACTATTTCAATATCGTAAAGCGGATATACGTTAAATAAATTCATTCCTCAAAAAATTTACACAAAAATACAGATTGTCCAGAAAATTCCATCACTATTTTCAAAAGGTAGGAAAATAGGTATTCAGAGATTTGGACGATCCTAAGTTCAAAACGATCAAACTTGATGTTGCAAGAAAAAATGAATACTATGTTTTTAGGAAGATTTTATGATCATAGAATTGAAGTTCTCATCTCTCAACTGTGGTTTGATAACTCAAAACTTATTTTATTAGGTAAGGAACATGATATATCATCACAATATCCTAGCTCAAAAAATCCCTTCCCTGATCCTATTTATTAAAACAAAAAGGGCCCTCCTACTATGGAAGACCCTTTTAATGTAAGCATATAAAGCTTTTATTTATTTCTCAATGCGTCTCTGATCTCTGTAAGCAAGATCTCCTCCTTGGTAGGAGCTGGAGGAGCTGGAGGTGTTGCAGGTTTCTCTTCAGCCATTCTTTTGTTGAGTGTATTCATACCTTTGATGATCATGAACATCACAAATGCAATAATGATGAAATTGATCAAAGACCCTACAAAATCTCCTACTTTGATCATATTTGGCTCTCCTTTGGCATTCACTCCTATTTGCACAACATACTTGCTCAAATCCCCTACTTGGAACACCAAACCAACCAATGGCATAAAAACTCCATCTATAAACGCAGATGTTACTTTTCCGAATGCAGCACCGATTACAACCCCTATGGCCATATCGATCAAATTGCCCTTCATGGCAAACTCCTTAAACTCCTTTACAAATCCCATATCAACAAAAAATAAACGTTTACCTGAAAAAATACTCTGTAGCAATTCTACTATTTTTTTTTTACTTTTACAATATGCCAGACATTAGGATATTACTTTTCATAGGATTTGTGCTTTTTCAAATCATCCGTTTCTTAGCCAAAAATTCTGCAGAGAAAAAGGCAAAGACGCCACAGGCTACACCCAGTACGATAGAGGAAATGATCGAGAAGATGAACCAGCAATCTCAACAAAAACAAAAACCTCAAAACACTGGACAGATCAGCCAAAAGAAACGTGTGCCTATCATTGCGAGCGAAGTAGTCGAAGAAACGCTCGAAAGGAATCCCAACAAGTATGTAAAGAAAGAGATATTGATCAATCAAAGCATCAATACGGAAGATTACGAAATCACTAGTCCCGTATTTTCAAAGGCCGACAAAGTTCCGTTTGATGAATTTGCCTCGAAAACAGAAAAGAACATCTATTTAGAGAAAATACAAAATCCCCAAAGCTTTCGCGAAGCCTTTGTGATCAATGAAATCCTGAATCCAAAATATATTTGATCCTCAAAAACATAAAAACGAGAAAGGCTCCCAATGGGAGCCTTTCTCGTTTTTATGTTCAGATCCACTGTTAGTCAATCCTTTTAATGTTGGCGCCAATTGCGTTTAATCTCTTATCAATGTTTTGGTATCCTCTATCGATTTGCTCTACATTGTGAATCACACTCTTGCCATGAGCAGAAAGTGCCGCGATCAGCAAGGCTTGTCCCGCCCTAATGTCTGGAGAAGTCATGGTAATTCCTCTTAACGGAACCCTCTTGTCAAGACCGATCACGTTAGCACGGTGTGGATCACAAAGTATGATCTGCGCACCCATGTCGATCAGTTTATCTACAAAGAACAAGCGGCTTTCAAACATTTTCTGATGGATCAACACCGAACCTTTGGCCTGTGTAGCCACCACTAGTACGATACTCAAAAGATCGGGCGTAAATAAAGGCCAAGGACCATCAGCTATGGTCAAAATAGATCCATCAATAAATGTATCCAGCTCATATCTGTCTTGTGAAGGAATATAAATATCATCGCCTCTAAATTCCATCTTGATCCCCAATTTCTGGAAGATCGTAGGAATTTGACCTAACATATCTATTCTACAGTTTTTGATCGTAATCTCAGAGCCCGTCATCCCTGCAAGGCCTATAAAGCTACCAATCTCAATCATATCAGGAAGTATCGTATGCTCAGTACCTCCAAGGCTCTCTACACCTTCTATTTCTAATAGATTACAGCCAATTCCCGTGATTTTGGCACCCATGCGTACCAACATAGCGCACAACTGTTGTAAGTAAGGCTCACATGCTGCATTGTATATAGTGGTTTTGCCTTTGGCCAAGACGGCTGCCATCACAACGTTGGCAGTACCAGTTACAGAAGGTTCATCCAACAACATGTATGTACCTCTCAGATTACTCGCATCTATATGGTAGAACACATCTTTAGTATCGTAATTGAACTTCGCGCCCAATTTTTCAAAACCTAAAAAGTGGGTATCCAATCTTCGTCTTCCTATTTTATCACCACCTGGTTTAGGCATCTTGGCCTTACCAAACCTTGCCAATAATGGTCCTAAAATCATAACCGACCCTCTAAGCGCCGCAGCTTTCTTCTTGAAAGTTTCAGTCTCTAGAAAATTGATATTTACATCTTTTGCAGTAAATCTATAACTACTCTCACTAAGCTTCTCTACCGTCACCCCGAAATCGCCCAACAACTCTATGAGCTTGTTCACGTCCACTATATTGGGAATGTTATGAATCGTTACGGGTTCTGGTGTCAGTAACACTGCACAAAGTATTTGTAGTGCTTCGTTCTTTGCTCCCTGTGGGATCAAGTCCCCTTTCAATCTCGTTCCACCTTGGATTTCAAAAGATGCCATTTTAAAAATTGTATTTATAAGGCTTCAAAATTATGATAATATTAAAACATAAAAAACTTTTAGAAGTACTTAGATAGATTTTAACACAAAACGAAGATATCAGATAAAGAAAATTGTACCTGTGTGCATAACAGTACTCGCACGTGCATGGCTTGTCAACGCGGGGTGCGAACTGTCCCGATGAATCGGTAGTGGCTCTTGCAGCGTTGGCTTTGTGTGAAAACCAATCTTGTGGTTGGCCCGCGTTGTGCCCTTTTGTTTTGGTTCTTCATATTTTGGACGGCAAAAGCGAGAGCTTTTGAGCGAGTATTGTGGGTGGAAATAAAAGAACTACCAAACATCATAAAACTACCAATAAATTTATTTAACTCTTGGATGGACGATGACAATCTTTGCAAATATTATTAAAACCTATCTAAGCAATTATAAAAACTTTTATACCATTATTGATCCATAGCGAAAAGCAAATGATTCCACTCTGAGCCCCAGAATCTACAATTATTGAATTTTTTCTTGTAAATATTTCCGCCACTTTAGATATTTACTACATAATACTAAGTCTGTATACCATTGAAAACATCCCTATTGCTCATCAGTATTAGCATTTCAGCTTTTACGCAAACTCGAAACATATTATTCGGTGCCGAAAATGAAGGCGCTGGCAACATCATGTCTATTTCCCGCAATGAATATGCGTCTATTGGCAACCCCTCAGGACTCGCTCTAGCTGACAGCACAACGGCATTGAGTGTTTCCACACAGCAGTATTTAAACATCAATACATTTGACAAATACAGTGTAGCTGGCTATGTATCGATTAAAAGTGCGCGACTAGGCGTTGTGGTTCATAGGTTTGGCAACGAGATCTACAACGAACAACGAGCCAGTATGGCATTTGCACATAAGATCAACACCATTAGTCTAGGCTTGACGCTAAATTACCACCAACTTTATGCGGAAGCTTACAGTGCAAAAAGAGCATTCAGTATCGACTTTGGAGGGACAATTAAACTAAGTCCCCAATTAGAATTAGGCACATATATTACCAATATGAACCAAAGCCGAACTACAAGTTCTTCTAATGATATTATAGCGACTTTAATGGCTGTAGGGCTGCGCTATCAAGTTTTCAAAAAACTGAGCATTGCTACAGAACTTGAAAAGCACACATATTATTCAATGAACATAAAAGTAGGTCTCAGATATAATATCAACAGAATCTTAGTATTATGTACGGGTGTGAATACAGCTAGTCAAAAGCTATTCCTTGGTGCGGGTATGAATTCCAGAAAAATATCATTTTGGTGTTCCTACTCATACAATTATTACTTACTTTCGGGAATTCAATTAACTTTAAAGTATCGATTTAGGTAATTTAATAGTTTTCTTGAATATTATACTTAAATTTAGAAACTAGATAAATTATTTTTTATGGCACTTGACAAAATCGTATCCGAACTTTTATCTCTCGATTTATCCATCAAAAAACTCGGGCCAGCACAATTTGATTCTTCTCTTAAAAACTCTGGCAACGTAGTATTTGTACCAGAGAATGAACGGATATTAGCTGTGATTGACAACAGTACAGTTGATGAGATTTTAAAAAATGAAAACAACAAGATTCCGGCTTTCGAAAAAGGAGGTCCAAGAGAAAAACTATACTTCAAGCCAGGCAAAACGGTATCCGCGGTCGTAACCTGTGGTGGACTTTGCCCTGGACTCAATTCTGTAATCAGAGCGATCGTAATGATGAACTACTACAGGTATGAAAAACAAATCACTTATGGTATCAAATATGGCTATGCTGGCTTAGTAAAAGAACTGGGGCATGAAATAGATGTACTCACTGTAGACGACGTATCAGACATCCACACAAAAGGTGGGACTATTCTTGGCTCCTCAAGAGGCAATCAAGATGCCAAAGAAATGGTGGATAGGCTTGAAGAATTAGGTGTGAATGTTTTGTACACTGTAGGTGGCGATGGTACTCAAAAGGGCGCTTTGATGCTCATGAAAGAAATCGAAAAAAGAGGTCTGGATATATCCGTAATAGGCATCCCCAAAACTATAGATAACGATATCAACTTCATACAAAGATCTTTTGGTGTAGAAACTGCATTTTCTGAGGCATGTGAATCCATACATTCTGCTCACACTGAGGCCGATGGAGCGTACAATGGGATAGGACTTGTAAAACTCATGGGTAGAGAATCGGGCTTTGTGGCAGCCAATGCGGTACTTGCTACAGGGGAGGCCAATTTCTGTTTGATCCCAGAGGTTGACTTTGATCTTGAGGGAGAAAAAGGACTGCTCAACCAAATAGAACAAAGGTTGCTCAGAAGGAATCATGTGGTGATTGTGGTAGCTGAAGGCGCTGGACAAAATTTCGTAAACGACCCTGCGAACTTACAGTACGACGCATCTGGAAACGTAAAACTGGGAGATATCGGACTTTTCATGAAAGACAAAATCAATGAATATTTCAAGAAAAGAGGTATCAATGTATCCACTAGATACATCGACCCAAGCTATAACATAAGGAGCTGTGCACCTACTCCAAACGACTCTATCTTTTGCTTTCAACTCGCCCAAATGGCAGTACACGCTGGAATGAGCGGACGCACTGGAATGGTCGTAGGTTATAACCATGGTCAATTCATACACTTACCCATGGAAGTTGCGACCTCAAAAAGGAAAAAAATAGATGTGCAAGGGCAACTGTGGCAATCGGTCCTAGAGGCTACAGGACAGCCCTCTAGTTTTAAAAATTAAAATTTTTGTCTATTCATGTAACTATTGCAGTGTATAATTGTTAATAATGCGTAATTTGTGTTAGATAACATATCAAGTAATTACACTCAAAATTTCTATCGTTAATTTTTTTTAAACATTTTTAATATGGCATTCACATTACCAGCGTTACCATACGCAACAGATGCACTAGAACCACACATTGACAAAGCAACCATGGAAATCCACCATGGCAAACACCACAATGCGTACGTTACGAATCTCAACAACGCCATTGCAGGCACTGATGCTGAAAAACTTTCCATTGAAGAAATCAATAAGAACATCAGCAAATACCCAGTACCTGTAAGAAACAATGGTGGTGGTCACTTCAACCACAGCCTTTTCTGGACGATTATCGGTCCTAATGGCGGTGGCAAACCTACAGGCAAATTAGCCGAAGCCATAGACAAAGCTTTCGGTTCTTTTGATGCTTTCAAAGAAGAATTCACCAAAGCGGCAACTACTCGTTTTGGTTCTGGCTGGGCTTGGTTAAGTGTTAAGGATGGCGCTTTGTTCATCAGTTCTACACCAAACCAAGACAATCCTTTAATGGATGTTGACGGTATCAAAACAGGAACTCCAATACTTGGTCTTGACGTGTGGGAACATGCATACTACTTGCACTACCAAAACAGAAGACCTGACTATATTGCAGCATTCTTCAATGTTGTAAATTGGTCAGCTGTTGAGGCGCTGTACGCTTCTGCGTAAGCATCATTCGAGTTTAAAACTAAGGAATTAGCGGTCCAAAAGCCGCTAATTCTATTTATAACCTATCCCATTTCTAAATACGCTATGTTGCCTCAATTTAAAACCAAATCACAATCATAGTATTCAAAAAATGAATAAACATGCATGTTTTCTAAGTATTTTATTCTATTTTTGATTTTACGTAAGTACAAGTAATACTACCAGATATTTACTTTTGAATAGATTTAAGATATGTTATCAGAATTCTATAAATACCCGCTGAAAATTTCCGACATATTTGAAGGGAGAGAACTCTCCAAATGTGAACTTGGAGAGTCCATATCTCAAAACCTTCAACTCATCATCACAAGTCATTATGGTGAGCATAGGTACAACCCTACCTTTGGCTGCGAAATCTGGGAAATGGACTTTGACTTGATCATGAGTATCCGAATCTGGGAGGAAAAGTTGCGTAAATCATTGGTTTCTGCTGTAGCTGATAACGAAAAAAGAATAGAAAACATTGATATAGAGGTACGTGTGTCAGAGGTAGAAAAGCAAAACCCATTTGACAAGTATATCGCTATCAAAAGAAGGGTCGATATTTTTGTAAAAGGTAACGTGGCCGAAACAGGGGAGAAATATCATTTCCACACCGATTTATTTTTAAGCCCCATTTCCTACAATTAATTCAGAACAATTTTCATAGCTATAAATGGATCAAACAGCTTACATCAACGAAGAACTTAAGGGCAGAATGCTTAGGCACGTTTCTGCAATATGGGGCGTACGCAATACCGACGCATTAGACCCATTAGTCAGGTTACTAGTAGAGGCTATAGCAGGTGAGCTCCAAAAAACACATCATGAAATAGACAATTTCGAAAAACGAATTCTAGAGAAAATCGCAATCCTCCTTACCCCTGGTATATTATCTTCTCCATATCCGGCTCATGCGGTAGTCCATGCACAACCCATCGAGTCTACCCACACCATAACCACAAAAACGCACTTTTTCCATTCTAAGAAAATAGCTAACGAAAAGGAACCACCTCACGACTTGTTTTTCACACCAGTTGTAGACATGAAACTCTTCAATGGCTATGTGAAATACATTGTTTCTGGAAGTAAGGCATTTGTGATGGACAGCCCACTTCAAAAATCAATATATATCAACGGGCAACAGCGGACAGAGTACAACAATTCTATTTGGATCGGACTCAAACTTGATGACAACATTAAAAATCTAGAAAAGTTAAGTTTTTACATAGATTTCAAAAATACGGGATATAAACAACAACTCTTTGCGCTATTTCACTCCAGCCAATGGTTTGTAGATAAGCATCAATTGCAAATGGGCAAAGGTACCATGTACAATCATGCACTCAAAAAGGCTGAATTATTCACCGATTTTGATACCATGCACTTGCTGGAGAAAGAGATTGCTCACTTATATGACGAACAATTCATCAGTATAGAAGACGCCACATTCCAAATTAACGAGCAGACGAGAACTCGTCACCCTAAGGAATTTGATGCAATTTTTAACAAAGGAGATCTTGTCAAATTTACAGAAGACCTCCTTTGGGTCAGAATCATAACGCCAAGTATTGTAGAAGAACGCATGCTTATAGACATGTTTGTATCTATTAATGCATTCCCTGTATTGAACCGAAAACTCAATAAACTTCACTATAGACTCAAGAGCATTACCAATATCATTCCTATAAAATCGTCTCAGTACGATTATTTTATAGCAGTAGACTCGCTTAAAGACGCATTTGGCAAGACTTACAAGCAAATCCCATACTCAGAGGACGATAACGAACTTACTGGCACCTATTCCATAAGAAAAAGTGGTACCGAAAGAATTGATGCTCGTAGCTCCAAAGAATACTTAAGATATTTGATCGAGTTGGTCAGGGATGAGTCCGTAGCATTTGCAAGCTATGGTCAAGACACGATCACTTCACTGTCTAAAGAACTAGACAAAATCTTAGCACAAATAGAGCAGCGTGTAAAGCAAAGCAAAAGCCTACATACAGACTCGCACTACTATGTAACAGTAGAGTCTAGCAATAATACAGAGGTCTTTTTTATGGATTATTGGACTACCAACAGCATCCACGCCAACAGTATACATGCTGGTGTGAAACTTCACCTTTATGAGGGTACTGAAATCAAGGCAGGATCAACGGTATTTTTATCCACCACATCAGGAGGCAAGGGTGGCTTAGAACCTGCCAGACACGTAGATGCGTACAAATATGCAGTACTGAGCCATAACAAAATAGTAACCGTAGAGGATATCAAAGCATTCTTCTATTATGAACTAGGTGACAAAATAGATCAAGTAAATGTACGAAAGGGGTTGATCAATAGCGAAAATCCAAAAGAGGGTTTAATTAGATGCGTAGAAATTGAGCTTGTCAAGAAAAAAAATGGGGCATCGGATCTTGATCCTGCAGAATGGGAATCTCTATTAAATAGGTTAAAGTCCAAGATGGAACTCAGATCTTCATTAAATATGAATTTTGTACTTAAACTTTCCGAATAGAGAGTCTATAACACGGCATTTACGCCCAAGAGCACAGAAGTATTGTCCAATTTAAATTCACTGGTTTGTTTGTCAACAACAAACTCTTTGTAAACATAGTAATTGGCCGAAACAAAGTAATCCATCAAATCCTCAATGATTCCATTATTCTTGCCTCCTATCGAATAATCGACGAATTCGCTTGGAGTCAATGGCCCCAGTTTTACCAAAACATCTAATTCTCCATCATTGACTACAGTTCCTAAAGTTGTATTGATCCCCAACTGGGCTTCACCCACAGGAACAGGCTCGTATAAGTTTCTAGTAATATAATGTTTATAAAGACTCACCTCTACATCAATACCCAAAATCAAACTTATACTCTTGGAGATAAGGTCAAAATCATTTCTAATCGCATGGATGAGAGGAATAATCCTTAAAAAAATGTACGCATGTCGTGTATCCAACCTCTTCAAAATTGGCCATCCCTCAGAAAATACACTAATGAGCTTAGAATTATCAATATTCTTTTCAAAATCTTCTTCTAAACTATAAAGAAGGGCTTTTACATGATTGTATTCATATTCAAAGGGCAAAAAGAACTGACGCGCACTTTTTTCTTCACGTCTGTGCCTCTTGATTTCATCAATGACTTCATACTTATTCTTCTCGGTCTTGCCTCTTGTTGGTTGGTGAAAAATATTTTCAGGCAAAGCGTCATACAAACCATCTCGATGCGTATGTAGAAAAATATAATCTTTGTTGTCGTAACTAAGAGAATCAATATGGAAACCTGAGACCTCCTTCCTGTAGGCCCGCTTGGACATACTCTCTGATTGTACTATAATTTGATCAGGATGTATCCCCTCTTTTACAAGTGCCGATACAAGTGCTTCAACACGGTAGTCTGTATCTAGATCTAATATGTTGTACCTAAGTCGCTCTAATGTTTCCTCTTTGATCATTACAAACAGAGTTATGGCAAATAATCCTCTGAAACCCAGTAATATGGAATACCATTGGAAATATAAATATACTTGTCGTTGTCACGGAGTGAATAATATTTCTGCAACTTCTTATTCATATTATCCAAAATGGACTTGAACTCTCCATCATTATTCGCCATCGGACTTGTAAGCTTGTTAATGTTAAATGCATTCATCGCATTATTATCTGGAGTATAGCCACATACTTCATGAAAGAACCTAGCTAATGAAATATCCTTAGAGATTGTATTCTGTTTTTTAGCTGAATAAGTATCAATTACTTTATTAATCGATCTAAAGCAGTTCATCTTGCCTGCATCATCGTATTGAGTAGCAAGAATATCAAACTTAAGGCTCTTAAACATATCATACAGCTCATTGTACTCATCTCGAGAGAGCAACAAACTCTGCTTGTAGTATTTGGTTGCATTATTAGGATCTTTAGGAACAATGGTATAACCCGTTGCAAAATAATTATAGTTAATGCTCTTCAAAGATGAATACGCATCCTTATTAACCATTTCTAAGGAACTATAGTATCTTTCAAACAGTTTATTAACATTGCTATTAAACACCGTTGGGCTATTAAATACGCTACTAATGGATTTGATGAGGTTCTTATTATCGGTATCCACCTGTACGATTAGACTATCAATCGCATCATTTAAATACTTCCCTTCAGTTTTATTACCCACCGTAGGGAATACTATAAATCCTTGTGAAACAGAATTTTGCGGATAATCCAAACAATAAACGTTGTTAGCACCCGTAATCAACCCTTTAAAACTATTTGCATTCGCATTTTCAAGATTACTGCCGACCATTTTTTCACGTTTATAAACGGATATCTTCTCTGTCGATCTTTTGATGAGAGATTTGGCTTCCTGAACAAATGCAGAGTAATTATTGCCATTACCATTATAAGGTTGATAAAAAATCATCCTTGCGTTACTTTTGGCCAACTCATCAGTAATCTTCTCAGATGCTCCCTTGTAAGTCGCATCTCCAAATCCTGCATCAGCCTGACTGCTGATTACTACAACAATATTCGTTTCTTTTTCTAAACCCTTAAATAATTTATTAGCGTTAGTAAGCCCATTCACTATACCTAAAGCAGCTGCTGTCTTTTTGTTTTCAACGCTACCTTTTGCCATATTAATGAGCTTTGGTAGTATATCCGAATATTTATCTTTAAGTTCAGGCGTTTCTGAAAAAAAAGCAGAACAATTTACTGTTCCATACTTAAAATTATATTCATCGTTTTTAGAACTAAAAAAATTACTAAGCTCTTGGATCGTATTAGTAAGTGCATATAGATATTCCTTGGTGTCATTGTCCATATTGATGGCAAAAACAATGTTAATGTTTTTACTCTTGTCAATTAATTCACAAAGCTTTGAATAATTCAATTTCGCGCCATTGATATTATAAATATAACTATCCGTCCTATCAAATGGATTAAGTACCACACCCGACTTAATGATTTTATATTTACCATTATTATCATTAAAGTACTCTATATTAAACACAGGTGTCTTTGACCACAAATGCTCTTGCACATCGCACCCCAACCTTACCATAGGATAACTGATGGCGCCATTTAATCTGAAAGTTTTGGCTTGTTCAATATTTGAATATAGGGCAGTCTGAGAAATAATTTTTGGCGAATTGTCTGCCGGCTCTATACACAATCTAGCACCCCATGATTGAACCAACCCAGCATGGGTCCAACCTATAATCTGCTTTGAGGCGTCACTTGGCGAAAAACTACTTTTTTTACCAATAAGTACACGGTCTTTATATTGCCTATACACGTATACTATTTGATCAAAATCTTGCGCACCAGTGTCAATCTTTGCTGTGAGTTCTGGATCAGAATAAATCTGAACCTTTGACCTGTCAGTAAATTTCCTCACATTATCAAAGATTTTACCACTAGTCAACATGGTTACATACTTCAATGGCCTTTTCGTTGCAGCATCAACCAAACTATTATCGGCCAATACTAAATGTGAACGATCTATCCATCCTACTGTTTCAACTTTATCAGGCTCTATTATAGAATTAGGAAATTTAAGATTGCCAGGGTTATACTTTATCAATTCAAATGCATCACCCACAACATTTGCAACGTAAAAACTATCCAAAAATTTAACCTTGCCAATCGCCTTGGAAAACTTAGCATCTGCAAATACTACATTCTCATTGCGATCAGAATACACCACCCATGGCTGATCCAAAGTGCTTTTATTATCCAACAATGGATTGGTTGGATATGCATATATATATGGTTCCTTCTCAACCTTTTTTATTTTAGCAGAAGAAAACTTTGGCAATTGTGAATGAGCATTAAATACTACAAATAATATACAAACAGAACAAATTATGCCCCTCAATGTCATATAACGCGTTTTTTCCATTTACTGTAAATGTAATATATTAATTAGTGCTGTACAATGATAATTTTGGATGCACAGTTTGTTTTAGGATTGATCTCTGGTGTTACCTGATCAATTTTAACCCCAGAATTAATCTGTAAACCCTGACAATAACTATAAAAATCTGAAGTAGTTTTTCCGTTTACCAAAACAGGGACTTTTGAATTATTACACAAAAATTTACTCACTAAAAAGTTGTAGTGGACACTAAAGTTTGCACCATTCGCAAGCGCTTGCAACCTTGATTTGAACTCATCAGTTTCCCCACCACCACCTCCACCACCTTTAGGAGCAGCTTTGGGTACAGGCACAACATTTTCAGTTACTTTATATTCTGGTGAAATACTTACCTTATAAGTTACAGGCTTTTGAGGATTAAGATTGGTAATCAATTTAACACTGAATTCTCCTACCTTATTAAAAGCATAAAAAGCTTCATGACCACGAGCATCAATCTTTCCACTCTCACCAAAATACCACTCACACCACTCAATATTACCTCCCATAGCCCTGAAATGTATCTTTTGATTTACAATGCCTGACTTATTAGCGTAAACATAGACTGTTGAGTCTCTTTTATAAACTAATGCCGGCTTATTTACAGTAACCATAAAGGTATCGTTCTTCTCATTATTCACAGTTACACGCACAATATATCTGCCTGGCACTTTAAATTTGTATGAACCCTTACGCCTTGAAGACTTGCTACCATTACCAAACTCCCAAAGCGTACTGTTCGCATCACTTGTGCTGTCGGCAAAAAAAATCTCCTCATTTACCGAAATTACTCTTGGATATACCGAAGCTCTCATTGGCACCTGAGTAAAGGCCGAAATTATAAAATACAGGATAGAGGCCAGCGCTATGTAAATGCCAAATGTTGTAAGTGCTAACTTATTATTCATGACCTTACTCGTTGTTTTTGTTATTATTTAATGCCTCTTGTAAAGTAATATTATTTTGTGTCTGCTGGAAACCAATCTCACAATCAGTCAAGTTCTTTTTCAACGAATTGCTGTTATTAGTGGATACCCATGTCGCCTTTTTATCAAAGTAATACATTTCAAATAAATCAGCAATTTGAAGATATACCCTATACCCTACATTGTTCTTCTTTTTCTCATAGGCCTTCCTCAACTCTGCTAACTCATAATTAATTCCACTCTCCAGATATACTTGACTCGTTCCAGGATTGAATTGCATTAACATCCTATTGAGCGTATCTACATGTTTTTCATTAATTTTTTGCTCTTGGGCAATAATCTTCTGCTCCTCAAGCTGTTCCAAAACCACATGCATGCCACGGACTTCTTTAGTTTCAAACTTGTTAAAACATACAAACCAAAACAAAATAGTTGTAAACACCCATAAAACTACCAAGTAAATGAGTTGAACATTTTTTTCCTCTGTACTAATTTTAAATAAATTCATGATTTAAGATAGCTTTTAGCGATTTCTCAATTTGGCATTTGCTTGATTACACTCCATCAATTTCTTTTTATTAGCTTCCTCTTCATCTATAGTTTGGCTTAAAGTCTTTTTAGCATCTAAGATGATTTCTACATTAGCCAAAACCTTCCTGTATAAAATAAAATCATTGATTCCCTCCGCTTCCAATGCCGTAAGATCGTCCATTGTATCATATTTAATTTTAAGGATTGCACGCTCCAATGCAGCATCGTTCTTCACCTGCTTAGTATTAAGTATTTGCATAAACATCGCCAAGCTATCTATCCTTGAGGAAAGTTCCGCCTTTTTCTTGATAAGAAACTCTATCTTGTCCTTTTTTTGAGTCAAAACTGTAACATACTTGTCGTAGGTTTGCAGATACAAAAAACGACATAAAACCGTAAAAAATAAAAGAATGGAAAAATAGACGATAAAAAACCAATACCTTTTATATATGTCGTTACTATTTAATGCTTTCATATAATACGTTTGTTATTAATCCAAAATACTCCACTTCTTTTTGGGAGGTTCAACTACTGGCTGTACCGTTTCCTTAGCAACTACAATATTTTCTTTATGCTGTCCAATAAATTCAAGGGTATTTAGTTTTGTCCAAATCCCTTCGAACATATTTAAAAACTGCCTAATAGCTAATAGTGATTCAGCGATATTATAATGATTATAACGAACCTCAAGAGCACCCAATAAAGCTTGCTCCTGATCATTAGGAGTAATGTCACACCATTCAAATATATACTTAAGCAATTCCTCCTTTTCATCAGGATTTATACACTGCAGTGTTGTATAAAGAGTATTTGCCAAAGATGAAAAGCAACCAACCAAATAAATAGGAGACTGATGAGGCATCTCATTTTTGAAACTATAATATACATTTGAAGTATAAGCAGCCAAATCTTTGCACAAAATCATGAAATTTTTGGCTATACTCGATGGCTTATTTTTTTCATGGATCTTTCTTATAATCTTCAAAGAGATGCCCTGCAAATTTTGCAAACTACCAGCAAATGCCTCATAGTTTTGTATTAATGCAGGATGGCTTGTGATAGTTGTACAAGGTGGGATATAACTAGTCAAAACTGACAAATTGCCTCCAGTATTTTTAATTCTACCCAAGACCATGTAATAAGCACCTAGTTCTCTTATATTCAATTGATCACTGGCTACAATTTGCACCGTATATCTATTGTCGGAGTATGGATGCCTAGGCGGATTTTCCTCCAAAGATGGACTACCTACTGGCACTCGAGTATATGGATCTGCGATTAATATCACCTCATACCATGAAACTTCATTATTATTTACAGAGTGATCTGAACTTCCTTTGATTGATGCAACAAATGTTGGCATGTCATATTGTTGAGCATCCACCGATATCCGAAAACCACCTGGAGTTATCGCATCACAATACCTTAGTTTCGCTTCAATTGTATTTGCAGCGTTCTCGTGAATCTGAATTTCAAACGTATTTTTCCCTGTGGAAGAGGGAAGCAAACCAAAATTATAATTGGTAAGATGAATGGAAGCATTATCCCTGATCAAATCATGAAAATGCCTATCTGAATCAACGAAATGGTCTTTAGAGATTTTCATCCCATCAACCCAATTAACTGGCAGATTTTTTACTGGAAATATCATAGGGCAATCTTTTCTTTGTTCAATATTGTATCTTATCCACTCTCTTGCAAATTACTGATTGAGCATCGTCGTCAGCCAACCCATTTTCAGCAATTGTTTTTTCGAAATCAATATACCGCTTCCCTTGTATCAATGAGGGCGTGGTATAAAATATCCAACCATACATTTCACCATTATCTTGTTGAAAACAAATAGGACTCTCGTGATATTTGATATTGTAATCGTGAATGAACATTTGGAACCAATCGCCAAAAGTGAAACCATGAGGAGCCCTCGCTTTTACTTTAATATAATCAGTATCCTCAGGTCGTTTACTCAATTCAACTTTTAGTACAACTATCTTTTCTGAAGTCTCAGAGGTAAACAATGGATCAACATAGTTCAAATCATATTTCCAAATTTTATAAATCTCAGCTGGTATATTAAGTAAAGCTGTATGACTCCACTTAAACAACATTGGCAAAATCAATGTATAAGTGCATGTACTAGCCCATAAACCATAATCGAAATCACCCAAATAATTAAATATCAATGAAAATAAATAACTTCCTAATGTGAGTATACACAGTGTTGTTAGAACAATCATAAATTTGTTCATTAATTCATTACTTCCAGAGAAATAATCAAAAATCTTTTCCATGTAAAAATACCCAAGTACGACGAAGACACATTGAGTAATTAAATAAAAGGTAGGCATGAAAGACAGGCCAGTAAGAGTTGCTATACCTGGTAAAGCCACAATCAAACTTGAAATAAGTATAAAAATAATTAATGCCCTATTTGACAAAAAGTTATTCTTTTTGTTCATTATAAGCATAATCGTTACTAAAAGTAATGATATTAAAGGGTACAGTAAATGGGAAACAAAGATGTCTTTTATTTTCATGTCTATGCACTAATCAACACTTAGGATTGTACTGCAATTTGAAAGTTATGAGGAGGAAGAATAGCTCAATTGCAAGGTATAAAGTGTAAAGTTATTTAAAAATATTTCACATATATCATTTTGCACACAAAATTAGTTTTTTTTTCCTTTCCAGCTAAAAAAACGTAAAAAAAACTTTTTTAAAGAAAAAAAAATCACAATATTGCATAATAAAATTGTTACTCAACAAATAACAAGAATGCGAGTAAATTGTTCTTAATATCATGATCAATACGGCAACAGGCTTTTACCCCTACCAATCGAATATGAATGTTATGACAAAAAACAACTTAAGTATTACATTATAATATGTTTAACGGTCTCAATATCAGCGAAAATCTACGCGACGCTATAAGAATAGCACAAGCATTTGCCAAAGAAAATAAAAATGAAGTTATTGGAGTGTCACACATGCTCAGGGCTCTCATGCACAAGGATGCAGGCTTACACCCATTTTTAAATGCAATTAATAAAGATATCGCTTATATTTCTGAATGGGCCGAAGTACGAATAGATGAGTATAGTAAAGTAAATACTACTCCAGAAATTCTAAATGCCGATAATAAACTTGTAGGCATATTTGAAGAGGCAGAAAACATACGCCTAAGACTAGGCCTAGATCTTACAGATTGTATTTGTGTGCTTATTGCTTTGGTAAAACCAAATTATGGTTATAGTGTAGATCAACTTAAGTCTTTACCATTAAGGGAAAAAGAGATTCTAGATACATTTATTGACAATTCAAATGTAAAAAAAACATTTGCGTCATCCATATTACCCAATGAAGGTAATCAAAATCAACTTTCTGGAGCATTGTATAGCTACTGCATAGATAAAAATGCAAGGGCAAAAGAGGGTAAGCCTGATCCTGTAGTGGGGCGTGATAAAGAATTGATGATGATGATTGAAATACTAGGAAGACGTAGTAAGCCCAATGTCATCTTAGTTGGAGAGCCTGGAGTAGGAAAATCGGCATTAGTTGAGGGCTTTGTGCAGAAAATTATTTCGGGACAGGTACCCACACTACTTAAATCATCCATTGTATTTGAATTAGAATTAGGTGCACTCTTAGCAGGGGCTTCATACAAAGGCGAGATCGAGGATCGTTTAAAAAAGATCATAAAAGATCTCAAACAGTTAGATAAAGCCATACTCTTCATTGATGAACTTCACACACTATTGGACAGTAAAGGCTCTGTAGGATCAGGTGTGGCTAACTTGCTCAAACCAGAATTAGCAAGGGGTGAGTTAACCATTATTGGTGCAACTACACAAGAAGAATTCCGGAAAATCATAGAACCAGATGCGGCTTTTAGTAGAAGATTCGAGACACTCAATGTCCCAGAACCTGATCACATCACTGCTACAAAGATGATCCAGTCCTTACTTCCTAAATACGAGGAGCACCATGGCATTAAAGCAAGTGCTCAAGTATTGAAAGAAGCAACTAGACTAGCTAAAAGGTATATAAAAGACAAAAGGCTACCCGACTCTGCAGTTGATCTATTAGATAGGACTTTGGCAGCGGTAAAGATGATGAATGAAACATCACTAAACGAACTCAAGGAAGTAGAGGAATCCATTAGCAAAATTAATCAGGACGTAGAAATACCTGAAGAGGAAAAAATACAGGAGCTAAAATGGCAACACCATACACTTTTGAGCAAATTAAGTCCTGTCCTGCTAGGTCAAATTGAAAATACTGAAGATGTGAACCAAATGGAAACATCTAACCAAGTATTAACTGAACTTCACAATCTTTTAGAGAAACTTAAATACTCATTAAAAATTGTCAAGAGTGAAATCACACCTCAAGACATTGCTGCCATCATCGCACATAAAACAGGGATTCCAGTTGGCAAAATACAAACACAAGAAAGAGACAAACTGCTTAACATTGAACCGCACCTTAGAAAAAGAGTTATCGGCCAAAATCATGCGATAAAAATCTTGTCCGACACTATCGTCGAATCAAGAAGCGGTATTAATAAACAGGGCCAACCCATTGGATCTTTCTTTTTTCTGGGACCCACAGGTACTGGGAAAACTGAACTTACAAAAGCCATCGCCGAATTCCTATTCAATGATGAAAAGGCAATGATAAGATTTGACATGTCTGAATTTAAGGAAGAACACTCGGCGGCTTTACTTTATGGAGCGCCTCCTGGATATGTTGGATATGAAGAAGGAGGTATGCTCGTTAATAAAATAAGACAACAACCTTATTCAGTTGTACTGTTTGATGAAATAGAAAAGGCACATAGTTCGGTATTTGACACCTTTTTACAGATTATGGACGAGGGAACTCTTCACGATAAACTGGGTAAAGAAGGTGATTTCAGTAATTCTATTATCATATTCACTTCAAATATTGGAAGCGAATGGATTGCTGAACAAATCTCAAACGGAATACTGCCTACGTCTCAGCAACTTATGGAAATTATGAGTAAATACTTTAGGCCAGAGTTTTTGGCCAGAGTAAGCGAAATCATTCCATTTGCACCAATAAGTGAAAAAAATGTAGTGAAAATCTTAGAAATTCAATTGAAATCACTTCTTGATAGTCTTCAAAAGCTAGGCATAGAATTGGAACTAAGCAATGAAGCCAAGAGTGAGCTTGCTACTTCTGGGTTCACTCCAAAATATGGAGCAAGACAACTGACCTCTGTAATAAGAAACAGATTGAGGAGACCTATTGCAAGGATGCTTGTTGGCGGTGAATTGATCAAAGGAGATCATTTAAAGATTTACAAAACTGAAGAAAACAAAGAATTGACTTGGGAAATTGAAAGAGATAGCAAAACCTTTGTCATAAATAAAGAAACTAAATTAGAAGAAGAAGTTAAACTTTAAATATTAAGTGTATGGCAATGTACAATTATGGTATAGGTGGCAATGAGGTAAAAGTAGATGCTTCCGAGGCGATATCAGAAATCGCTAACAATAAAACGATGCTAATACAAAAACTAACAGTTAATGATCCTCCCAAACCAGAAGCGGTTTACGATCTTAAAACTGTAGAAGATGTATTCGCACATTACAAACCAGAAGTCGAGGTAGAATTCGAAACAAAAGAAGGCGCTAATAAAACTGAAAAATTTCAGTTTGCTAACTTAGGAGATTTTGGAGCAAAAAAAATAATCGAACATAGTAATTTCTTAACAGAACTCAACACTGAAGTTGATCAGTACAGTAGGATTTCAAAACAATTCAAAAGCAATAAAGTACTACAGTCTATAGCAAGCAACCCCGAAACAAAACAAGCACTTGCAGAAGCATTAGCGGCACTTTTACACGAATTAAACGCTCAAGATTAAGACAGAAATGGCATCACAAAATAAAAATACTCAAGATTCCCAACAACTAGGTTTCAAGACTAAAGAGGAAGCCAGTTCAGCTTTGGAAAACAGTTTAAATAAACTTGTAAAAGCTGGAGGATTCTCCTTTTTGGAAAATGTAATTGATGGTTTACCAAATTTAAATCCAGAAAGAAAAGCTCGCAAAAATATCTTTTTAAGTGATCCCGCAAAAGCAAACGAAAGGGAACAACTTAAAAAAAGACTTGGTATATGGCTTGAATTGCTCGGCGAATCAGAGTCGGTTGCTGACATTGTTGAAAAAAGTGAAAAGAAGGCTGAGGAATCGGACAAATTACTAAACAAAAACCTAGGTCTCGCACTAGATGTCGTAAGAGAGCTCGAACAAAATTATCGCTCAGTAGCCTTATTTTATAAAAATACCGAATCAGATAAACTGAAGAATGTAACTGTCCTTAACGCGTCATTAGATCAGGTAACGGATCTAGATAATTCAAGATTTATTGATTACGTTGCTGAAGAGCTTAAACAAAATTACGATAGACTAGATCTTAGGGACAACTATTCACTACTTGTGATCCCAGGATATATGGGACCTAATAAAGTGATTGAAAAATGGGCCAAAATTGCGCATGAGAACAAGGTAATGCTCGTGACGGATTTCGCAAACCTAGACACTCCTGACGATGTAATTGATCTTTTTACAGAAGGTAATTACACAGGAGGAGACGTTTACAGATCTAATGTGATCATGGCCTGCAATTGGTTAGTGGGTAGAGGCAAAGTAGAACAAGCTGGAGAAACAGAAGACCTATTTGTACCACCATCGGCAGCTCTAGCAGGCAAAATGTATTATACCATGATGTCGCAAGTGACAGCGGGTAAGAAACATGGTAGTATGAATGAAGTTGATGCTGTTCACTTCGACCTTAAAAAAAGTGAAATTTCAAACCTTGAAAAATTGGGTCTAGTTCCAATGGTAAATGAATACGGTAAGGTAATGGCTTTCTCGGCAAAAACACTTTTCAACGGTGATAACCTTGGTTTGCAGACTTATTCAGTAGTACGTGTATTTGACTATATCACAAAAGTGCTTTTTGACTTCCTTAACAGACGCGCTTTTGAAAACTGGACATCAAAACTAGAAGCAGACTTGAGGAGTCAAATTGTTAAGTTTTTGGACGGCATACAAGGCCCCGATAGACTTATTGAAAAATTTAAAATTTTAAAATTAGAACAAGATCCAAATCAAAAAGACAGGGTTTTGATCGACATACATATCACCCCATATTTCCCAGCCAAAAGCTTTGTTGTGAAGCTAGATGGACAAAAGGGAGATGATGGCACTGCATGGAACAGCGAGTACAAACAATCATAAATCTTCTTCTTTCTTTTCAAACATTTAAACATTTAGTATTATGGCTTTTAGAGCAGAATTAACAATCTCAGGTAAGCAGTTCGATATCTTGAATTGCACATTTAGTATGAGTAGAGACACCGATCCAAAAGGAAGACCTTCTTCTAATGTATATGGTGGACGTATTTCTTTTGAAATCGAATCTACATCTGATACTACGATCATTGAAAGTATGGTTAATAGCCAATTCAAACCTTTCAGCGGAAACGTTATCTTCAAAAAGACTGACGAAGATGCTAAATTAAAAGAATTGAGTTTTGAAAACGCATACATAGTTCATTACCAAGAAGGTATTGATGCAAATGGTGAAAACCCTATGACCATCAAATTTACCATCTCTGCAGAAACCATCAAGTTAGGAAATGCTGAGCATGACAACCGTTGGCCGAAGTCTTAATTTGAATAGTTTATAAGAATATTCCATAGTCAGGCATACCGCTGTAAAACGATTTATGACGCTTGGCTATGGAATATTTGATTATAAATGGCACTAGAACTCCACTAAGAAATACTGCTCCTTCAAATTATTGCAACACAAAATGAATTCATTCTAAATCCTTCCCAGATTATAGACACACTAAATTCTTCTACAACTTTTTCTGGTTTGTATCAAGTATTGACGAGGCTAAAACTAGTTTCACCATCATTTGTTAAACAAAGGACGGGGGATTCCGCTTTGATATGCTATTCCTCATTATCAGAAGCCACTTCTATTCAATAAAATAATTGTACCTCCATTAAAAAGTAAACTATTATACCCAAAAATAGTAGGTAGTATACTTTATCCTTATCTATCCCAACTATTTATTTCGCTGAATCTTCTTCAAGTATACAATCATTGTACTCTATTCACTATACCAACATCTTAAAATAAAGGGGGCTGCCTTTCACAGGCAGCCCCCTTTATTTAATAAAAAATCAATATTTTATCAAAAATGGAATAACAAATTTAATGAACCATTTAGATTATCAATTGACAACCCATAATTGATCACACCAGAGCCACTGGGTTCGGTTTCTATTTCATCAACCGAATTAGTAGCAGGATTCCATCTTTCTGCCTTAACTACGCCTGTACCTCTAATACTTGCTCCAACATTATACCCGAATTCCCCACCAATGGACAATTTAGGTGCAAAGAAATATTCGACTCCCAAATAAGGTCTTACTCCCAATATAAACCCTAAACCGTATGTTTCTTTTACAGTCCTTGCTCCATTATTGTATAAACCTGTGTTAGAAATTGTAGGTATAGGAAAATTCGCAGAGAATGGGTTCCCATAGTTGTACGAATTAGAAGCACTAAAAATGCCTAAGTAGGCTTCAGCACCGTAAACACCTTGAACCCTATGCTTTCCCCTCCTATTTTCTTGGCCTAATGCTATAAGGAACCCAGTACTTTTCGAAGTTTGCTTATCGGTCACATATTTAGGATATGCATTATCGGGTGCTAGCTCGTCCTTCGCTACGTAAGAGGCACTCGTATTGGAATTCAACGCCAACTGCAATCTCAATCTGTATGCCTTTGTAGAGCTCACAAACTTTTTCAATAAGATTGGAGTGTAAAGTCCATCATAGTTGTTTTCAACGAATAGGTTACCACTATTCGCATATCCAAAAGGCCCATTCCCAGGAGTATTACCGTTACTAGTATTAAACATGTTTCCAAAATACCGTAGTGTTCCTGTAGCACTTATACCTAATGCGTACTCCCCTGCTTCTGGCAATATAGAAAATCCTCTTTTTGATTTTAAATCTGAAGTGGATGAAGGCTCTGTTGAAGTACCCCCAGTAGAATTATTATTAAAATCCTCCTGAGCATTCACAACATTTGGAATCAACATTAACAATGCTGAAGCGAAAAAAAATGATTTCTTCATAATTTAAATTTATATCAGTCCTTCGTTAAATTATAAATCAATATCTTTCACCAATACCGAACCGTCTTTTGCTGTTCCAGCATTAACACTTGTCTCACCAAATACAGTTCTCAGCAACCCCCCAGAAGTTTGAACATTGTAAATAAATCCAGGCACTGTAACTGTAGCAGCAACACCATTTAATGGCACTTCAATCTCAAGTGAATAGTTCCCCTCGCCATCGGTTTTCGTCTCAAATCTTCTTAAAGGATAAACACCAGAACCAGGCGTCTTGGCGTATGCTTTAGAGTCTACAAAAATATAAACTGTTGCATTTGGGTAAGGCTCTGGATCGGCATTAGTAGTGTTTAATTCTGCTCTAATTCTTCCTTTCACCGTTGCTTTACCAGTTTGAGCACTCCCTGTATTTTCTACTTTTTTAATACAACTGTTAAGGAGTAAAAGGGATGAAAGAGCAAACAAGGCTTTTGCTAGTGGTTTAAATGTGATTTTCATGATTTTTTAAAAGTTTTAATGATATGCTAAATAAGGCAAAGTATGCTAAATTTTCAAACAAAACATAATAAATATTATTGTAAACTCCACTTACGTATAATTAAAAAGCCCCTTTCGGGGCTTTTAATTATATCCATTTATAATACTATTTTACAGCTTACGTTTTACTTCTTTCTCTTCAAAGGCCTCTATAGTATCGCCCATCTGTATATCATTATAACCTTTCAGGCTCAAACCACACTCATAACCAAACTTAACCTCTGAAACATCATCTTTAAAACGCTTCAATGCCAATATTTCACCTGTATAAACCACAATTCCATCTCTAATGAGTCGTACTCTATTGTTTCGTTTCACATTACCTTCGGTAACATAACTTCCAGCAATAGTGCCTACTTTAGAGATTTTGAATACATCTCGAACCTCAATAGTTCCAACAATTACCTCTTCAACTTTAGGGGCAAGCATTCCTTCCATTGCATCTTTAACATCATTGATAGCATCGTAGATGATAGAGTACAATCTTACCTCAATCTGCTCTGCCTCTGCAAGTTTTTTAGCGCTTGTAGAAGGTCTCACTTGGAAACCAACTATAATTGCGTCTGAAGCCGAAGCGAGCAATATATCTGTTTCAGAAATCTGCCCCACTCCTTTATGGAGAATATTAACTCCAATCTCTTCTGTTGAAAGTTTCAACAACGAATCGGAAAGCGCCTCCACAGAACCATCTACATCACCTTTAACTATAATGTTTAGTTCTTTAAAATTACCAATTGCCAAACGACGGCCAATTTCATCAAGTGTAATATGCTTCTTGGTACGAACACTCTGCTCCCTAATTAATTGCTCTCTTCTTGTTGCAACCTCTCTCGCTTCACGATCAGTATCCATTACGTTTACTTTATCGCCTGCAGTTGGAGCACCCCCTAATCCAAGCACCTGAACAGGCCTTGAAGGTTCAGCTTTATCGACCTTTTTCCCCTTGTGGTCAGTCATTGCTTTTACTTTGCCGAAGTGGGTTCCTGCAAGAATCACATCCCCCACCGATAAAGTTCCGCTTTGCACTAATATGGTGGCAACATATCCACGTCCTTTATCAAGAGACGCTTCAATTACTGTACCGACAGCTTTCTTATTTGGATTAGCTTTGAGATCTAGCATTTCCGCCTCAAGCAATACTTTGTCAAGCAGTTCCTGAATACCAGTACCTTTCTTTGCTGAAATCTCTTGACATTGAAATTTACCACCCCACTCCTCAACGAGTAAGTTCATAGCAGCCAATTGTTCCCTTATTTTGTCTGGATTTGCACCTGGCTTATCAATTTTGTTTATGGCAAATACAATAGGAACACCAGCAACCTGAGCATGGTTAATTGCTTCTTTTGTTTGAGGCATTATACTATCGTCGGCAGCTATTACAACGATAACAACGTCGGTAACCTTTGCCCCTCTAGCTCTCATTGCAGTAAAGGCTTCATGGCCTGGTGTATCCAAGAACGTGATTCTTTTGCCCCCTTCGGTCTTTACACTATAGGCACCAATGTGCTGTGTTATTCCTCCAGCTTCAGACGCTGCAACTTTACTTTCTCTGATAAAGTCAAGAAGTGAGGTTTTACCGTGGTCAACGTGTCCCATTATAGTAACGATTGGCGCACGAGTGAATAAATCCTCCTCCTTATCAGCTACGTCCTGAATATCCTCCTCTTCTTTTGCTGAAATAAATTGAACAGAATATCCAAACTCCTCAGCAATGAGGCTAATTAATTCAGCATCAAGCCTTTGGTTGATAGACACAAACATCCCTAGACTCATACAGGAAGCAATCACCTGATTCACAGATATATCCATCAGTGATGCTAAGTCGCTGGTAGACACGAATTCAGTTACCTTCAGAATCTTAGAATCCTCTTGCTCTTGAAGCAACCTTACCTCTTTTGCATCGGCCCTAAACTGACGTTTTTCTTTACGATACTTAGATCTATTAGCAAAATTGGTATTATCCTTCTTTGCGGCCCCAATCTTGGCTAAAGTATCTTTTAATTTATCTTGAATTTCTTTTTGAGAAACCTCAGGTTTGTCGAATCTCTTTGTTTTATCAAACCTATTATTACTTGGTCCTCTATTCGCACTGTTTGTATTATTGGAAGTACCACCTGCTGTTCCTCCACTAGTATTAGTACCCTTATTAAACTGTGTCGGGTCCGCCTTTTGAGCAACTGGAACTCTTTTCCTTTTCCTCTTTTTGTCTTTATCAAAAGCAGACTGGGAATTGTTAGGAGTAATTGGAGTACCTATCCCGGTGTTTGTATTAGTGGTATTAGAGGTATTACCATCCCTATTCTGATGCACTATTCTATCGCCACCTGTATTGGGCTTTCTAAAATCCTTCCTATAATCTTCCTTTTTCTTAGGTTTATTATCCGTTGGAATTTCGATTTTACCCAAAACCTTAAGTCCTCTTAACTGATCTGCTTCTGCCTTTACAACTTGTATCTCTGGCTCTGCCTCAACCACAGGTTTAGGCTTAACCTCTTCTACAGGAGGAACTACTTTGACGTCTGCAGGTTTTTCAATTACTTTTTCAACAATAGGAACAACTGGTATTTGCTCTTCAATTTTAACTTCCTTTATTTCAGGAGATTTCTCAACTTTGGCTGGCTCAACAAATTCATTAACGGAAGCCTTTTGTTCAACAATTTCTTCCTTCTGAGGTGGTGGAATAGTGATAGAATCTTCAATTGGTTCTGGTTTTTCAACTTTCCTTTTAGAGTCTAAGTCGATTTTATCCAACACCTTAAGACCGCTCAATTGAACCTTTGTAGTTTCTATTTTTTCAGAAGCTGTTGTCTCTGGAGTACTTACATTTTTAATAAGTATCTCATGTTCATCTTCTTTTTTCTTAGTAGTACCTGCAGAGCTTTCAGCTCTTAAAGTAATATTTTCGGTGTGTTTTTTCGCAATATTCAGACTAGACGCAACTGTCTTCTGATCTTTGTCTGTTTGGTATTCCTTTTGGACAAGAGTCATTTGGTCCGAAGTGATTTTAGTGTTGGGGTTAGCCTCAACATCTTTAAAACCTTTGGACACTAAAAACTCGGCAATGGTGGAAATACCAACATTGATCTGTCTGGCTAATTGGCCTAATCTTACTGTTCTTTCTTCTGACATCAAAAGATATTTACTATACTTTATTACAAAAATAAAACTAACAAGGAGTTGTGCAATCTAAAATGTACGAAATTATTCTTCAAACTCTGATTTCAGAATACTGAACAAATCGTTAATAGTCTCTTCTTCCAACTCCGTCCTTCTCAAAAGATCTTCTCTGGAAAGTGCCAAAACGCTTTTTGCAGTGTCAAGACCAATTCTTTTTAATTCGTCTATCACCCAGCTATCAAGCTCATCCGCAAATTCTTCCAAATCTACATCCTCTTCAGAGACTTCATCAAGCTCTCTGTACACATCTATTTCTAAACCAACAAGCTTTCCTGCTAACTTAATATTCTGACCACCTTTACCAATAGCCAAAGATACTTGATCAGGCTTCAGGTACACAGCAGCACGCCTTGTATCCTTATTGATTTTTATATTTAATATCTTCGCAGGACTCAGTGCCCTTGAGATATACAGTTCTGTGTTTTCGGTAAAGTTGATCACGTCAATATTTTCGTTTTCTAACTCCCTTACAATACCATGAATACGAGCACCTTTCATACCAACACAAGCGCCAACAGGATCAACCCTGTCATCAAAACTTTCCACTGCAACTTTCGCTCTTTCTCCAGGCTCTCTAACAACCTTTTTGATGGCAATCAAACCGTCAAAAATCTCAGGCACCTCTGCTTCGAACAATCTTTCTAAAAACACTGGCGAAGTTCTTGAAAGTATAATTCTAGGATTTGAATTATGCATCTCCACTCTGTGAATAATGGATCTTACATTCTCACCCTTTTTAAATCTATCCTTGCTTATCTGTTCACTTTTAGGCAAGATGAGTTCATTACCTTCGGAATCTATAAGCAATACTTCTTTAGACATTACTTGATACACCTCAGCAGTAATGATATCACCAACCAAATCCTTATATCGTTGAAACAACAAATCCTTCTCTAGGTCTTTGATCTTTTGCATCAAGGTCTGGCGGGCAGTGAGGACTAACCTTCTACCAAAATCTTCCAATTTAACTTCTTGAGAAAGCTCTTCTCCTATTTCAAAATCTTTCTCTATTCTTCTGGCTTCAGCTAAAGCGATGTGTTTATTTTCATCGAAATCGAAACTATCTTCAGCAAACTCGTCGTCAACGATTTCGCGGAAACGCCAAATTTCCAAATCCCCCTTATCAGTGTTAATGATGATATCAAAGTTTTCATCGGTGCCATACTTTTTCTTGATCATAGTTCTGAATACATCCTCCAAAACCTTCATCATTGTAGGGCGATCTATGTTCTTAAATTTGGCAAATTCCTGAAAACTTTCAATTAAGACTGAGCTTTCCATACGATTAAATAGTGATTATAACGTTTGCTTTTTTTATTTCTGAATACTTTACTTTTAACTTTTTCAAGTTTTTCATAGTAGAGTAAAATTCCCTCTGCGTCTACTGCTTTAAGCTCACCTTCTAGTTCCCTTCCAGATTCTAAAAGTACTTTAAAGCTTCGACCAATACTTTTAATGTATTGCCTGTTGTCCTTTATAGGCTTATCAGCTCCTGGAGAAGTAACTTCTAAAGAGTAATTGCCTTCGGCATATACTACTTCCTCCAAATACTTATTGAGTTTCCTTGACACCGTGGTGCATTCTTTTATAGTAACCCCCTTCTCAGAATCAATAATTACTGTAATTTTTGGTGTTTTAGGAGTTCCTCCTTGAACTACTTCAATTAGAAAAATCTGATTTTCTACAAATTCCCCAACTATTCTTTCTATTTCTGTTATCAATAGGGACATTTCAAACTATACAAACAAAAAAGGGACTTGAGGCCCCTTTTCCGAAATTCATTTTGCAAAAATACTAATATTATCTAAATAATTCAAATTTGTATTGAATTATTGTTGAAAATGATTGATTTACAAACTTTAGAATCATTGCTTCAAACTTGGAATCTATTTTAAATTAAGTCGAAAATCAAATCATACAGCCTATACCACTCCAATAAATACTATTTCAATGATCATTATTTGACGGATAAGTACTTGTTCATGTAGATTTTCCTGCGGCCTCTCAAAACTTGCAAAAACCATCATTCATAACTACGTAAAAAAGTTAATTCTCTTCTAATGTTATATAAATTATGAAAAGATGTCCAAATGTTGGTTTATGATGAAAATTTAGGATGTCAAAAGATTAAAAAACACTGTTACTTTTCCAAAATTAATCTGTAGATGATACGAGGCACGTTATGGTACCAACAAAACAAAGTAAAAGCACTAAATTACAGGCTCCTGTCAAAACTTATTTCTGGACAGACTTGACCACTATTTACACAAATACGATATGTGCACTTTTATTGATGATTGGGTATTTGGTATTTTACAATAAAGCTGAAATGTCGTTTTATACCGCTCCTAACATTCCCTCAATTACTTTTTTTACTGATAAAGCCGATAATGGGAACTCCTCTATAAATAAGACTTGGCAAAACGATACTTCAGTTGGTATAGAATGTACCTTAAGAAAGGGCTTTCTTTTTCCATATTCCGGTTTTGAGATTCCAAGCCAAAACCATAAAGATCTAGACATATCAGTTTATAATAGGGTTCAAGTAGAGCTATCAGTTCGAAACATTGCGCATCTTTTCATGTACTTAACACTGAAAGATAGTCAGGTAAAAGACACTTCAAATAGACTACTATTAAGACGAGTCCTAATAGATATTAGTGTTCGTGACTCTAATCAGACTTTGAGAATAAATATTGAAGACTTTACAACTCCAGACTGGTGGTATACCATAGTGCACCAGCCTAAAACAGATTTCGGAGATCCAGAATGGGATAAACTCCAAAGTATTATTTTCTCCACAGGTATAAATCCCAAACTCGACGAACCGTGTGCTTTCAGTATAAAACAAATAATTTTTAGTAGGGACAACTCTTCCGTGTTATTAGTGATGATTGGCATACAAAGCCTAGTAATGCTTGCGTCTTTCCTTTTACACCATCAGAGAAGCAATCAATTAGATGTGCCCCAAATTATTATAGATATTAATTATAAAGCCATTCATACCAAAGAAAACAGACTTGACCAATATAAGCACGACTTCTTGGATTTTATACATGAAAACTTTACCGATTCCGAATTAAGCCTTAAACAGGTATCAAAAGCAACTGGGATTAATGAAAAGCTTATATCACAAACTATTGCTGAAAAATTTAATTGCAATTTCAAAACCTATATCAACCAGATCAGGATCATCGAATCAAAAAGACTTTTGGTAGAATCAGATCTTAACATTGGCGAAATTGCTTACAAAACAGGATTTAATAGTCCAGCAAACTTCAATAGAGTTTTTAAAACATTTATGGGGATTACTCCTACCGAATTCATCCAGATGCATAAGACAAATTGAATTTCGTATACAAATGCACCTCCCTAAAGAGCTATTCAAATGAGTAGAAAACCGCTAATCAATGATTTTTATGGAAAAATGAACTCCACCCTTAGCTTTCCAGTTTCTTTAATTAATTTTGCTACCAATGAGTCTCGAATCCGACATAAAAGAAATTGTTGCCAAACTTCCAGATGCACCTGGTGTCTATAAATATTTCAATGGCGATACTATTGTATATGTTGGCAAAGCCAAGAATCTAAAGAAAAGGGTATCAAGCTACTTCAACAAAAATCAAATAAGTTACAAAACTCAACGTTTGGTCAGTCAGATTACCAACATAGAGTTCATTGTAGTCTCAAGTGAAAGGGATGCACTCCTACTTGAAAACAATTTAATCAAAAATTTACAACCACGATATAATATCAATCTCAAGGACGACAAATCATACCCTTACATTTGTGTGACTAAGGAGCGATTTCCAAGAGTTTTTCCAATAAGAAGGCGCGTAAAAGCACTGGGAACGTACTTTGGCCCATATACTAAAGTAAGTGATTTAAGGGAAACGCTAGAGCTAGTACAACGTTTGTACACTATTCGCACTTGTAGACTTAGCCTTTCAAAAGAAAATGTAGAATCAGGTAAATTCAAGGTTTGCCTTGAATACCATATTCACAACTGTAAAGGACCTTGCGAAAATCTACAAACGGAAGAAGATTACAATGAAGACATTAAACAGGTAATAAATATCCTTAGAGGAAGAATCTCAGAAGCAAAACACCGGCTCATTGAGAAAATGAATGAATTGGCCTCGAAATTGGAATTTGAGAAAGCACAACAGGTTAAGGAGAGTCTTGACAAACTAGAAATGTTCAAGTCCAAATCTCAAGTGGTGAGTGAAAAATTCAAAGATCTGGAAGTATACAGCATTATTTCGGAAGAGAAAATTGCGTATATGAATTTCATAAAAGTAATTGAGGGCAGAATAATACACTCAGAAACCAAGTCCGTAAAGAAAGTTCTTGATGAAACTGATGAGGAGATTTTAGCGTTTTTTATCAACTATATCCGCATAGAGACGCAAAGCGAGGCGGAAGAGGTAATTACAAATATTGTAATAGAAGAAACTGGTGGAATCAATTTTAGTATTCCTGATAGAGGAGAAAAAAAGGACCTACTGGATCTATCACTGAGAAATATACTCGAGTACAAACGCCATAAAATCGGTAAAGAGCAAGACGACGAAGAACAAACCAATACAACGCTAAAACTCTTGCAGAAAGACTTGAGTTTGAAAACACTTCCTTTACATATAGAGTGTTTTGACAACTCAAACATTCAAGGTACCAATCCTGTAGCAGGAATGGTCTGTTTCAAAAATGGCAAACCAGCAAAGAAGGAATACCGTCATTTTAATATCAAAACTGTTGTCGGGCCCGACGACTTTAGTTCCATGCATGAAGTGGTAGGAAGGAGATATTCTAGAATGATCTCAGAAAATCAGGCTTTGCCAGATCTTATTATTATTGATGGTGGCAAGGGACAACTAGGAGCAGCCGTTGATGCACTCAAAGAAGTTGGGGCTTATGGCAAAGTAGCAGTAATCAGTGTGGCAAAAAGACTGGAGGAGATATACACACCAGGCGATGAGTTTCCCTTACACTTGGATAAGAAATCTCCATCACTAAGACTTATTCAACAAATCCGTGATGAGGTCCATAATTATGCAATTACATTCCACAGAAAACAACGATCAAAGAATGCCAACATCTCAGAACTTGAATCCATCAAAGGTATCAGTAAAGAAACCATTAAAATTCTCTACAGAGAGTTTAAAACCATCAAAAAAATAAAGGCTGCCACATCGCAAGAACTTGTGAGGACTGTAGGAACCCGAAACGCAAACGTGCTACTCAAGTGGATTGACGAAACCAAAACCCAGAGCTAAAGATTACTTATGAATAAACTTTAAGAATAAATATCCTACTAGTCCACTTAATGTGGATGTAACGATAATAACCAATTTGCTGTTATCAATCAATGCTGCATCTCCTGCAAAAGCCAAAGTTGTCACAAATATAGACATTGTAAAACCAATACCTCCCAAAAAGCCCATACCTACCACATCAGACCATTGGACTCCCGAGGGCAGTGCACTAATTTTTGTCTTTACCGCAAGATAGGTTGAACCAAAAATCCCTAATACTTTTCCTGCAAACAAACCCAAGAATATACCGAGACTTACCTTGACATTCATATCACCAATAGAAGAGGTATTGATACTAATTGCCGTATTCGCAATTGCAAATATTGGCATAATTACAAAATTGATAGGACGATGTAAGTGATGCACTAACCATGCTGGCAAAGTATATTTATCAGTATATTTTACATCAAATGGAATGGCTAATGCTAAAAGTACCCCAGCAATAGTAGCATGTACACCAGAATGCAGCATAAAATACCACAAAAATAGTCCACCAATCAAATACAAAGTCAAAGACCTGATCTTCAGCCTATTTAGCAACAGTAATAACAAAAAAGAGCCAAAACTCAATAACAAATAACTTACATTAAATTCTCCCCCATAAAAGAGTGCAATTACTACGATAGCACCAAGGTCGTCGATCACTGCAAGTGCCATTAAGAACACTTTCAAATTACTTGGAATCTTGTTTCCGAGAAGAGATAAAGCACCCAACGCAAAAGCAATATCAGTGGCCATAGGTATTCCAAAACCCCTCAAATCACCATTCACCAGATTAGTACAAGTATAAAATAAAGCTGGTACAATCATTCCACCTAAAGCAACTAATAGAGGCAACAAAGCACCTTTTACACTAGAAAGCTCTCCGTCAATCAGTTCTCTTTTGATCTCTAGGCCTACAAAAAGAAAAAAAACAGCCATAAGACCGTCATTGACCCATTCTAGTAAACCATGTTTGAGCGACCAAGTTCCAAATGATAGACCCAGTGGTGTTTCCCAAATATGAAGATAGTTTTCACCAAAGGAAGAATTAGCCAAAAATAGCGAGAGTAATGTACAAATAATCAATACAATACCTGCTGACTGCTGCCCATCCAGAAACTCCTTGAAATTGAAAAAAAATTTTCTGTCCTTGTCGGTTTTGTACCCCATTTATTTAATACTAAAACGACCCTTGATCTCCTTCAAGTTATTTACAAGGTCATGTTGATTGGAACGAAATTGAGTAATGGCATGGCTATTCTTAACTCTAATATGAGGAACCGTCAAATGATGACTGGTAAATATAAATTCCATATCAGGATATAGCTCTTTAAGCACATCTATCAAATCTATCAGTGAAACAACATGGTCTGAAAGATTGTGGATTTGTGAAGAAACTTTTGGGGCCAACAGACCTTGTATACTTGCCACAATATTATCAATATGCACAAAGGATCTCTGTTGAAATCCCGTACCAAACAATTGGATTCTGTTGAAATAATGTGCATCCAGTACCAATTTGTTCAAAAAAGAATCAAATTTCAAAGATGGGCTATTCCCATATATAGACGACGCCCTCAATATATGTACATTATAATCAGGCTTTCCTATAAATCTTTTCACATGCTCCTCCGCTCTAAGTTTTGATGAGCCATAAGCATCTGCTGGACTGGCATCAAAAGTATTTTCTATTACTTCTTCTCCAGAGGTATATGGATATACTTTGGTGGTACTCAAGCTCACAAAATTCTTGATTCCTAAAGCTTCAATAGCATAGCAAAGTTCTGCTGTCCCCCAATGGTTGACTTGCTCCAATACATGTGGATGATCCAGATTTTTAGATTCAGCCAAATGTACGACTGCATCATGCCCAGCCATCGATTTTTTAAGGGTTCTGCTGTCTAAAATATCTCCTTTTACAAATTTTACGTTTTTTAAATTTTGGTTGATCATTAAGCCGAAATTATGACCCTCAAAATTATCGTAAACGGTTATTTCTTCTGCTAAATTATTATCACTTAAGCTTTTTACCAAAGCCGACCCTACAAAGCCTGCTCCTCCAGTTATAAAAATTTTCATTTAAAAAGTTTTGTATATTTAAAGATAGTGTACCAAAATTATTTTTGAGTGATCAACTCTGTATTCAGACCACACTCTGTTTTATTCATTCCAAACCAGCGCCCTTCTCTCATGCTCCACTCAAAGTCAAATTTACGTGTACAAGGTTCACAACCTATCGAAAAATAACCTTTTTCTTCTAGAGGATGACTAGGAATATTGTTTTCCCTTAAATATGTGGCAATCATTTTTTTATCCCAATCTAACATGGGGTGAAATCTGGTAACCCCATGTTTGCCACCTTGCTCTAAGCTGAAAGTTTTCCTTACAGAGCTTTGATCAGCACGCACACCATTAATCCAAATATCATATTCTCCCAAAATAGGCTCTAAAGGCACCACCTTGTTAAGATGACAGCAATAATCCGGATTACTTGTAAATAGAAAATTCCCATCAGCATCCTTTTGCAAGGTTTTAGGAGTTTCTGGGTGTACATCTATCGTCTTTAGGCCCAAAAGTGCTGTGATTTCATCTCTATACTGAAGTGTTTCCGGGAAGTGGTACCCTGTATTGATAAAGTAAACAGGTATATTCCTATCTATTTTACTAAGCATATCGAGCAGGACAATACTGTGCGTTTGGAAAGACGAAGTCGTAAAAAGTTTTAAGCCTTTTGACTTATACTCTTCTATTTTGCTTCTAATTTCTTCAAAATTCATATCATACTTTATACAAAAACCAATTATGGAAAACCATTAGTTCACATAAAAAGCAAAAATACAAAAATACTTGCACTATATTGAATTATATATGTTGAGATACAGCATAAGCCGTACTCCATGCATTTTGAAAATTATATCCTCCTGTAACGCCATCAACGTTTATAACCTCCCCAGCAAAATATATACCTTCCACTATCTTACTTTGCATTGTCAAAGGATCTATCTCGGCCAAATCTACACCACCACATATCACAAACTCTTCTTTAAAAGTCGTTTTACCTTTAGCTTTATAGATAGAATTGGTGAGTAAATCAACCAATTTGTTGAAAGATTTGGAACTCAAATCTGACCATTTTACCGAATCCGTAATACCCGACCCCTCACAAATGAATTCCCACAATCTCACAGGTAAGTCAAAAAGTGGATTTTTAAAAACATATTTCAGATAATGGTTTGACTTAAAAAACAAAAGTTGTTCTCGGACAAGGTCTTCGTTCTTAATATTTACCCAATTGATTTTCACCTCATACTCATATTCCATTTCATATAATTGTGATGCGGCGAATGCCGATAGTTTAATTACTGCTGGTCCACTAAGTCCCCAGTGGGTAATGAGCAAATCCCCCTTCTGTTCGAATGTAGTATTTAAAATCTTTATATAAACATCCTTGACTACAACCCCCATCAATTGAGTTATTTTTTTATCGATTAGATTGAAAGTAAACAGCGACGGTATAGGCTTTATTATTCTATGACCTAAGGCCTCTATCAATTCATAATGTGAAAGTTGATTCCCTCCGCCAGAACATATCACCAGCTTGTCCAATTTTATGTTTTCTACACCATTTAAAACAATTTTTATATTATTTTTAACTTTCCCTATAAAAGTACATTTGGCATTTGTTATTACCTTTATTCCTAACTTATTACACATTCCTTCAAAGCAATCGATGATGCTTTGTGAGTCATCAGATACAGGGAAAACTCTTCCATCAGGCTCGATCTTTAATGCAACACCATACTGCTTAAACCATGTAATAATACCATTATTATCAAAAGCATTATATATCTTTTTCAAATACTTTTCTCCTCTCGGATAACTTTTAAGAAAAATGTTGGGTTTCGGTTCTCCATTGGTAACATTACATCTCCCCCCACCTGAAACCTTTACTTTTGAGAGTATTTTATGGGTTTTTTCGTATATACAAACCTCATAACTAGGGTTTTTTATTTTTATATTTATTGCCGAAAAAAAACCAGCAGCACCCCCACCAATAATTCCAATTTTCATACATATAACAAGTTTTATAAAATATGTAATATTTTAATTATTTTTATACAACTATAAAACTACTCTTACCGTAAAAATAGCTAAAAATAACTGGGATTTGGGTAGAATTAACTTTTACTTATTAAATTATCTAAGAGTAGCTTTATTATTCATTGCAGTGAGCATCGTTATCTATTTGATTTTCAGACAAGATGACGAAAAGGGTGTATTTGCTATAAACCAAAGCAATGTTAGGGGGGACACAAGCATCCCTAACAGATACAACCATCTTGCTGAGAAATATTTAACTACTGAACTGGAAAGGGGTCACGAATTGGCTGCCAAAGCTGCCTTTTTTTCAAAATCAATTGGCTATCCTGAAGGCGAAGCCAAAGGCTATTTTATTTTGTCACAATATAACTTATCAAATAACAACGATGAAAAGGCTGTTGAATATGCCGAAAAAGCAAACAACATCTACATAAAAATAAATGATTACAAGGC
>CAMFLX010000018.1 GCA_945957555.1 uncultured Cytophagales bacterium
TTGTCATTGATATCATCTTTTCATTGGATTCTGTAATTACTGCGGTTGGCCTTGTAGACACCGAGGAGAACCCTGCGACTTTGCTGGGTTTTATAGAGATTCCCTTGTTGATCATTATTGTGGCTGTAATTGCTTCTATGTGTATCATGATGGTCTTCTCCAGAAGCATTAGTGAGTTTATCAACAAGAAACCTTCGATCAAAGTGTTGGCGCTTGCTTTTCTGATCTTGATCGGCACCATGTTGGTTGCTGAAGGTTTACACGTACATTTTCCTAAAGGTTATATTTATTTTGCGATGGTTTTTGCCTTGCTCATGGATTTTATCAACATGCGAATGAATCGGAAGAAGAAAAAGATGCATTGATGTGTTCGTTCAAAAGTAGCATTTGTGGTGTTTGTATTTTTTCCTAAAAAAATAGGAAAAAAAGTGGTATCTTTAGGTAATGCTTAAACCCAGATTAAGCATTAGACTTTGTAGCAGTAAATTTCTAATGATTATTCTGGGTTAATAGGGGAAGCTTATTCTAAACTCAAAAACCCATGAACGACAGCAGCAATTCCATATCGAATCAAATGCCCTATTCTGATGGTATACCCCTAGGGTTTGGTTTGGGTACTTGGGTCCTCCTTTTTGTCTTCATATTTGCAGGGGTGCTTGTATATAGGCACAAAGATTGGTTTCACCATAGGGTTGAGTATATTTTTCTAGTTTTGGGTATCGGTAATCTGGTTGTGTTCAATCTCATTGGTCTTTTGTTTACCAAAGAGTTCGGCGGTTATCTCAATCAATTGGGCATATATGCGATATTGGTGTTCCTCATCTATCATTGTTATAAAAAATACTATCAGACGAGTCTAGTATTAGTCATATTACACCTCTTTCTTTATTTTATTGAAGTATCCAATGAGTACTTTTATTTATTCATTACTAACCTTGAGCAAAACGATGTGTACGACTCCACAGTGGTGAAAACCCTAGTGGAGGCCTCGCTCAATCCAGTGGTATTGTTCCTGGTGTATAACCTCGTGTTTATTATTAATATAGCCAGAGGTATCTTCTTTAAGCCCAAAGCAAAGGTGAATGGTTAGGGTTTAAATAACTTTACCTAAGCTGAACTCAAATCAAGAAATTACTAGATTTAAAAGAAAGGGTGGCAGGTTCAAACCTATCCCCCGCCCGCAATACTTGCTCAAAAGCTGTCGCTTTTGCCGTACACTTTTCCTGAACCCACAGCACATACTCGCTCAAAAAGCTCTCGCTTTTTGCCGTCACCCGCAGAACCAAGGCTCATAACAAATTCCTGATCCAGAGTTGAGGTAACTATTCCTTGTCTCGAATACAGTTTTTTTAAAATATTTTGTCACGTTTTGAGGCTAAGTTACATCTGGCAGGATAGATCAAAGATTTATTATGGAATTTAAAACAACATCAATGAAGGCCCTTGTATGGGCGATTTTCGGTTTATCGGTAGTGTTGGGCTCTTGTAAGAAGAAAAATGACACCGTGGCTCCTAGTTCATGTGCGGGTGCATTTGAGGTTGATAGTTTGAGAAGCTCAGACTATCAAACAGCTCCGAGATACTACACTTATATATATGGTAAGAATTTCTTTTGTCAACAAGATTCTATTATCATTCTTGCCTTGCAAAAGAATACTTGTGCAGGCAAGGATACAACTATTAAGATCGTAATCAAAAAGTCGGATGATTCAGACCCTTACGATAACAATATCCATTTTCTGGCTCCTGATGAGATGAAAGGTAAAGCCAATGAGAGCCAGATGTTTTATAAACTGGTTCATGGCAATGATACTGTGGTGGTTAATCCTGCCTCTAAGCCTGTAGTGTATGGAAAAAGAAGTTTTGGTATTAATAATTGGTGTGCAACCAAAGGTGATACGATATCACTGACGGTTGGTATCGAAAGTTTACATGATGTAGGGCAGGTATATGTAAATGATATTCTTTGTACCTCTAAAACGATGGTTCGGAATACAACTGATACTCAGTTTTCTTTGGCATTTGCGGTGCCAGCGGGTTTGGCATCAGGCTATAACAAAGTAAAAGTGTATAATAAGTGCGGGCAGTTGTTTGAAGCCTATAGAACTGTTGGAACCACTAGCGATACAGGGTTTTATTATACAACTAAGCCTTTGTGGTTTTTGCCTAAAGTGGAAAAGAGGGAGTCGTCTTCTGGGGCTGTATATGATTTTAGTGTCATGATTAATAAGGGGTATTATCGAAGTTTTACGATCAAACTTAAAAACTCAAATACAGGGACAATCACCACATTGAAAAATAATCAAACTAGTTTTGTATTTGATTACTGGAGGTATTATTATTTTTTACCAGTTGCTGATTATGCCGCTGGTTCCTATGAAGTGATTGTGGAGGCCTCTGACAAAGCAGTTTATGAGAATGCGATCGGTACTGGGATTGTGTTTAAATAGACACGAGAGTAAAGACACAAGACACAAGACACAAGATAGGGAGGAGTTTCCATGAGTTGCGGAGGAGCTTCCATAAGTTGCGGAGGAGTTTCTCTAACCTACGGAAGAGTTTCTGAAGGAAGGGATGGGATAATAAAATCCCTACGAGCTTTGACTGGCTCGTGGGGATTTGTTTTTTATATTCGATTTTGCAGTTCAACATTCTGAATATACTCACTCAAAAACTAGAGTACTGGTTTATTCACACCTTGGCCTGTTAAGTATTCTTTGTCCAAATTGATGTTGTTTAATCCCCCTTCCCCATAGTCCAATATCTATTTCATGATTTGTTTTTGAAATAGATACTTTTATACTACTTTTGCAGGGCTTATCAAGAAAGACGGAGGGACAGGACCCTGTGAAGTCTTAGCAACCACCACCCCATAAGGTATAGGTGCTAATTTCCTTTCAAGTGGACACACTTGAAAAAGATGAGGTGAATACATTTCCACACTTTCTTCGTAGGCTTTTTTGTAGTAGTTAGTATTGAGTCATTAGTATTGAGTCATGCTGTTTACTTATGTCAAAATGAAGAAGATCATTTTACTTATATTATTCATATTCATGGGTCTGCTTTTGGCACAAAAGGAGGTGAATGATCCTTTTGGGAAATGGAAGGAGTATAAGATTGAAGTCGATACCAAAGTAAGAAAGGATACATATTCATTTCGGAAGAACACTAAAAAATGTGCTCCATTTCATAATGTTAAGGTTTATACATACAAAGACACTTTGATATTGGTCTCTGTAAATAGCTGTGGAATATGTGGTTGCAATGGATATGGATTTTACTATCAAGCGAATAAGCTAAGAATAGTGAGAAGGTTTACGATATTAAAACCGAAAGCGCCAAGTTGTGAAAAGGAGGTCTCTATAAATACTTTATATTATTTAGATGATCAGAGACGGATTGTCAACTTTAAGGAATTAGTACTAAACGATAAAACAGAAGAAGCTCTTTTGTTAGAAATAGAAGTAGCAGAAAAGAAAATGCAAGAAACTCTTAAGAAGGATTGTTTGGATTGAAAAGAACAAAAATACTTTGTGTCGAAATAGTTTTATATATCTAAGTAGCGGACCAGGATTTAAATTGATTAGTGTTGAAATAAACTACTGGGCAGTTATTGTTTTGGTTGTGCTATCGATATTAATGTATTATTTATTAAAAAGAAAATCAAGTAAATGACATATAACATAGAAAACATATTGCAGGAGCGGATCCTCATCTTGGATGGGGCCATGGGAACGATGATTCAGAAGTACGACCTTACGGAGGCGGATTTTCGTGGGGAGCGCTTCAAAAATTTTCACAAGGATCTGAAGGGCAACAATGATATGTTGTGCATTACCCGACCTGATGTGATTGAGGAGATTCACAAGTTATATCTGGAGGCTGGTGCTGATATCATTGAAACCAATACCTTCTCATCTAACTTCGTTTCCATGGAGGACTATGACATGCAGGAGTATTGTTATGAGCTAAACCTTGAAAACGCAAAAATTGCCAAAAAGGCTTGTGATGAATATACGGCCAAGGATCCTTCAAAGCCTCGCTTTGTAGCCGGGTCTATGGGCCCTACGACCAAACTATCTTCCTTGTCACCTGATGTGAATAATCCTGGATTTAGGGCTGTCAATTTTGATACACTTGTAAAAGCGTTTAAGGAGCAGATTCTTGGCTTGATCGATGGGGGCGCAGATCTTCTTCTGTTTGAGACCATTACTGATACTTTAAATGCTAAAGCTGGACTATTTGCAGCGGAGGAAGTATTCGAGGAAAGAGGAAAAAGATGGCCTCTCATGGTATCTGGCACCATTACTGATCAATCGGGTAGAACCCTTACTGGACAAACATCGGAGGCATTCTACAATTCGGTAAGCCATATCCCTTTGTTGTCTGTTGGCTTAAATTGTGCCTTGGGTGCGAAAGCGATGCTGCCATACTTAAAGGAATTGGATCGCGTAGCTACTTGTTTTGTAAGTATTTATCCAAACGCTGGTCTGCCAAACGAATTAGGACAGTACGACGAATCCCCTTCGTATATGGGTGAGCAAGTTGAAGAGTTCCTACAGATGGGCTTAGTGAATATCTTGGGGGGATGTTGTGGTACTACGCCAGCGCACATCAAGGCTATGGCTGAGTTGGCTAAGAAATATAAACCGCGTCAAAAACATAGTGTTACACCCTACTTGAGACTTAGTGGCCTAGAGTCTTTAACGGTAACACCAGAGATGAACTTTGTGAACATTGGTGAGCGTACCAACGTAACGGGTTCGGCCAAGTTCTTGAGACTCATCAAAGAGGACAAACTTGACGAGGCTTTGGAAATTGCAATGGATCAAGTTCGTGGTGGAGCGCAAGTAATCGACGTGAACATGGATGAGGGGATGTTGGACGGGGTACAAGCCATGACCAACTTCTTAAACTTGATGGCTTCCGAACCAGAGATCGCTGCGATACCTTTCATGATCGATAGTTCCAAATGGGAGATCATAGAGGCAGGGTTGAAATGTGTGCAAGGTAAGTCCATCGTGAACTCCATCAGTTTAAAGGCGGGTAAAGAAGAGTTTGTAAAACAGGCCAAAATCATCCGTAGGTATGGTGCGGCGGTAATCGTAATGGCTTTTGACGAAATCGGTCAAGCGGACACTACCGCAAGAAGAATAGAAATATCAAAGAGATCATATGATATCTTGGTCAATGAGGTTGGTTTTCCTCCCGAAGACATCATCTTTGACTTGAACATCTTTCCGGTAGGTACGGGTATTGAAGAACATAAGGAAAATGCCATCTCTTTCTTTGAGGCTACCAAATGGGTAAGGACCAACTTGCCTCATGCACATGTGAGTGGTGGGGTGAGTAACGTATCGTTTTCTTTCAGAGGAAATAACAGGGTAAGAGAGGCCATGCATGCGGCTTTCTTGTACCATGGCGTGAAAAACGGTATGGATATGGGAATAGTGAACCCAGCCATGTTGGAAGTATATGACGATGTGCCTAAGGACTTGCTGGAGCGCATAGAAGATGTATTGTTGAATAGGAGGGAAGATGCCACTGAGCGTCTCCTAGACTTTGCCGAAGGTCTCAAAGGTGTAGGTAAAGAAGCTGCCGTGAAAGACGAAGAATGGCGTAAAGGGTCGGTGGAAGATAGACTTACACATGCTTTAGTAAAGGGTGTGATTGACTATGTAGATGCCGACACGGAAGAGGCGCGTCAAAAATACGTATCTCCGCTGAAAGTCATCGAAGGGCCTTTGATGGATGGCATGAATGTGGTTGGAGATCTTTTTGGATCTGGTAAAATGTTCTTGCCCCAAGTAGTGAAATCGGCAAGGGTGATGAAAAAGGCAGTGGCTTATCTATTACCTTATTTGGAAGAAGAGAAGAGACAAAACGGTAACACCTCGCAAAACAACGGTAAAATCCTCATGGCTACCGTAAAGGGTGACGTGCATGATATTGGTAAAAACATTGTGGGGGTGGTATTGGCTTGCAACAACTTTGAGATCATAGATTTGGGCGTGATGGTGCCTTGTGAGAAAATCCTTGATGCAGCCATTGCGCAAAATGTAGATGTGATCGGTCTCAGTGGTTTGATCACTCCTTCGCTTGACGAAATGGTGACCGTGGCCAAGGAAATGGAGCGTCGTGGTATGAAGATCCCACTTATGATCGGTGGGGCCACCACATCGCGTGTACATACTGCCGTGAAGATTGACCCTCATTACAGTGGTTCGGTGGTGTACGTATTGGATGCTTCCAAGTCGGTTCCTGTGGCGAGTAGTTTGATCAGCAAGGATCAACAGGACGGTTTCCATGACAATATCAAGAAAGAATACGCGGAATTTAGGGAAGAATATGCGGCAAGACAAAAGGAGAAGAACTTGATTCCTTTGGAGGAAGCCCGTAAGAACAAATTTAAGATCGATTGGGAAAGCTCCAAGATCACCAAACCCAGCTTCTTGGGGACTAGGACTTTTAAAGATATTGACTTGAAGGAACTGGTGGAATACTTCGACTGGACGCCTTTCTTCCAATCTTGGCAGCTGCACGGCAAGTATCCACGTATTTTTGACGATAAGGTAGTGGGTGAGGAAGCGAAAAAACTCTTTGCGGATGCGCAAGTGCTTTTGAAAAAGATCGTGGATGAAAAACTCTTGCAATGTCATGCGGTAGTAGGTTTCTGGCCTGCGAATACGGCAGACAACACGGATGATATTTTACTTTTTGAACATACTGGTAAGGAGGAAAATAGAAATCAAACCATAGGTACTTTTGTAAACATTCGTCAGCAAGGGCAAAAGGGCACGAATATTCCCAACATCAACCTTTCGGATTTCATTGCGCCTGTGGAAACGGGGATTCGTGACTACATCGGTGGCTTCGCGGTGACGGTATTTGGTGCTGATGAATTGTCTAAAATCTACGAAGATAAATTGGACGACTATACGGCCATCATGGCTAAGTCTTTGGCGGATCGTTTTGCGGAGGCCATTGCAGAGTACATGCATGCCAAGGTGCGTCGTGAACTTTGGGGCTATGCAAAACAAGAAAGTCTTGACAATCTGGCATTGATCGAGGAGGCTTACGAAGGTATCCGCCCTGCACCAGGGTATCCTGCATGTCCAGATCATAACTTGAAGATAGAGCTCTTTAAACAACTGGATGCTGAAAAAGCCATAGGTGTGACTTTAACAGAAAGCTTGGCCATGTATCCTGCTTCGTCGGTGAGCGGTATGTACTATGCACATGCACTGTCGAAATACTTTGGCTTGGGCAAGATTAATAAGGATCAAGTAAATGACTACGCTATTCGCAGAGGCATTTCCGTGGAAGAAGCTGAGAAGTGGTTAGGGCCTAATTTGGGGTATTGAGAGGGTTTGGTGTTTCTGTTTAAGAGTTGAGAGTCATAATGAAAGATTTTTAATTATAAAGGTATAATCTTTTTGGAGTAGATTTGAAATCCAAAAAGTAAGTATTATATTTATGGTGGATAAAAAGTAAGTAGTGATAACAAGAATAAAAATAGACGGCTTTAAAAGTTTGTTGAATACAGAATTGTATTTCGGCCCCTTTACATGCATTGCAGGAGCTAATGCGGCAGGTAAGTCTAATTTTTTCGATGCCGTACTGTTTTTATCAAAACTTGCCAATGGAAATACTTTGATGCAAGCCGCTAAGTCCATTAGAAGTGAGAACCAAAAACATTCAGACATCAAGGATATCTTCTTTAAAAGTGGGGATGACTATTATGATAGAATGTATTTTGAAGTGGATATGTTGGTGCCTCAGAAGGGGGAAGACGATTTTGGTCAGGAAGCAGAAGCTAAGATTACCAGCTTAAGGTATATCTTGGAATTGAAGCTCAATGATATTACCATGGAAAATGAACCTATCGAGATCGTAAGGGAGGAATTGTTGCCGATCGCATTGGGATTGACCGAAAAAAGCATACATTTTGATTTCAAAGAAGAATGGTTGAACTCGGTACTTCTAGGTAAACGGGCAGGAACACCTTTTATTTCAACGTCAGAAGATTCTGTGAAACTACACTCTGATAGTAAAGATAATAAGAGGGGCGGTAGGACCACTGAAAACTTTAGAAAAAAAATGCAAAAGACCTTGTTGTCGTTTCTTCAGGCTGATTCACCAACTGGTTTTATTGCAAGTCAGGAAATGCGCAATTGGTCTATTCTACAGTTTGAACCCAGCGCTTTAAGGCAGCCCAATACGATACTAGAGGTGAGAAGTGCCGAAATCACAGAAAGTGGTAACAATTTGCCAGCAACCCTTTATAGGCTACAACTTGAAAAGAAGGATGAAGATGTATTTCAAGTCTTGACCAATAAGCTTAAAAGTTTAGTTGGAGACATTGATGAAATATTTGTGGATAGGGATGAAAAAAGGGATTTGTTGACGCTTCAAGTCAAATTTAAGGATGGATTGGTCTTGCCCGCCCAATCCCTATCCGATGGTACGTTAAGGTTTCTAGGGCTTGCTATTATTAAAGAGGATCCAAAGAGTAGTGGCTTGATTTGCTTGGAAGAACCTGAAAATGGTATCAATCCTAAAAAAGTAGAGGAAATGGTTAATTTGCTTGAAGAAATGGCAACAGACACAGAGTATGAAGTGGATGATGAAAATCCTTTGCGCCAAGTGATTATAAACTCACATTCCCCTTTGGTAGTGAGTAAGGTGCCCGATCATAGCCTATATCTCGCCATAGAAAAGGAAATGTATTCTGAACGATTTAAAAGGAAAATAAAATATACAAGTTTTTCTGCACCTAAGGATACTTGGAAGACATTGAATGATCTTGTGCCAGAAACCACACTTGGTGAGATTATTTCATACTTGGACAGTAATCAAGTTTCTGCCAGGCCTTCGTCAGAGGTGTTGGAAGAACCTAAGTCTAAATATAACTCTGCATCTAAAAAACTGATTAAGAAAAGAACGGTAGCAGAGAATATTCAGCAGTTGTACTTAGACTTATAAGAATGAAAGAACTGCGATTTACTTTGATTGGGGATGGAAGTTCTGACAAAGCGCTTGTAAATATCATTAAATGGTTGTTAGGTGATTTATACCCCCATTTGCCGATTTATGGACAATATGCGGATTTTCGGAAACTGCCAAACCCTCCGGTTAATGGCGACGTACTCGCTCAGGTAGAATCTGCTCGACGATATTATACTTTTGATATTCTTTTCTACCATAGGGATGCGGAGTCCAATAAGAAGAATATCGTACAGGCAAGAAAGGCTGAAGTGTTGAGTCAAATCACAAGTGAACATTCGTCGAAGACTGTTTGTGTCGTTCCTGTTGTGATGATGGAAACTTGGCTTTTGATTAGCGAATCAGCAATTAAAAAGGCTGCAGGAAATAGGAACTATAAGGGTGTCATTAATTTACCTTCACCTACGACATTAGAGAATATAAAAGATCCGAAAGATATTCTCCATGATTATTTGAAAGAAGTTAGCGGTTTGAAGAAAAGAAATCTTAAAAATTTTAACGTACATCAAGCAGTTCATTTGGTTGCTGAGAATATCAATGATTTCAGTTTGCTTCGACATCTTGAATCTTTTAAGGTTTTTGAAGCGGATTTGAAAGGTGTAATGAAGGGAATTGGATATTGAAAGAAGAATAGAGTATATAAATGTTTCACCAAAAGATAAAGAACAGAACATCGGGGGTATTGATTTACGGAATCACCCCGCCTAAATTGACCACCCCACTTGAAAAAGTGATAGAGTTATCGCAGAAGACGATTGAACGGATTCAGGCCTTGCCTGTTGATGCCTTGATCGTGTATGATGTACAGGACGAGTCGTCGCGGACCAAGGAGACCAGACCTTTTCCTTTTATGCCGGCGCTTGACCCCTTGGCGTATTCGCTTGAATATTTAGCTGATTTGAAGATTCCTAAAATCATTTACCGTCCTGCAGGGAAATACACACAAGAGGAACTGAGCAATTGGTTTAAGTCGTTGAAAGAAAATGACTGCCATCCCGTGCTGGTGGGAGTGCCTTCTCCAGACTATGTGCCCAAGATCAGCTTGCCAGAGGCTTACGAGATTTGGAGTACCTACAAAGATACTTCTGTGATTGGGGCGATCTCTATTCCAGAAAGACATGTAGTGCTGCAGGATGAAGACCAAAGGATGCTCGACAAGATCCAGAGTGGCGTGTCGTACTTTGTTACCCAATGTGTGTTTAACGTGGAATACAGTAAGAACATGCTTGCCGCACTCAAGTCTCGTTGTGAAAAAGAAGGCCATGGATTGCCTACCGTGATCTTCACCCTCAGTACCTGCGGATCGGTGAAGACTCTGGAATTTATGGAGTGGTTGGGTATTCATTTCCCGGAAAAGGTTAAAGCCTCATTGTTAGAGAGCGAAAACATATTGAGTGATTCAACTGAGCTTTGTCTTCAAATTGCCAAGGTGCTTTCAGAATATTGTACAGAACTTGAAATTCCGTTTGGTTTCAACATAGAGAGTGTAGCGATCAGAAAGGATGAGATTGAAGCTTCTATAGCTTTGGTACATAAGATCGATGGAATCCTGAAGCAGCAACTCTTATCAAATACTAAAACATTCATACATTAATAAAATGTTTTACATACTTGAAAGTGAATTTCCAATGTTGAGTGATACCACCTATTACGATATAGACGATGGGTTGGAGTTTGAAGGCATCAAAAGCTGGGCGCTGGGTCTTCCATTTGCTGTAACGCCTCCTAGTCCCATAGTAGTTCCCATTACGAGAGTGGGAGAGGGTACTGATCTTTCATTGCAGCCGATTCCGTTTAATGATGCCAATATGTGCTTAGCTAATCCCGAGATTGCTAAAGTCCTAAGTCGTTATCCAGAAAGCGTGCAATTTTACGATGCTGTATTGATGGATACAAATACTCAAGAAGAGTATCCATGGTTTGCGATTAATATCATCAGCCTGCTATCTAAAGACCAGGTGAAAGTAGGTGATAATAGTTCTTCTGTTCACATAGGCCGCTTGATTAAAAACAAAAATTTGATTGTGGTCAGTGCTAAACTAAAGGGAGAGCTAGAGCACTTTCCATACCTAAAGTTTGTGAGTATAGGAGATTAATGTTTTAATGGATTTGCATTTAAGATTAATTTCAAATAATTCAAAATTTATAACTAAGCCGTTAGGCCAACGTTCAAAACTATAATGACTACTCATTAGTTCCTTAGTAAAGAAGTACACTATGATCGAACATATTTTTGCCAACGACCAAGTGTTTATTGGTTGTTCTGGCTATTATTACAGAACATGGAGAGGAGAGTTCTATCCACATGAGCTACCAATAAACCAATGGTTGCCCTATTATGCGGGTGTGTTCAATACCGTTGAGATCAATGCTACTTTTTATAAGTTTCCCACGATCAAATCCTTAGAGATCTGGCGAGATAAGACCCCTTCCGATTATAAAATTGCCATCAAGGCGCATAAAAGTATTACCCATCAACGTAGATTTGAAAATGTAGGTGCAGAAATCCGTGAATTCTATAATGTGGCAAGAGAAGGACTTCAAGAAAAATTAGGGCCTATATTGTTTCAGTTTCCCCCTAGCTTTAAATATAGCAAAATCAATCTGCAAATCATATTACAGCACCTAAATATAGAATTCGACAATGTGGTTGAGTTTAGGGATGCTACTTGGTGGAATCAGGAAGTCTATGAGGTTTTGGAGCGTAATCATATTACCTTCTGTTCCGTAAGTCACCCTGGGTTACCACAAGAAGTCATCCGTACGAGCCCAAAGGGCTATATCAGATTTCATGGCTATGAAGAATTGTTTAAGTCTACCTATGCCAAAGAAGAACTTACCGACTGGTACACAAAGATCAAGTCTGCCCAATTTGACCAGACTAATATTTATTTCAACAATACTTGGTTCAATGGAGCCATAGAAAATGCCCAGATGATGCAAGCGCTTTATGGTGTTATGGTTGTTTAGTGAAGTTTGTAGAACGTTAGAATATAATCTTGCGGAATTAGTAAAGGGTTGTACACGACAAATGAAAATAACAACAAAAAGAAGGCTGCTCATCGTAAAATGTAAGTAGCCTTTCTTATTGATGATAGCTTCGTTTTTGCATTACGGATATTTGAGCTTAAAAAGAGGTCGATATGTATCTACGTTCTTTGTAATCACAGCAAACCAAAACATATAAATCCAAAGAACTAATGGCATCCAAAAGCTTGCAAGAGCTTTCTTGGTTTCCACTAAATTATTCATTTGTGTAGTATATCCACTCGTACCACGATATAACCTTCCTCCACAGGGCATTTTTGGTAATTTGTAGATATTCCAATTTCCCCTTGGGTCATAAAATGCCCAAATATCATTTTTTATGGCCCAAATATTATTGAGTTTGCTTGTTTTGCATGCATTCCAAATGGTGATGAGTGTTCCAAATTTTGCATCTCCGTCAACTTTAAAATGAATACCTTTTTTAGGGTTGAGCTCCTTACTTAAGAGAGCAATCTCAGCTTTGCTATTATTCAAAAGTACTGAAGAGCTCTGATCATTGGAATTGAAAAGATAATCTATGAAAAGAATATCTTGTTTTATTTCTCTAGGATATGGATTAATATTTGTACATCCCCTACCAAAGCTATCATAAATAGCTACCTCAATTGCAGTTTTTTGAACAAACGCTCCTTTTTGTTGAAGATGGTGGATTCCTAATAGGGGTAAACAAATCAAGCTGATGATACCAGCAGGATAGAATATACGTTGTTTGTTTCTAATCATTGTTCAGTTGTTTGTTTAAAGATAAGCTTGAAAAGCCTGTTTTAAAATAAATGAAAATATTTTTCATATAAAGCTGTATCTTTTTTTCGTTATGAAGTTATACGTGCAAAATATGAATAGCAATACAATCAAAGTGGTTTTAGTCTTGGTGTTTTTGGGTGCCTGCAGCCCCAAAAGTTCCAATATCAATGGTAGTAAAAGTAAAACGAGAGGAACTACTGAAGATACCGTCCTCACAGGTGAAATGCGGGTAATTGACCCAACGGATAAGCCCAAGGGCATTGTAACAAAAGAATTTTAAAATGAAACATTATCTGGAACGTAACACTCTTTTAACATAACATGACCACATCATCAGCACATCATGTCTCTATGGCTACCATGGAGCAGGAACTGCGAGTGATCGCAGCCGCAAAGAAAGATCCAGAGGCTTTTGCGCCTTTGTACGAGAAATACCACGAGCCCATCTTTCGCTACATTTATCAGCGTTGCGATGACAAAGAGGCTGCATTTGACCTCACGCAACAAGTTTTCGTGAAGGCCTTGATCCATCTACACAAATACCGATTTAAGGGAGTACCTTTTGCTTCTTGGCTGTACCGAATTGCCAAGAGTGAAGTATATCAGGCTTTTAAAGACCAAAGTTTGACCCGTACTCTTAATGTTGATCTTGAAGGGCTCAAAGAACTTTTGCAAGAGACGGGAGAGGCGGATCAAGCTTTTCTAAAGTCCGAGAAAAGCCTCACAATATGTATGACGGAGCTTCCCGAAGCGGATTTACAAGTGGTGGAAATGCGTTTCTTTGAAAGCAGGGCTTTTAAGGAGATTGGCGAGATTTTGGACATCACTGAAAACAATGCCAAGGTAAAACTGTACAGAATCCTTGAAAAACTCAAAAAATGTATCCTTTCACAAAAATAAGTTATGAAAAAGAAATTGAAAATCAATATAGATCGTGCAGGGCTTTCTTCACAGGAAATAGCCGCTAGAAGGAATTTTGAAACTGTGCTAGTGCAAGCACGTGCTGCCAAGAAGCCATTTTATGCCAAACAAGGTTTTATCGGGGGGCTGTTGGCGGGGATCATTTTGGCTCTTTTGTGTTATCGTTTTTACAAAAGCGAACCCAAGCCCGTGCAAACGTTAGTTGCCCCAGTGGTAATGGAGGATTCAACGGCTAATTTTGCTCCTAAGAAGGTAGTTGTGCCTGATAAACCTAAAGAACTACCAGTCGATAGCGTCGTAAATGTTCAGATTCTTAAGCCTTTGAAAAAGGCACTGAAAACCAAGGGCTTTTCACCTGATATCCCTTTCACTTTCTATCGAGTAAATACGAATCAAGTTTCCTCATTTATACATAAAGGAGGTACCATAGTAGAATTGCCCGCATTGAGCTTCCGTACCGTGAATGAGAAAAGACCTGTGAGTGGTCTTGTTGACATTCACTATAGAGAGTTTAAAGATGCTTATGATATTCTTATTGCTGGGATTACGATGAAATACGATACAGCAGGCCAGAAACTACACTTGCAGTCGGCAGGTATGATGGAGATCAAAGGTTTTCAGGATGGGGAGGCACTGGAAGTGGTTCCAGGCAAGAAGCTAAAGATCCGTTTGGCTAGCGATATAAGCTCCACCGACTATAATGTTTACAAACTTGATGTTCCAAGTCAACAGTGGTTATATAAGGGTAAAGACACTGTGATTGGCATCAATTTACAGCCTAGACAGGAAGTCGCCATGGACAATTTCTTAAATGACGCTTCTGCTCCCACACTTGGGGAGGAAATTTTAAAACCGATTCTACCTATAAAAAAGAGTAAAGCGCAAAATTTCAAGCTGGTACTTGGCGATAAAGCAAAAAAGAAGTGGCCGTACTATGATGGCATTTATTTTGAATTGCGGGCCGGTAGTTCGAAGATTAAGAAAGAACTATACCAGATCTTGTGGAAAGATGTATCTATTAGTCCTACTCATGATAGTACTTGTATGAAGGTAAGGTTTACTGGAAAAATAGATAAACAAGTAAAAAGAACCGAATGGCTAAGCAAACAGAAAAAAGACTCCACAAAATTTAAAAATATATTTGGGGGTAATAGTACAGGCTTCAATAAGAAATATATAACTGTTCCAGAGGATATAGTGCTCGAGGTAGAGGCATATCCAGTATATTCTGGCAAGGACTCAGCCTATGTCATGGCTCAATATTATAAACAAGTAGGCGCATATAAAGCGCTCTTGGAAGAAGCTGCCAGAAAACAAAGATCAAGGGATTCCATGTTGTTTAGGCAATTTGCAGGATCGCGCAATCTCAATGAGAAACAAAAGCTAGCAAGAGAGCAAGTGTTTCGGGTATTTTCAATCTCTGAGTTTGGAATATGGAACTGTGACCAAATCTACAAGACAAAGCCTTTAGCTCAGGTAACGGTGCAGCTAATTGATCCTAGCGGTATGGCACTTAAAGGCGATAGACTTTCTTTGATTTACCATAACGTCAGGTCTGTATTTAGCTATTATCCATTCGGAGAGGGAGCCTACGAGCAGATTTCGGTAAACCCAAGTGAAAAGGTTTCCTTCTTTGTGATTACCGAAAATGGAGACATTGCCTATTTGGCTCCTGATGACTATGCTAAGCTACCCTTTAGTGATCAGAAAATTCCGGTAAGGATGAATATCCGCAAGAACGACTTTACATCTGCAGAAGATATGAAAGCTTTTATGATGGGCTTGTAATGAAGAGTCAAGGCACAAGATGTTAGACTTTGAAGGAAATAATTGAAGGGTTGTAAAATGAAACTTGATTCGCACACTATGTGATGTCACCCAATTAAAGGCTACTCTGCGTAAAATCTGAGTGGCTTTTTCTTAATTTAAAGCATCAGCTGTTATCATTATTGCTTTCAGAAAGCTCAGACAAAAGCTGTAATTGCTTAAGTCTAGGTATATTTCTCAAATCGTTATATTTGCACGTAAAAACCAATTATGAAGAAAACAATAGCAATAGATATGGACGGAGTCATTGCGGATGTGGAGAAGCAGTTTTTGAACTGGTATGAGCGTGATTTTGGAATCAAAATGGTCAAAGCTGATATTGCGGGGAAGGGGGAGGACGATGCCTTTCCTGAAAAAGGAATTGTGAGGAAGTTTGCTACTACACCAGGGTTCTTTACTACTTTACCCGTAATGGAGGGGGCTATTGAGGCAGTTCAGGAGTTGATGAAAGACTATGAAGTCTATATCGTCTCCGCAGCCATGGAGTTTCCTTTAAGTCTTTCCGAAAAGCTGGAATGGTTGAAACTTCATTTCCCTTTCATCAGTTGGCGCAATATTATTTTTTGTGGCGATAAAAGCATCATCAATACCGATTTTATGATCGATGATCATATCAAAAATCTAGATTATTTTAAGGGGCATCCTATAATGTTTCATGCTTTTCACAATACTGGCTATACGCATCATACAAGGGTACACGACTGGCAGGAGGTTTTGACTTTGTTGAAATCGCGAGGTTAAGTTCTTAGAAAAAGTACCTAATAGCCACATTGCCTGAAACTTGGTTGAGTTTTAGGTATTCTTTAAGCCTGCTTCTTTGTTCAAAATACTGGCCGCCCAGTTCAACTGAAATATGCTTGCTAAGCATTAAGCCAAACTGTAAGCCAACAGCAGTAGAAAGATAGTTTTTGGTGATGGGGATTTTCTGTTCGTTATTATTGAGTTTTGAAGATATGCGAAAGTGGTACGTAGTGCTAATGCTAGGTTGTAGGTATATTTTGCCATAACTGAAGTGGTACGCGATTCGTACAGGAATTTGCCAATAAGAGATCTGCTCTTGAGTACTCACAGTATTTTCGTGTATGGTATGTCGCCCTGCTTTTACATAGCTCGTATCGATGTCGTATTCATAGACAATTCCTTCAGGCACGCTAATACTGATGCTTGTTATTGTAGAGTCGTATTTTGCAACGATAATCGTGTCTACTATATCTGTTTTATTGGTATAAGTGGCCTTGAGCTGAGATTGGCTATGTGAAATACCGACACTGAGCATCCAATTGTTTTTGAACTTATAACCTGCCTGTAGGCAAGGTACGGTTGCAAGACCAAAATTCTTTTGTATGGAATCCATGGTTTGAACCGAAGTATACTTATTGAGGTGAAAACCAGCAGAAAACCACCAGTTTTTGAGATGGTTACGTTTTGGTTTCTCTTTAGGTGGTTCTACATAGATGATCACCTGTTTTTTGAGTACAAGGGGTTCCAATGTGATATATGTGGTGTCAGTATTCTGAACCATCGCATTGTTGCAAAATGCTTGGTTTAATAGCGCAAATATTTTAAAAAAAGAATACATCATGTTGTGCCGTAAAATTAGTAGATTTTATATAAAATCATCTGTCTGGATGATCATATATTGGTTTTGAGGTGCATTTCATTGGGATAAGCGATATATGGATAAAATTATTGTATGCGTATATCCAGCCCTTTGGATTTTGTTGTTGTAAAAAGCAAAAAGACATCATATTAATACTGCTTAGCCGAACCCTCAATTGTCCAATGGAAGCCATCCCTTTTTAGGGGCAAGGTATCCGTATCTATTAGTTTAGCAATCAATTTTATGGAGTCCTTATTTAGTACACCCGAGAGTACCAAACAACTGTCGGTATTATCATATTGGTATTGGAGCCGGGCCTCTGGTTCACCGGTTTTGCTGAGATATAAGGTTTTGTTTCGCAGGTTGCATTTCAGCCTATAGTCCTTCAATTGGTCATCGCGATCTTGAAAGATCAAATACCCTCTGCTGTGTATGAATATTCTTTTATAGTTATTGTTGGGTGTCGTTACCGAATAAGCCCCATGTAAAAAAGGTCGAGCTGCATGATCACCATTGAAGTTCATGTTCTGAAAATACTTGAATGATGCTTCGTAAAATATGAGACTGATCACCAAAGCCTTGATAAGGACATACGATAGCTTTTGATTTTGTGCCAGGTAGCTTGGCTGAACAATTGAACTGGTGCTATTGGGTGTTTTGTGAAGTATTAAAATCTGGAAAATATTTACTAATCCGGGCCATGAGATTCCTAAAGAAAGCATGAGGAGAAACAAAGAATAAAGCTTTACCGAAATGTCAAAGCTCAAATTGATAGCCACCACCTGAAGCATGACTATTAGTGCAATAATGCCACCCAAGATTCTGGTCCTGTTGAAAAGTAGTAGGCAAGCAGGTATGATTTCAGCTATTCCCAAGAATAATGAATAGGAGTAGGAGCTTCCCATGCTGCTCCAAAAAAGAATATCTTTATCCAGATAGGCTAAAGGAGTAAAGAGCGTATTGGGTTCAGGGAAATAAAACTGTTGTTTGAAAACCTTGTCAAAGCCGTATTTGAATAATTGAAGTGCAAGATAATAGCTTATAAAACTGTTGAAGTAATAGGAGAATTGCGATGAAATTTGTCGTTTACGCGCATAATATATGGATATCCCAGACACAATTATACTGATTACAAGATTTATAAATACCAATATATACATGCCTGTGGCATCGGAGACGATCTTGGCAATATAGGAATGTCGGATGTGGAGGACATTATCGCCGACCCAAAGTACTATGTGCTCTGTGAAGGGGGAGAACAAGGTACCTGTATCAATAATCTGGGAATAGGGAAGAGGTATGGATAGAATGCATAAACTACTGAATAGTATGAAAAACCGTTGAATGAAGCCCCTTGTGGTTTGCAAAAGATACTATTTATGGGTGTTTTGTGTTCTGGCTTGGTTCCTCCACAATAGTAAAGCAGTAACCACGAAAAGTAACAAGGAGATTCCTTTGAGTATTGTTAGTCCAGATCCTTTATTTGTACTTTCATCGGAGAAAGACATATATAAGGAAGCTCTCATTCTCTGCTTTTTGGATTTTTTTTGAGTTTTAGTAGGTGTGTCAAAGCCTATGAATTCCACACTTGGATAACGTTTTTTCATACTGTCCAGTGAAACTTCAGGATTATTGAAAACGGGATGATTAGTCATCGTATCAACGATTCTTTCTGAGTTATTATGAGGTAAATGAAAAATTTCTATGACACTATTGTTTGTAAGCTTAATAACAGTGTCTAGCTGTAATTTGAATTCTAGGCTTAAACCTAGGTTGTCGTCGTAGTCTGATACCGAAAAATCCCCAGAAGTTCCACTATGACTTTTATGGGCTATGATTTTGGTCTGAGCAGTCGTGTTAAACAGCAATAAAAGAAGTGAAACTAGCGTGAAGATCCTTTTCATCTTAGATGTATTAAATGACATATCAAATATATATATTTTTTGGAAAGATCCATTGGATATCTACGCTTGCATCAAGTGTATCTTCTATGCATTTAAGCTGCTGAGAAGATTTCTTGTAGGAAAAGACCATGATTTATGTAGTGCTTTATTGATGTATTCAGCAATTTTAATTACAAAGGATATTTGTCTAATGACTATAATTTTTTATATTCGAAAAGCTGTAGAATACAGTATAAATTGACTGCTATATTTTTTTTCAATACCATTAGTTGTTTTTAACCGTCTCAACGGTCCTCTGTTGACCTTAACGAGACCAATACTTTTTAAAATTGATATCAAGAACATGGAATTAACCACACACGAAACGCTGGTTCCTGGCGAAAGTGAAGCCGCTGCTAAGCTCATAGCGATGCTGGGCAATAAGATGAAAAAGGATGCGCCTCCAGGGGGGAAGATCAGAAGGGATGCGCACCCCAAACAGATTGGTTTACTTAAGGCAGAATTCATCATCAATTCCAATCTCCCAGAAGACCTTAAGGTAGGCGTTTTTAAGGAAGCCGTTACCTATCCTTGTTGGTTGAGATTTTCAAACCAAAATTCCCCTCCAGCCCCTGATCATGTCAAAGATATCAGAGGTCTTGCGATCAAACTTATGGGTATAGACGGGGACAAGGTTTTAGAGGAGGAGAAACATGCCAAAACACATGATTTTGTAATGGCAAGCGCCGATTATTTTGTGACTCCAAACGTGGTAGGTTTTTCTAAACTGATCACAGCTTTAGTGTCTGGTAAATTTCGATTGATCTTATATTTTTTGTTGCATCCAAGGGTAACCTATCGCTTCTTGAGTACCCTCAAAAACTTTGGCAGCTTACTCGAAGCTAGATTTTGGAGTGTTTCCCCATATTTGTTTGGAGACAGGGTCGTGAAATATTCTTTAAAACCTCAAGGCAATGAGCAGACCGCGATCCCAGAGAAACCTTCGGACAATTATTTGAGAGAGACCATGGCGCAACAGTTGCGCACAAAGGAATATTGCTATGATTTCATGATTCAGTTTCATAAGGATCGCCAAACCATGCCTGTAGAAGACCTGAGCAAGCCTTGGAAAGAGTCGGAGTCGCCATTTATTAAGGTGGCTACCGTGAAAATCCCCAAGCAAGAATTTGACAGTACAGAACAGCAAGAATATGGCGACGGGTTATCATTCAACCCTTGGCACTGTCTTCCTGAGCATAGGCCACTTGGAAGTATCAATAGGGCGCGCAGATTGGCTTATGTGGCACTTTCTAAATTGAGACATGAAACCAACGGCATTGCCCGTTTCGAACCAGAAAACTTTAACATTCATTAACCCTTAGATTATGTCAAACATCGCTGGCAAAGCTTATGCAATGAATTTGATCACACCTGTTTATGTAAGTACAGGTTGGTTGAGTATTTTTTTCGTTCCAGGTGCGCTGTGCATCTTAAAGGCCTTGAGCTATTGGGCGGGTTTCACCTGTGGTATGCTCCCCGCTTGGATAGGTATCGTGACTGCACTACTAGGTGTGGCCCTTGTAGTACTTGGTTTAACGAGCTGGCTTAACATTACGAGTAAGTTCAATGAATTCGTTTTGTGGGGGCTTGGCTTTGTATGCTTTGTGGCTACTTCCTTAGTCTCTTTAAACTTAGCTACTACCATAGTTTTGATCGTATTTGGCTTGCTTTTACTAGGAGTAGGCTTTTTGTTTTTAAGTCAGGGAATTGTATGGCTCAATAGATTTATCTTCTGGCTTGCAGGATTACCCGTGTTTCAGAAAAGCGCTTTCGGAGGTTTACTTACCCTATCATTGATCCATTATGCACGTTGGGTCATTCTTAGAGACAAAGATTTTCCAGTATTAAGTGACAATCAGCCCAGGGAGAAATTGAAGTATGGGTATATGCTTTTCTTTAGCAATTTCAACGGTAGCTGGACGCAGTATGTCGATTCGTTTTCATCGGCAATACCCGGTGGCTTAAACTTGTTGTGGCATAGAAACATTGGCTGGCCCAACGCTGTTCCAGAAACACCATTTAACAAATACGTGGTGAGCAAACAGATCTGGACGGAGCACTATTATAATGCATATCCGCTCGCCTCGTCAAACGACGTGAAGTCAGCTAAAAGGGTGATGGCTGGAGTCTTGAACTTGAGCCAAAACTTAGATACAATTTCGGCTGAGGACTTTAAAAAAGTTTATGATCAAGCAACTTTAGATTTACAGTTTGACCTAAGCCAAATGGAGCCTACACCGATTGTAAGCCTTGCCGACGAGGCCATTGCAAAAAGACGAAGAATTGAATCACAGGAAGCCTAAATTGTAATAAGATGCCGAACAAATCAGGAAATGTTTACGGATTAACTACCCTTTGTCCTCTGATCTATAAGGACAGTAATAACAATAACGAGTCACCTGTGATGGAACTCAGGAAACTCTTGCAAGGCTATGACGAACGCGATGACTCCAGTCCGATGATGAAGGTGCCCAATACGTATTTGGCGCGATTTTTTGTGTTGGACGATGTCATATTCCAATCATGCCCTTATGAGCTTGAGCATTTAAAGTCTAAATATTTGGTGTTCACTGCCAATTTTTATGGAGACCTTGACCCTTACTTGGAAGGTATGTATGCGGCTATTCCTGAGGAGATCAAAAAGATATGGCATGATGCTGTTGGTTTCAATGTGGCTGATGCCCAATCTTTCAAAGCTTATATCAAAAAGTGCCAAGTGACGACGACCTTTTTGTTTAATGGCTCTACGGACGATCCTCTGGCTACTCAGTTGAAGTCTCTGTATGTCAAACAGGAATTTTCTAAGTTTGTCTTCCAAAATCAGGGAACAAGCCCTGAGCTTCTCTTGCAAGAGTTTAAGAAACTCATAAGCACTATAAAGCCAAGCGAGAATCTTCCAACATGGAAGGCCGGTGTCGGTGATTTAAATAAAGTAGTACAATATTAATCAAAGCAAAAAAGATTTAAACTAATAGACAATATGGAAAATTGGATAGACTACCAAGACATACAAGGCAATCTGATGATCAATTATGCAAGTTTTGGGTACTTAAAAGCCCGCTATCTATTTTTGGAAGTGAGCAGTGGTGAAGGAGGAAGGTCGTTTTTAAAGCAAATACAAAAGTACATCACCAATACGCCCAGTCCCGCCAAAAACAATCAAGTACTATTACCAAAGGTTGCGACTAATATTGCTTTTACCTACAACGGACTCAAGACGCTTGGCTTGCCCGTATTAACACTCCAGTCCTTTCCAGATGAATTCATCATTGGTATGAGAGGTCGCAGAACCATACTGGGCTTTGACGAAGACAGTAGTGCGGAGTATTGGGATGCTGTTTTTAAAAAGGAAATCCATATCCTCATTACGATGGATGCCAAAACAGTGGAAGACCTTGAGGCACATTATGGGGAGGTTTTAAGACTTATAGAGAGCAATGTGGGCGTTCATTTATTGGAAGGCTTTGGGAGAGGCAAAGAACAGGCCAAATACCAAGACGTATCGGCGCTGTATGAAAATGGCATGCCTACCGCTAAGGAACATTTTGGCTATTCAGACGGCATCAGTAATCCATTCTTTAAAGGTATGACCGAAGATATGGGTGACCTGCTGGGCGGTGGTAAAAAGATAGCTTACGGCGATCCAAGATCAGAGTCGAACTGGGGCGCTTTGGAAACTGGGGAATTTATTCTGGGCTACAGGGATGAGGCGCAGGAGTATCCTGTGGCGCCAACTCCACCATTGATCTCCAAGAATGGTTCTTTTTTGGTGTTTAACAAGTTTCATGAAAACGTGGGTAGTTTCAATAAGTACCTAGACCATGCCGCTGAAAAATACAAGCTAGACAAGGAAGTATTGGCTGCTAAGTTTGTGGGGAGATGGAGAAACGGTGTACCCATAACCACATTCCCAAACAAAGCCGATGCAGAGAAAATAGCGAATGACAGACAACAAGCGATTTTGGACATGGTAAAGGCAACTACTGAAGAAGAACTCGCAAAAGCGAGGGCAAGGTTTAAAGAGATCAACAAAGATTTCATTGCTTTTGACTATGACAAAGATATAGAGGGCAGTCGCTGCCCAGTAGGGGCACACGTGCGCAGGGCAAATCCCCGAGGCTCCCTAGAGTTTGGCAACAAAGGGGCTTTTGATACTCCTGCCGCATTGGACAACCGCAGAAGAATGATCAGAAGAGGTTTGCCTTATGGTACGTCTACGCCAGATAGCGACAATGGGGAACATGGCACCATCATCATTACCTTGGTGGCGAGTATCAAACGTCAGTTTGAATTTGTGTTTCAGCAATGGATCAATTATGGCAATGATTTTAAGTTGGCCAATGATAAAGATCCTATTGCGGGCAATCATGTGAACGATATGGGCAGAATGATACTACAGGGTAATAAAGAAAGGGGTGAAGCGCCTTACTTTCTTAGTGAGATTCCTCGATTTGTGGAAAGCCGTGGCGGAGAATACTTCTTTCTCCCGAGTATCACAGCACTGAACATGATCAGTGAGGGCATCGTAGATCCAACATAAAACAAAAGGGGGCTGTCCAATTCGGACAGCCCCTTTAATTGTCAATATTCTAATATTTATTCAATCACCAACTTTACAATTTCTATTTTGTCCGCATACTGTACCCTTGCGGTATATACACCAGCTTTTAGGTGAGAAAGATTCAAATTGTCTTTGGGTTGCTCTATTTCTGATACCAGATTTCCCATGGTGTTGTAAATCCCTACATGAGCAATCACCACAGAGTTATTCATTTGAAATACACCCTTACTAGGGTTGGGGAAGAAGGTAGTATTGTTAATCACCCTGTCGTCTTTTTGTAGGTCCGTAATTATAAAGTTAAATTGACCTGCATAGTACACCAAATTGATGAAGAAATCTTGTCCAGCTTGGCTGAAGTCCGTCATCGCATTGGTCGCCCCATAGCCAAGATAGAAGTATTTACTAGAGTCGTCTGCCAAGCCCACATAGCCTTTAAAGTTATTTACCGTACTTCTGTCGTACACTTTTATGCTAGATGGGTACCCATTGGTGGTATATAAATAGTTGCCACAACTCGTTTTGGTATAAGGCTCGAAAGTGGAGTCCGCATTTAAGGTCACCTTGTTGGGAGTGTTGTAAATAACGTCGTCAGGGTGAAGAACCTTTAGGGCGAGCCCAAAGCCATTACCTGCCGTGTTGCCACCATTGTTCCAGTGTCCCAACTTGTTCAGCAAGCCACTTCCTCCTTGACAAAGCGCTAGAATAGGTTTTTTAGTTTTTTTGATCGTTGCCACGTCATTGTCGGTCCCCCAAGAGGTCCACGTATCGCTAGAGTTGGAGCCAGAGATGATCAAATTTTCGGATGAAAAATCGTGATTGCCAATTTGCTGCATTTCAACCAAATCGGTTTCAAAGCCATAGCCTTTGAGGAACGCCTTGTAATAAGCAGCCTCAGTGCTGTCGTTTTTGTAAATAAATGCCAACTTGTTTTGGGCTTGAGAACTCGCTGCAAGCCATGAGAGCGTGCCTAGTAGCACAGTTTTGTAGAGTTTAATCATTTGAATGTGGTTTAAAAATATGATCGATAAATATATAAAGCACCTTGGGTAAATAAAAGAATTGGGAGAGAAAATTTGTATTGGATGGTTGGATAAATGTTTTGCCAATTGGTCTTTGGTTTGAGTCAATGGATTCTTACGATGAACCGTTTTGCTTCTTGGCTACGCTTAAATTATCCAGTCATCCTATCTTAGGGACTTTAATAACTAAATTATACCAAATTAAAGGAACACGGATCTGTAAAGTCCAATAAAGACAATTGGTAGTAACCTCACAATTGACCGATGCTAAACGAAAACATTTCTAGCCATGTTGAAATTGAAAGGAATAATCCACGATTTGAATATAAGCATCTGTAATTTGGATATTTTAAATAGTATTAGAGTAGACTTACTTTGTAAATATTAAAATTGTATATGTTAAAATTTCTAAAAGGAATTTTATAGGAAAACCCTATGCGTGGGGAAATAAGAAATTTAAAACAACTTTCGCTGTTAAAGCTTAGTGTTTCATCCATAATTAACCAAAAACATTCTATTGGGGCCTAAGATAGTGGGGATGTTTTTTTTACTTGTGTGAATGGTTAAGGTGTTGATTATAAGATTTTTGATAGTATGTGGTGTTTTTGCTAATCCTGAATAGTGAGACCTGTAAAAAGAAATAAATATACAATGAGAAAGGTTGTTTGAATATCATTTTATTTTTCATGGTTTTAGGTTGTATTGGAATGTTTATATTTTGTCTTTTAATGTTTAAATTATCTGTTTCGTAAGAAAATATATATAAAATATAATTGGTTTTATGATGATTATTTAGATTTGATTTTTAATTTTGTTATATCTTGTTACATTAAAAGTACTTAATAATTATCTGTATATTATGATTATATAGGTTAAAATTGGTTTTTATATTATGTGTATGTTTTATATCTGTGTAATTTGTTTTTAAAATTACATGTGTTATGTATTTTTTAATATGCATGAAAAAATAATAGAGATGAGTTGTTGTTTATGTGTTTTGTTTTTTGGAAAAGTAAGCAGTTTTTTATTTAAAAAGTAATAAATAAGCAAGTTTGAACTGCCTCAATATATATAAATAGTGTTAGCTCCAAACCATGGACAAATACTATCTATCTAATAATATAGAATAAGTGAGATTTTAATAAATATATATGATGATAGCTGTTTTAAGGGAATCTAGATTTACGAAAACGTTTTTGTGGCTTTTGAATTTGGCCTTTGTTGCTGTGAGTTTGTTCCCTATGCAATTGTTTGCTTTAACATCGGGACCTAGCCATCCTGATGTCCAACACTATAGTGCGGTTGGTACTGACAATATGGTAGATCCATTTACTGGTGATTTTAGCTACAGTATACCTTTGATGGAAGTAGGTGGCTATCCATTGAGTTTAAATTATGCTTCTGGCATTACCATGGATCAAGAAGCAAGCTGGGTAGGGCTTGGTTGGAACTTAAACGTGGGTTCTATCAATAGGAACTTACGAGGCTTGCCAGACGACTTTTCGGGTGATGTCGTATCGAAGGACTTTAATATGAAGCCCAATACAACATTTGGGGCCAGTGGTTCTGTAGATGTTGAAATTGCTGGTTTTCCTTTGGGGCTGAAACCCAATTTAAACGTATTTTACAATACTTACCATGGCTTTGGTTTTGGTACAGGTGTGGGGCTTAGTTTACAGGCAAGTAAAGAGGTGTGCAAAACCAGATTTACAGGTCGTATGGGATTGGCCACCTCTTTCAGTACGGAAGATGGTATCACTTTAAAGCCATCTTTAGGACTAAGTGCAACGATGAAAGGCACTCAGAATAATTTTTCTTTGGGTTCAGACATATCTATGCCATACAATACATTGGAGGGCTTTAAAGGCGTTTCCCTTTCCAATAATTTTTCTTATTCACATAAATTATCCATGAGTGACTTTGCAGGGAGTGGTTTGGGTCAAAGTGGCTTTATTGGCTTTGCTCAGCCCACCTATTTGCCTTATATTGAAAATGATATGACCAATACCAGTGCTACCATTGGCCTTGGTTTGGGAGCTTCAAATGCAGTTTCAGAAAACGCCCTAGGTGGAAATGTGTATGTAAACACACAGAGAGTTGCCTCCAATAATAAAAGTTTGCCAGCCTATGGGTATATGTATACGGGTCAGTCAAATGAAATTAATAAGCTATTGGATTTCAACAGGGAAAAGGATTCGGGTTTTAACGAGTTTACCAACAACCTGCCAGTAACTAATTATTCGTATGACCTTTTTCAAGTATCTGGTTATGGTACGGGAGGTACATTCAGACTCCATAGGGGGGATGTGGGAACCGTTCATGACCCAAAAAGTGTCTCGAAAGGAACCAATTCTAGAGGAAATTTAGAATTAGAGGCCGGTGGGCCTCCCTCCACAAAAATTGGAGGGGACTTTTATTTTAGTTCGAGCAATCTTGAAACTGGAGGACACTTACGTTGCGATAAAGGCAGAGTGAAACATTTTAAAAATGAAAATGAAAGCATCAATGGCTCAGTAGGTAAAGAGGTAGTCTATTTCAAAAAAATTGGAGACTTTTCTCCAGAAAACGATAACGCATATACAGCAAGTAAGTTAGGGACCAATGTGGTGAGGCATGATGTGGATCATGTGGTCAACGGGAATTATGAATATTTTCCGCCACAAGGGGCCTCTGATTTGTCCAAGACCCCAATACCGAGTACTGAGCAAAGATCCAAAAGAATAAATAGGACTAGCACCCTTTCTCATTTAACAGTGGACGAGGCCAAAACTGGCCAATTCATGCCTATTTATAATTATGTAGAAAACAATTTCACCTGGTATGATTCGGCTAATAGTAGTCAAACAAGTATGCTTTCCAAAGCAGATACCAATGTAGGCTTTAAAAAACAAAAAATAAGAAGAGATGGCTTTGGAAGGGCAGGCCATCATATTTCTGAGTTCAAAGTAACGGAGGCCAATGGGGCTAGGTATATATATGGTTTCCCAGTTTACAATATGGTTCACCAAGATGTAAATTTTTCTGTAGCGGGAAATGGGGGGTATGACCCAATTACCTACGGAAACGGTGATAATAGTATCAAAAACTCAAAGGGAATGGATAACTATTATAGCAACGTGCAAACGCCACCTTATGCGTATTCCTATTTGCTCACCAGTGCCGTATCGCCAGACTATATTGATCAGGATTCAGTTCCTGGACCCTCAGATGGGGACTATGGCAATTATACAAAATTTAACTATTCCCAACTTGCTCAAAATCAAAGATGGAGAACCCCTTTTGCCGCCAATACTGCAAACTACAGCAGGGGGCTAAACACCAAAGGGTCTGATGATGACAAAGGAAGCTATGCCTATGGCGAGAAAGAAATATGTTACCTACATTCTATTGAAACTCGTGATCACGTTGCTGTCTTTTATACAGATGACAGGGATGATGGTTTGGGCGTAGCGGACTTTAATGGGGGGGTAGATAAATCTGTCAGGCTTAAAAAACTCAAAAAGATCGTATTGTATGCGAAATCCGATATGAGGAATACCAATCCAGAGCCTATCAAAACTGTGTATTTTGAATACGATTACTCACTATGTCCTAACACTGTGAACAGTGTAGCCAGTGGTAGTCAAGGCAAACTTACCCTTAAAAAGGTATGGTTCACTTATGGCAAATCTTCTAAGGGAGTTGTGAACCCCTATATTTTCAATTATGCAGGAGAGGACAAATCCGCTTCTAAGGTTAAAGATCCAAACCTAAATCCTTCCTATAAGATCAATGGGGTCGATAGATGGGGAAACTATAAAAGAAGTAATAACAATGCCAATGTAAACAATGTCATTTTCCCTTATACCAACCCCAACAAGGACTCAACTGACCTATATGCAGGCGCATGGGCGATGTCCTCTGTCATGACCCCCACGGGTGGAATACTTAAGGTTTTTTATGAGTCGGATGACTACGGCTATGTTCAAAATAAACAAGCAATGAGAATGTTCCGGGTATTGGGCATGGCCAATGCCTCCACAGATACCAGCCCTACCAGTACAATGTATAATGGTAATTCTCCCAATAATTATATCATGGTGGATCTTGAGGAGGGTTTTACGCCCAAAGACCCCAGTAAGAAAAATGAAGAGTTTAGGCGTAAGTACCTATCTGGAATCGACTACATGTATCATAAGTTTTCTATTGAGGTACTCAATGGATATTCTACCAATGTCAATCTTAATAAAGAGTTTGTGCCTGGATATGCTGCCATAGAGCCAGAAAATAGTGTATTGGTAAGTGATGGAACTAACTCCAATGTCTACAAGAAAGCCTTGATCAAACTTAAGATGGTCAATGGAGGGACAGAAACCAAGGACAATCCTATCATTAGAAATGCATTTATGTTTGCAAGATTGCATCTCAATAGGGAGTTAACCTTACAAATGCTTTCGCTAGATAAAACTTCGTTTGAGTCTGGAGGGCTTGTGGATCGATGCAAGCAAGTTGTATCAATTTTATCCCCTCTTGTGAGTCTATTTAATGGGTTTTTCCCAAGAATGCGCGACAAAGGCAATTGTAAGACAATGGAGCCAAACGTGTCATTTGTACGATTAAACGAACCCGATAAAATCAAGATGGGCGGTGGGCACAGGGTACGTGCGATTGTACTATCCGACAACTGGGACAAGATGATCGCTGACAATGAAACGCCAGGGCAGGCCAAGAAAGAAGTTGGGTTTTATGGGCAATTGTACGATTACAGTATGATTGAAAACGGGGAAAAGATCAGTTCTGGTGTGGCGGCTTATGAGCCTATAATAGGCAATGAGGAGAATCCTTTTAAAGTTCCCTTGTTTGGCAGCGTTACCGTTTCTTGTGCCCCTTCAAAGGAGTTTTTTACGGAGGAGCCTTTGGGCGAGTCTTTTTACCCCTCGCCAGTTGTGGGTTATAGAAAAGTAAAGATCATTCCTATCAAGATCACAAACTCCCAAGTTAACCCCAAACTCCTTTCTGAAAGTGACGGTACTGGTAACGGTTGGCTTGAAAACGAATTTTATACTGCTTATGACTTTCCTACCATAGCCAACCGAACAGTAATGAAATCCACCCCAGATAAATCCAATCCTCTTGTTGAAGCAACTGGAATGCTATTTCATGACAGAAGGGTATGTACCCAAGGTTATTATATTGAGATCAATGATATGCATGGTAAACCCAAAGCGCAGCGCATTTTTGCAGACCAAGCTCCGGGGGCAGATCCCAATAGCATAAAGCCAGTTTCTGAAGTTATTACTTATTATAAAACCAACGCTAATGGGGGCTTAAGCAGTAGTGTGCCGGTAGTCAACTCAGACCTCAGTATCAGCTCAGGTACTCATAATAAAGATATAGGCTTGGACATAGATATGGTTCACGACGAGCGGTATTCTATTTCAAGTACCGTGGGGGCGGGGCTTCAGGGTAATTTTAAATATGAACAAATTAGTATTATTCCACTATTCTTCTTCATAGTCATTCCTTCCTTTAACAGTGAAGAGGTAGAGTTTCAGGCACTAGTGACTACCAAGGTGGTTAATCGCCTAGGTATAGTAGACAGAGTGGTGCACAGTGATAATGGTACCAGCGTAACCAACCAAAACCTTGCCTGGGATGCACAAACGGGGCAATTGCTTTTGAGCAGCGTTCAAAACGAGTTTGGAGACCCCGTCTACAGCTTTAGCTATCCTGCCTATTGGGCTTATGACCGTATGAATGCGGCCAGCACCAATGATGGGTATAGGTTTACAAATTTGAGCGATGCTAATGTGCTCGCATCACTCAAGGAAGGAGATGAAGTGGTAATTCCTGGGGTGGGCAATGCCTATTTTGTAAAGGGGGTAAACAATATCAATTTGCTTGTCAACAAAAAAGGAAGCACTGTGAGTTTTAATGCCACGAATACTTATGCAAAAATCGCTAGGTCAGGCGCCAGAAACTTGATGAACTTGGAGGTTGGTCATGTAAGGTGTCTTGATAACCCAATGATGGATGGTGATGGCAAAAAACTGAAATTCACCCGTGTGCTTGCCGCTACCGCACAAGAGTTTAATGAGGATTGGGCCAAGATGTGCAACTGTAGCACATCTACCAATAGCGCCTCCACAGCTACAACTGTTAATTATTTTTCCACCGGCCAAAAAGGCAACTTTAGGCCTTACAGAACATGGACCTACCTTACAGGAAGAAGCCAAAGCCTGCTGAATAATAACTTAAATATTCGCAATGAGGGTTATTTTATAGACTTTACACCTTTTTGGTCTGCAGATACAGGGCGCTTGCATATACTCAATACGCCAGAGCTCAGCAAATGGCAGTACGGGGTACAGAGCACCAACTACAACAGCCTCGGGATGGAAATAGAAAGCAGGGATGTACTTAACCGCTATATGATGGCTCAGTTTGGCTTTGCCCGTAATTTAGTGGTGGGTATGGGTAGCAACTCCCGGTACCGAGAAAGTGGCTTTGATGGTTTTGAAGACTATGGCTATGGCAATTGTGCAGATGACCATTTGAGCTGGAGAGAAAATTATGCTACCAATGTGATCAATACCCAATCACATACTGGAAAATATTCTATTAAAGTGAGCCCTACGGACAAAAAACTTAGGATTACTAAAATTATGAAACAATAAAGCGCTGATCTGAAAATAGGATGAAAAACAAGAACATAAAATTGACACACAGGATGAGGCTGTATATTGGTCTGTTATTGAGTTTTATGGCTTTGGTTGCCGCCCAAGCGCAAGCCCCCAGATTTAGCCATTGTATTATAGATACTACGGGTTTTACAGCCATTCATCCGAAAAGTTATTCTAGCGGTGGCATTGGGGCAGGGGATGATGGTTCATATATGGATACCACAAAAGCTTGTAGATGTGCCAGTGCTATTAAATTAAATTTTGATTTTTACATTTCTGGGGTCAAATACGATTCCATATTTATCAATATCAACGGAAATGTTACTTTTGGTGCAGCCTATTCGACTTACAGTTCGGAACCTCTTTCCAGTATCAAAGTACCTGCCATGGTTGCGCCTTTTTGGGCAGATGTAGACCTTTTATTACCCGTTGAGGGTGGGACAGGCAAATATGGACAGGGCAAAATATTTTACCAAAGCAATCCCACCAATTTTATTATTCTTTGGAAAGATGTGGGGTATTATCAAAATTCTGTATTGTGGTATCCTGAGCAAACCAATACCTTTCAATTGGTGATTACCAATGGCAATGATCCCATCTTGCCAGGCAATAGCAATGTGGGATTTTATTATGATAAAATGAATTGGACCACAGGGAGTGCTTCGTCTGGATATGATGGGTATTATGGTGTTCCTGCCACTGTAGGGATCACCAATGGACAAAGTAGTTTTTCTATCGGACGTTTTGATCACGAGGGAAAAGATTATGTAGGGACTTATTTGGATGAAAACAGTCCCAAGTCTACTCCTGAACGTACCTATTATGATGGTGTCCAATGGCTGGAAAAGAGATGTGATTTGGTGTATAATGTAGCCAAAGAACTGGTGGTGGTGCCCTCTCCCTGCAATAAGGAGGACAACACCTATGGAATTACCGTTTATCCCATGAAGACCAACAATATACCCTTGTACAGTAGTTACATTTTGTACTTGGATGGGGTTCCCAGTGCTTATAGCTTTAATAGTTTTATTACTTTAGCTGGCAAGCCCTTAACCTTGGGCAATCTACCATCCGATGGTAAATCACATGAACTAAAGGTGGTGTTTGTCAACGGTACCAGACCACTCACCGTGACCTATCAGGCACCCGATAAATGTGGTTCTGAATGTGTGAGCTCTTTTGCGCCCATTCCAGGGAATACTTATTTACTATCCGCATGGGTCAAGGAAGATTTTACAGGTATATCGCCTGCTACCTATATGAATTCGGGCATTCAAATAACTTTTGATGAGAGCCAGACTTTGGACGTATTTAGGCCTTCAGGTCCTATCATCGATGGTTGGCAAAGAATAGAAAGTTCATTTACCGTACCCTTAAACTCCAGAACCATCAGTATAGATCTGGTCAATAACAAGACCAGTGGTGATGTATATTATGATGATATCAGACTGCATCCCTTCAAGAGCAACTTCAAGTCATTTGTGTATGATCCACATTCGCAAAAGTTGGTCGCAGAGCTTGATGAAAACAATTTCTCTACCAGATATGAGTATGATGATGAGGGTACCTTGATCAGGGTGAAAAAGGAAACGGAGAGAGGAGTGATGACCCTAAAGGAGATCAGGAGCAATCAAAGTAAAATATTTAAATAACGCTATCCAGAAACATTAACTGATTAGAACAATGAAACTACTTTTATTTTTATTAACAGTTGTATGCAATTTATGTGCATTCTCCCAGTCGGTAAGGTCTTTGTCAGGCAGCGTATTGACTACCGGAAATGCCATGACTGTACAGGGCGACCGCTACGCAAGTTCCAAAAGTACTCCTTCATTGGATGGGAGGTCTTATTGGGTGGAGCAGTCTTATGGCTTGGTTAAGTTTTACATAAAACCAAGTGCTGTACTTGGTGTACGTAGTAATGCTACGGCACAGGTGACTTTCAATATTGGTTATGAGGTTGAGAAGAATGGAAGTTTTCAGACAGGTACACCTAGTTATAACTCCATTACACTGAGTTTGAGCATTATGGACAATCAGGTGAGTGATGTGGCGTATTTTAAAGTGGATGACGCGCAAAAGCTTACGGTAACGATTACAAGTGTGTCACCTGCTTCTTTATCCGACAACTATGTATTGGAAGCAAGTGTCGTTACCAATAGTTTTACCAAGCTAGGGCTTAGTGATATACCTACATTGAATGTGGCTACACGTACCACAGACAAAAACTTAAAGGTAAGTTGGAGTGATATGAGTGCCAAGGGGGCTACAGCCTACGATTTTGAGTGGAGTTATATTTCGGATTATGACGAATTAGGGCAAAGGCAGCCTCTGTCTAGCTTGCAACTGGATAGGATGGTTTTTAAGAATAACAGTTCAAGGATTCAGACAGCACAGACCTATTATGAAATACCTCTGATGTATGAAAGAGGTGTGCTGTTGTATAGGGTAAGAGCCGTAGGCAAAAATGTGGTGAACAATACCCCCTATACGGCGTATTCAAAGTGGAGTACGGATGATGAACTTAATCTTACCAATTTTCAGCAATTTACTGATCCCAATAGCTATACTCAGATCAGCGGACTTGATACCAATATGAACTGGCAGTCATCTCTTAGTTTTGCAGAGGAAGGGAAGACAAAGCTGGTCATGAACTACATGGATGGCAGCCTACGCAGTAGACAAGAACAGACTAGGAATAACTCCGACCAGAGATTGGTTATTGGAGAAACCCTATACGACTATAACGGTAAGGACGTAATTTCTATGTTGCCAGTTCCCATTACCAAGAATGACCTAGGCTATAGGCCACACTTTAATGTCACCAATGGTAAAACCTTTCTCAGCAAATCAGAATATGTAGGTACCTATGCCGGCAATAGCTGTACTATTTTATCACCAGGATTTGACAGCAATTCGGGCAGTTCATCCTATTTTTCTCTCTCCAATCAGTTTGGTACCAATGGAAACACTGGGAGCAACATGCTCAACAGGAATTTGTTGCCCTACGACTCCTTGTTCCCTTATACACAGAAAGTATATACCAATGACCACAGTGGTAGGATTGCAAAAAGTACCATTCCTGGGGCCAATTACAGAATGAAAACAGGTCATGAGACTTCATTTTACTACGGGAATGCGCAACAGACCGAACTCAGCAGATTGTTTGGTGCTCAAGTGGGGTATTCGCAAAATTACAAGAAGAACATTACGGTAGACCCCAACGGACAGTCTACCTTGCAGTATCTTAACTTGCAAGGTAAGGTAATTGCAAGTGCTCTTACGGGAAAAGATCCTGACAATCTCAAATCGATACCAGGATTTAGTGCTACTGAAAAGAATGACCTTCTCAAAGGAGCAGGGGCTAATGATGTGATCATCAATGATGGGAAGGTCAAGAGTTATGTTGCCAAAATAGTGGTGGACAGCAAAAAACCATACAAAGTTACCTATAATGGTACCTTTGGTAGCTATAAAATCGTTTGCAATGACATTACAGGTGCTGATATAGGATATCCTGTGGATGGTGCTGTAAAGGTACAGTTGAACCTTTTAAACAACTGCAACCAACAATTGCTAAATAGTTCTGGTAGTACTGTGGGTGGAAACACTGGACAATCTCAAACGGTTAGCCTTGCACCAACCATAGGAACGGATGGACAATTGGAGCCTGGAGAATATCAGTTAACGAGAACTGTGACCGTAGACGACGACAAACTTGAGGAATATTGGCAGGCCTATTCGGCTACTAGATGTATCAAATCTGTTGATGAGTTCAAAAGTAAAGAGCTCTCTTACGTCAATACAGTAGGCTGTAATTTTAGTAGCTGTGCACAATGCACCACTGAAATAGAAAAGATGATCGCCGCCCATCAAGATTTCAATAGCAAGGAGATCAATTATCTAAGAAATATTTGTAGTGATCTATGTAATCCAAAATCGACCTGTAGCATGGCACTAGAGGGTTTGCTTTCGGATGTGTCTCCAGATGGACAATATGGGGAGATTAGAAAGCAAAACTTAAACATGAATACTACGCCTACCATTACCTATGATGCCAACAACAAACCAAGTGCTAATAATGAAGCTTCTTTAGAAATTGTAAACAATACCGAGGGAACAGGTGCAGGTAATGACATTAAACCCAGTGACTTTCCTTTATCTGTTTTCAACACTGGCAATGTGCTGCCCAACCAATTTTTTAGAAACCAGAAATGTACATGGCATTATCCCGTAAAAATTGTTTCGTCCAATTATACAAACTACGTAAATAATGAATTCTTATTTAATGAAAAGTTTGTGCCCAGTAAATCAAATTTATCTTATGCCCTAACAGATTATACTGACACAGACGGAAATATATTCTATGTAGAGGTGACATTCAAAAGCTTGACCGTAAATGCAAGTAGCAGCCCAAAGGTTGATTGGGGACTATTGGGTCCTCAAATCAATAATACCAATATAGTGGTGCCTGTAGACACACGAAATGGTAAATACAAAATACCGGTAAGGTATCTGGCTGAATTCAAAGATTTTTATGCTAACTGGCAGAAGCATTGGGCCAATTTTTTGGTGGTGTATCATCCGGAGTTCAAGTATTTTTTACAATGTAAGGAGGAAGGGGCAAGTAATCGTTTTACTGACTTGCTAATGACTTCTAATAAGGTAGTTGATGCTAAGAGTGCAGGCTTGCTGAATGCAAGCAACGTACCCTTGATTATAGGGGCAACACCAGAGACCAGTCTTGACTCATTGATCAAGACCAATGGACTTAATCATAAATTTATGAGTATGGTAGCCAATGATTACAAAGCTGGTAACAATGGCTCCAGCTCTCCAAGTACCAAATACAGCATGGCGCAAATTGCCACCATGGCTGTAGGTTGTCCAGAGGACAATAAGTGTGGTGCTGATCCTAACTGCAAAGATGGAATACTGGATAGAGATGATGAATGGCAGTTGTATAGGACCTTTTACCTTGCTGAAAAACAAAAACTTTTGGCTCTTAACAATAATCAACTGTCTTTAACCAATGGCTATTATTGTGGATGTATCGGCAATCCCAACGCATGGTCAGACCCAAACCTATACAAAAAGAGGAATGTTAATTATTTCTACGGAAATCCCGGGTTTAGCTACACTTACTCTGTTATGGTAGACAATGGTATGTGCAATAGAAATACAATTGGTCATTTTATGAAAAAGACCAAAAGGTTTTATCCAGAAAATTCACTGACCATAAATGGCAACACCGTAGCGAAAAGATGCACCACTGTGGTTACGGTAGATACTCCCACAAAGGATACCCTATTTATGAGTACTCCATGTGAAGAGGATATAACAGCTCAAATGAATGAACTCAATCAAGAGAGGGATAGGGCTAAATATGAATCTTGCGGCTTATGTCCTTTGGCCTCAGATTTAGAACAACTCTTCATGGATTTGAGGAGCAACAAAATGCTTAAAAATGTGTCTGATGTAGCTTTAACTTGTAATCCTTCCGCTAAAGACAATACAGGTCAACTTTTGTATCCCATCTCTCTCGGAGTTGCACTCGGAAAATATATCAAGGATGCTTCTGGAGGTATAGATCAGGCTGTTTACTGGAAAGCAAGCGTATCAGGCAAGTTGCTGACAGGGAATCTATACTCCGGAAGTACTAATTTTTTCACTTTGAACTTGAGGATTCCTGATAATGTGAATGCCAATTTTAACTCTTTGTTTAAACTATGTTGTATGACGGTTCCTGACTCATACGCAGGGGCTTTATCCTTTGAACAAGGCAAAAGTTTTGTGTTGAAATCTTCTTATCTAGATATAAATACTGATGAGGTAAGTTTTTTCATGGAAGGCAAGTCTTCAATAGCCATTAGTCCATGTACCATCCCTCCAAGATGTATACTTTCTAACGATGCTAAAAATGTAATATCGCTTTTGAATGCCTTGATTTTAACCGATGATCAAGGAAAAGCAGATGATCTTACAAGGTCTTCTGTGAGTTTATCCTCTTCAGAGCGAAAAGACTATTACAATTCAGCCGTATTTAACGTTCTCAAGATTAATTCGAGTAGCGTTTCAGACTTAAGTGTACTTCAACCCAAATGGACAGGTACGGTGATCACTGATGCCTCCAATAATAAAACCCTGAAGGGTGTGTTTAGTACTGTACAAAATTCTGTAACCAATAATATAGCGATAGATATTACCGGTTTGCTGCCAACCTACAGATATGAGGATGTGGTTTCTTTTGTCAATTTGAGGCAGGAGAGCAGCCCGCCCACAAATGCCACATGTCCTTACCCTGCATGTGCCATGAAGACCTTTGTTGCTGATGCGGTGTTAGCACATCCTCAAATTAAAGGGACTTACTTATATGTACCAGTGAAGGTCAATGTGCCAGCACTGAACCCAGTGGCATGTAAATATCCAATTCCAGCGTCAAATGTGGTCAAATAAGAAATTTAAAATGAAAGCAAACAATATTTATACTGTAAATATGAGACATTTTATAACATTGTTGTTGGTGGGTTGTATGATGGCACTACCAAATTTAAATGCACAAAGTAACTGTACAGTGACGGTACAGACTACTTCGCCCAGCTGTAATGGGGGGACTGATGGCAAAGCTCAGGTATTTGTAAATGGGCAAGTGGCAGGAACTCCAGCCACTTGCCAAACACCGCCTGCACCCACAGTGAACTGTGCTGCAGGAGACATCAACAATACCAATATTGGGAGTGTTACCGTAAACCCTGGCAGCCAAGTGTGTTTAAATGGGGCTAACTTTGTGGGTGACATCACTATGTATGGTGGCACCTTGGTGGTATCGGGTACCGCCAAGCCCACTGGGCTCTATTTTAACAGCAATACAAGCCCTATCACAGTGGTGATCACCGGATCCTTAACATTGACTTCATTGAATTTTCCTTCCAATTGTAAAATTGTTAATTATGGAACACTATCTATTAGTACGGGAATCTCTATTGATGGAAATTTGCAAAATCACGGTCTATTAAGTGTTTCAGGAGATCTCAACATCAATCCTTCCGGCCAATATACCAATACCAATCAAATATCGGTTTCGGGTAATTTCAACAATAATGCGACCATAAGCAATGCTGGGATATTGAATGTGAATGGATATTTAAATGCCAACTCCAGTGGAAATTTTACCAATCTTTGTACCATTTACACCAAACTAGACTTGAAAGTTTCTTCAGTCTTTGTCAATAAGGGGAACATTAAGGTTGATGGTACCACTGTTATTGAAGGTCCGTTTACAGGTGATAATGGAAGTGTGATCAATACCAAAAATCTTACGGTAAATGCAAGTGTAAAGGGTGGGACAAGCTATTGTGCAGCATTTATAGTGAGTACCAGTACTACCATTAATGGGTCGGCATCTTTTACGGGATATGTGGATATTTGCGATGCGAACGGAATTGAGGTAGCGGCTGTGACCAGTGGCTATACCAAATGTGCTTGTCCTGCACGTAATGTATCGTATGCTTGGGAAGCCCCCCTCAACAATACCACTTCAGAGGTTTCAGGACTTGCAGCGGGCACTTACTATGTAAATGTACAGGCAACGGGCTGTACCGCCACAAGAAAACAAGTTATTATTACTGATCCTACGGCATTGGTCGTAAGTGTATCTGTAAGTGGTACCACTGCTACTGCTACCGTATCGGGAGGCACAGCAGGATATACCTATGCTTGGTCGGGTGCTACGGGTACTGCTTCTAGTCAGGCATATACCACGGCAGGCACTTATACCTTGTATGTAAAAGATAGCAAACAATGCCAAGCTTCGGCTACATTTACCATCAATACTACGAATCCCCTTTGTAATGTAACCATAGATACTTTTAATCCCACCTGTTATGGGAGCTATGATGGCTACGCAATAGTTAAGCTTAATGGCAGCCCTTATGTGGATGACCCAAATACGGGTGGAGGAGGAATCCCAAATACTTGCATGAAACCTGAAGTATCATCCATTTCTTGTCAATCGTGTACCAGAACTTATACCGATAACACAGGTGTGCTTACTGTAAATGCCAACGAGCAAGTCTGTTTAAGATCGAGCAACTTTACAGGAGGTATACAAGTAAATGGAGGCACCTTAATCATTTGTGAGAACGCAAATCCTAGCTATATGAATGTCAATACCAATGGTAAGCCGTTTGTATTGGTGATTAACGGTTCTGCTAGTTTTAGCAACCTAAATATTGATGTAAATAGCACCTTTAAGAATTATGGTACACTTACTGTGACAGGTGGTGCCGCCATCAATGGCGTTCTCGAAAACCATGGCACCCTTACGGTTGCCAACGATTTTAATATCAATAGTTCGGGCAAGGTTTTGAATACCAATAGTTTTTCGGTCTCAGGGAACTTTAATAATAATAAGCTTTTTACCAATGGAGGGAAGCTTGATATAACTGGTAATTTCTATAACAACTCTGGTGCTACCATTGTCAATTACTGCAAGACCACCATCAGCAATACCTTTATTAATAATGACAAACTGAGTAATCTGGGAACATTTAAAGCAATGTCTATTACCTTTAACGGCAGCAGTGTATATGAAGGTAGTGCTTTTTCTGAGATCTCCGTCACCTCCTCTCAGGGTATGTTTACCATCAATGGTCTTTGTAAAGGCATAGGTAGCTCCTGCGCTTCTGTAAACTCTGAAGGTAACGCCTTGATCAATTCGAGTGGAAACCTTACGGGTGTTATGGATTTTTGTGTAAAAGGTAGTCTTAACAATATGGGTACTATAGCTTCTAGTGTCACAAGATGCGCCTGCGCAAACCCCATCGATTGGCAAGCTCCGATTACTGGTACATCAAATCCAATGAAAGGATTGAATGCTGGGAACTATTCGGTAACAGTAGCACCACCGGGCTGTGGTGTGATCACCAAAACCTTTACCTTGTCACAACCCACGGAGATTGTTCCTGTCGTTAAGGTAGATGGTAATGTGGCATCTGTGAGTGTAACAGGAGGCCAACCTCCTTATATGTATACATGGCCAGGGTTTGTTGAAAATGATGGCTTTAGAACAAGTCTTAATTATTTGTACCCTGGTAATTTTTCCGTGATTGTTTCCGATAAAAGAAACTGTTCTGTAACCAAAACCTTTACCATAGGTAGTTTGCCAGGAGGAGGTACTTGTGAGCAAATAAATGTAAGCTATAGTTCGAGCCAAGTGAAAATTACGGGTGATTGTCCTGGGTTTATAAGTGTATTAGCGCCTGGTGGAAAGTATGGGATACAAATCTTTAATATTCCTAAGAAGGATTCTCTCGTTTATATTTCTTTGCCAGATGGTAGAATTACTACTATATTGGTGAAAGGTTATAACAAAGACATAGAGCATAGTACCACCAACTCCGATTGTATGTCAGTACTTTGGTCAGTGAAACCAGTAAGTGCAAAAGGCAAAAATGACGGGGAGGTAAGTTTAAGTATTGAAGGTGGTTGCCGTAGATATAGAATATTCAACTCTTCTAATACGCAAATCAACAGTACTACGATCACCAATTTACCCTCAGGGGCAACATCCATCACTATCTTAGATTCTTGCAGCTATTGTCTAAAGACCGTGAATGTTGACATTCCAGAGCTGAGCTTACCAATCAGTACTATCCAAATCTCCAAAGTAGGTTCTGGAGGGCAGCCCCAAGAGGTTGCCGTAGTTGTGTCTAATCAGGGAGAAACCAAAACAGGCCCTTTCAAATACACATGGAGTACAGGAAGTACCGAGGCTGTAACGGCCATCAGTCAGGCAGACTTAGACAAGGGCATTGTTTGTGTGTCCATTACCGATGCCTTAGGTAGGACTGTTTCAGAATGTATAACCTTAGTCCAGGCATGTGATCAAAATACATTGCCTCCTGCAAGCGTTCTTAACCCTACTTGCTTTGAAAGAACGGATGGGGCCATTTCATTTGCAAACCTCCCACAAGGTAATAGTGTCTATTGGAGTGGGGACCATGCTTTTTTTAATGGCAGTAGCTTAAGTGGCTTGGGCTTGGGTCATTATACTGCTACGGTAATTCAAAATTCCAATAATAGTAAATGCTACATCAACTTTCCTTTCACTATAGATCAACCCAGCGATTGGCAATTGAACCTAAACCAAAGCGGGGATGATTTTACTGCTTCGGTAACTACGCTTAACGGGGTAAGTTATGCTTGGTCCACAGGGGTTACCGGCGTTCATGCAACGATTACCCAGCCTGGTCTGTACCAAGTTGCAGCAACTACAGCTGCGGGATGTAAGCGCACCAGAGAGTTTGCAGTAGAAACACCATTGTGTATAGGCACTATCTCCTATAGGTTGGCTAATCCGGGCTGTCCAGGGATGAGTAATGGTGCCATTCAGGTACTTAACCCACCACTTGGTGCGAGTTATTATTGGACAGGCAATGGCATCTCAAATCCAAACCTATCAGTGGCTCAAAACCTCAGTGCGGGTACCTATACACTTACAGCCAAACTTACCCCAAGCTGCGTCACTACCTTGGGCATAAGCTTGATTGACCCCTTACCACTCACTGCCACTACTTTAAATGAAAGCAATAACAAGGTGAGTATTGTGGTCAGCCATGGCACAGCTCCTTATCAGGTGAAATGGAGGCAGGACCAGCTAGTGGCAAGCACCCGCTCTGACTTGGTGGCAGGAAAAAGTTATACTGTTGACATCAGTGACGCAAATGGCTGCCCTTATGTATTCACTTTTGTACACCAGCCTTGTAATACCAAATTGATCGACGCTTATGTAAAAGTTGATAATAATGAGGTGTTTCCTGTAGTTACAGGTGGGGTAGGAGCTTACAATGTCAGCTTCTATAATGGGGCTAATGGTGGTACAGGGGTGCCATTCCCAGTATACAGCTCTTATTTTAGTAATGGAACCTATTCTATGAAAGTGCAAGACGACAGAAACTGTAGTGTAATGGTTAACTTTACGGTACCTTCATGCGGGATAAATTTGGCACCAACCATCACCCCTGCATCGGATAACAAAGTATGCAATGCCAAAATAGTTCTGAACCCTTCAAGCTATCTAGGGGCTACCCTCTATTTCGATGGTAAAATAAGCCCTTTTGAAATCATAAATGTATGTCCAGGTAGCCATGATCTTATCTTGAGAGATGCTTCTGGCTGTGCTGTGAAAAATACTTATAATGTTGGGTATAGCACTACAGCCCCTAATACTTGCACCAACAACACCTTGGGGATTTCGGTATTGTCCAAAAAAGAAAAAGTATGTTTTTCCGATGACTCTAAAGTGGATCTTTCTGTAGTAGGGGGCAAAACACCATTTACCTACACATGGACATTGCCAGGCCTGAAAGTTGGCACTACACAAACCATAAGTAGCAGTTCCGAAGATCTCTTAAATCCAAGACCTGGTAATTACCAATTGTTGGTAACCGATGCCAAAAAATGTTCTACCGCATTTAATCTGACCGTAACGGGCCCAGCTTCGGCCTTGCAGGTCTCAACTACTACGACACAACCAGTATGTTTAGGCGCTAAAGGCGCTGCAAGCTTGCTAGTGAGTGGAGGCGTAAGTCCTTATGCTGTCACATGGCCAGATGGCAATACAAGTGTCACGCGTACCGATCTTTCAGATGGTACCTACTCCGTAAAAGTAAAAGATGCGGTAGGCTGCGAGACTAGCGCTACGGTAGTGATCAGTTCGCCGTCCTTTACAGGAGCCATCATTGCTTCCAAAACGGTATTTTGTCCTGCATTGCTTGAGCAAGTGGTCTTGAGTGCTAGTCCAGTTACTGGATATACGAATACTTGGACAGGCCCAGATATAAGTACTCCACTGGTGAGTGATCATGCTTCTGTGAACCAAATAGGTGTCTATAATCTCAAATACCAAAAGTCTGGATGTACGGACCAGAATGTGTCCATTACCTTGACGGAAAACTGTACGCATGAGAAAAGTTTCGTTTGTGAACCTATGGTCGTGCCAGATTTTCCAACGACTGATCCTCCGGGAGCTGCTTGTATTGGTCAGATCACTGTTACTGCCGGGGCTTATGCAGAATACAGTTATAAAGTCTATTTGGAACAGGAAAAAAGCAACTTTAAGAATGACTACAAAAAGTCTCTGCTGGGTGGGGCCTCTGAAAGCTTGATGCTGGAGTATACCGATACCAAAAAGTTGTATACGCTTTATTATTATGACCAAGCAGGCAATTTGGTACGTACAGTACCTCCATCAGGAGTGGCCGCGCTAGACGATACCCAAGAAACCCAAGCTGAGACAGACCTTAAAAATAATGGTAATATTGTGTTTACTGACCACCAGTTGGCTACGACCTATACCTACAACTCCTTGAATCAGCTGGTGAGTCAAGACTTGCCCGACCATGCGAAGATGGATCTGTGGGAGATTCAACCAGCTGCGAACAACATGAGTGCTGGTCAACAGCCTAATGACATGGCCTATACAAGTAACAGTCAAGGTTTGGCTATAAGTAATAATACCAGCACAGGAGCCTCCGAACTATCGATCACTGTGGACGGTGGTCAATCTTGGAGTCAGGCGAGCCTTTCTCTTACGGACCTACTCGACATCAAAAAAATAAGTGCTACGGCAGCCTATGCTTGTGGTAAAAATGGGCAATTTTTGAAGAGTACAGATGGTGGTAATACCTGGATGATTGCTCACGGGCCTACAACGGCCGATCTTAACAAATTGTTTTTCTCCAACGATAATACTGGAATGGTCATATCCACTGCGGGTGGTATTTGGACCACGCTGGATGGAGGTAATACTTGGTCGACAGAAAACACAGCCCTTAAAAGCACAATTCCAACAGGATATACCCTCAATGAGGTTTATTATGACAATAATGTAACCTTGATAGCCGCTTGTGGAAACACGCAAACTCCTTCGTCTGCAAATACGTACTCGGCCAGTAACCTTGGTAAGCTGTTTACATCCACAGATAAAGGACTTACTTGGCAAGAAAACAAATCTTTCAGAGCTGGCAACCTTAATAGTATAGTAGCCCAGAGCAGCGGTTCTGGTTATTTAGCGGCAGGCCCAGCGGGTACCTTGCTTCAAATAAATGCAGATGGTAGTCTCAGAATCAATAGATCAGGTTTGGGCACGTCAGGCATTCTACAAGTTGTGAAGACCTCCAACAGTCTTCTGGCCATAGGTTCTGACAATCAGTTATATACTTCTACAGACAATGGACTGACTTGGACAGCCAACAATACCGCCATTACCAACATCAAACAAATGGTGCCTCTGGGTTCAAAGGTAGTTGCCGTAACCAGTGATGGTAAAGTGGGCCAGAGTTCTGGTTGGAGTAGTGGTTTCAAAACGAAAGTCATAAGTGCAACTACTGTGAAGTCTGTTAGGGCTATTCCTACGGGTAGCATGGTTTACGCATTTGGGGCGTTTTCGGGTCCGAAGATTGCATTAAAACTGCAAAGTGATGATTTTAATGCAGCAAGTTTATGGACAGAATATTCTGTAACTGGTACAACTGATGAAATCAAAGATGCCTATGTTGTCAATGGAAAATATTTGCTTTTAACAAGTACTGGTGGATTGTACAGTGCAACCTTGAGCACAAATACGCTTACGGCAGTTTCCATCAATACTGGAACAACTGCCTTCTATCCTTTAGGAACAGGCCTCTTGTGTCTCAAAGCTGATAAGTCTTTTACCTATACATCCGATGGAAATACATGGACTCCACTGTCGGGTCTTGTATTGCCCGAGGGTACTGCCAATCTGTTGGATCTAAATGTTTCTGGTACCATAACGGGTACAGCCATCAACAGCCTAAAAATAGTGGCTTCATTCAATACGGGCAGTATATATTCCTTTAATGGCAGCTCTTGGCTTCCTATTCAGGATAATATAGTTCCTTCAAGCTTGAGAGCTGCACATATCAGTAGTTCGGGAACGATGAGCGCGGCAGGCGATAATGGGGAGTTTTATCAAAAAAATGGCAACGTTTGGTTGAATCAAGGTCACGATAAAACCAATGTGGCGTTTACAGATGTATTTACAGGCTCGGATAACAATACACGCTTGGTATCTAGCAGTACCCTATATCTTTATAGCTATCCATCGCTTACTTTTGGTTATGATGCAGGACAGAAAATAAACGAAATAGACAACAAGAGTGGAAATTATTTGGCGGGTGCGAGTAATGGACAGATGATTTCTAAGTCTGCTACAGAAGATTGGTACCTTTCATACACCCATAACAAAGCCATCAACTGTGTGGATGCTGATCCTATTGGTGGCGGTTTGGCTGGGGGTGAGGCTGGTACTGTGCTCAAAGGCTCATTGGTAACTACAGATCAAATCAATTGGACGAGTATTCCGGTGCGTATTCCTAGTCTCAGTTCCATCAAATATGCAGACAAGACCAAGGCTATTGCTGTTGGCAAGGGTGGGACTGTACTTGAAACTAATGATGCTGGAAATACTTGGACCAGTACTTGGCTACCGTCTTCTATAGATCTCAACGCCGCTTGTGCCATGAATGGAACCTATTGGATCGGTGGCAATACGGGAACGATCTATACGAAGTCTTCGTCCAATTCTTCATGGACAAAAGCCACCATAACTGGAAGCCCTATTGCCGCAGTGAAGGCACTGGGTGCATCCAACAACATGGTACTGGCACTTATTGGGAATCAAGTATATCTATACAAAGTGGGTACTGGTGTGCCTAATTTTAACCTGCATACGACCCTGGTGGCACAGGGTAATGCACTCTGTCTCGATGCTGATGGCTATGGTTTTATAGTTGGAGAAGGCGGTATGGGCTACCGTATACAACCCAATGCAACCAACTTCACACTTACTAAAATTGCCAATGATACTGACCTAAGCGATGAGAAGGGTACTGGACTTCCTGTAGCTTCACTTCGTAAAGTGTATTTCAGCGACAGATTGGTGGGATACATTACGGGCCCTGCTGGCTTGTTACTCAAAACTACAGATGCTGGCGCACATTGGACCACAGAACCTGCTGGTACAGGTACGGGAGTGCCAGTATTGGCACTTATGGGCAATACGGGTAGTTTGGCCGATGCCAATGGGACTATGACAGCCGTTAAAGACCGTGCTGGCAAGATCAGCAGTAGGTATTGGTATGATGAATTTGGCAGATTGGTCTTGTCTCAAAATGCCAAACAATATAATATTGAGAAATATCTGAGCAGTACAGACAAAAGTGGTATTTCTGGGACAGGTACGATTCGAGCTTACTCCTATTCGCTCTATGATGAATTGGGTAGGGTTGTGGAAACAGGGGAATTGTTGACTAGGGAATTGTTAAGTACTTACAAATACGAAACACAGGTACAGTCTATCTTTATGACTGATTATTTCATGATGTCGGGCAAGAAAAGAGAGATCACCAAGACTCATTACGATGCAGTGCAGTATCCTAATGTGCTCGATAACTTTAGCCAAACATATTTAAGATCTAGGGTAGCCACTATTACTTTTCAAAATAGCGATGGCAGTGATTACGACAGGGGAACACACTACAGCTATGATGTGCACGGCAACGTGAAAAGCATGGTTCAAGAGTTGAAAACCTCGCGGGAAGGTGCCAATGGCGACCTTGTGAAAAGGATAGACTATGATTATGACTTGATTTCAGGAAAAGTAAATGCAGCCTATTACCAGAAAGGCCAAGAGGATCAGTTCATTCATAAGTATGAGTACGATGCGGATAATAGGATTACAAGTGTATTGACAAGTCGCGATGGGATCGTGTGGGACAAAGATGCTAAATATCAATATTACCCTCATGGTCCTGTATCAAGAACTGAAATCGGACTAGAGCAAGGGGTGGAAGTGATAGACCATGCTTATACTTTGCAGGGTTGGATGAAAGGGGACATTGGTAGCAATGCCTCCTATACTTTGGCGTATAACAACAAAGACTATGCCTCCATAGGTACCAATAGCCTTCCTGCAGCTTCAGTGTCTCCTGGTAAAGGGCTTTTCAATGGCAACATTGCAAGTATGACGACCTCTACACCAAGCTTGGCAAGCCAAGGTGGAGCTACACTGAGCCAGCAGTATGAATACGATCAATTGAACAGGATCACTCAGAGTACAGTGTTGGGCGGTAGTGCTGCGAAAAGCTATAGAACGTCCTACTCTTACGATGATGCAGGGAATATTAAGAAATTGGCCAGATACGACAAAGCGGGTACCAAGCTGGATTCACTTACTTATAATTATGAAACGAAAGCTGCAGGCTACCAGAAAAATACCAATAAGTTGCGTTGGGTTGACGATGACGTGAGTACAGCAGATCTCGCAGATATAGAAGACCAAGGTGCAGACAACTATCAATACGACGAATTGGGTGATTTGATCAAAGACAATCAAGAGGAAATTGCTAATATAGAGTGGACACTTGCTGGTAAGATCAAAAAAATAACCAGGACCAGCACTAAACCAGACTTGGAGTTTGCCTACGATGCTATGGGACATAGGGTGGAGAAGATCGTAAAAGGTAAGTCTGGAGATGTCATGGTTACTGCCTACATCAACGATGCACAAGGCAATGTGTTGGCGACCTACGAGCAGAGCCAGAGTGCACCAGCCCTTAGCCTTAAGGAAAACTATATCTATGGCAGCAAGCGTTTGGGGCTCTCCAGATACCAAACTGCCAATAGCTATATGTCTGGCAAGAGCTTTAACAGATGGATGGGTATGAAGTCCTATGAGCTCACGGACCATCTGGGTAACGTACGCGTAGTACTCAGCGATGTTAAAAACAATACTCAACAGCCTTTGGTATACGCTTCGCAAGATTACTATCCATTTGGGATGCTCATGGGCGGACGTACCTTCCAAAGCTCTATTGGGTATAGGTATGGGTTTAATGGGCAAGAGAAGGATGATGAGGTTAAGGGAAATGGAAACATTTATACTGCAGAATTTTGGCAGTATGACTCACGATTAGGAAGGCGTTGGAATGTGGATCCTGTAATTAAACCATGGTTAAGTAGTTATATATGCTTGTCAAATAGTCCAATAATAATGATAGATCCTAAAGGTGATGACGACTTTGTTACAAATCCAAATGGAAGCATTGAACGGAAAAATACAGACGCTAAATCTCATAGTTATTATTCCGTTAACAATAAAGGGGAACGTACATTACTGGGAACTTATGATATTGTGAATAAATCGAAGGATTTGATTGAACTCCCAAAATCTGGTAAAGGATGGATTAAAAAGGATTTGAATAAGAAAAATTATTTAGCTGGTGACGCAGCAGCTTCATTTTTATCTACAGCTTATAGTTTTAATCAAGAAACAGGATTTAATTTATATGTAACTCAGTTTTCTACAATTGAAGGAGGGCACTCTGGTCACGGTGGTAATGGGGATTATATTGACTTAAAATATGTAAATAAAAGTGGCGGTTTTGCGAATAATTTTGATAATAATTATAGTAATGAAATGAGTCAGAAGGTAGTTGATTTGTTTAGGAAGTATGGTTATAAATATGAGACTAGAAAAAATATGAAAAAATTTGATATTATCACGGGAACTTTAAATGGTTCTGCAGCACTTACTGGAACTAAATATGTTACAGGTCATGCGAATCATATACATGTAGGTAATTATGGTTTTACTCATGTAAAGGTTGTTAAATCATTTTCTGTGGTAGAAAAGGCAAATACTCCTTTTAATACTTATAGTACTCCTCATTTGGCCAAAGGCAGGATTCCTGGTGCATATTTATATTTCATGTTGACAGGTAGGGATCCTGGAACGCAAGATAAATAGGCAATGGTTAATAAAATAAAGATTAAAATGCCAATCTGCTAAGTAGTCTTTGACAACCTGTTTTACCTCCACCTATCCTTAGTTTCCTCTTCATGCAGACTAAGGATAGGTTTTTACAATCCCACATAATGTCTTGGCGTAGGCGGTTCATTC
>CAMFLX010000019.1 GCA_945957555.1 uncultured Cytophagales bacterium
ACATTTCCCTGCTTGATGATGATCGACCTCATATTAATTTGGGTTTTCGAATCCTATTAAATACTAAAAAAATTATAAAACCAAACTATCTCCTATTACAAAAATTGCCTACAGAAATAGGAAAGACATAAAAATAAGCTCTTAAAACATAATTAACTGTATAATACGACTAAAGTTTTAATCCAGAGATTTACACACAGAGTGTTTATGAAGATCAACTAAAGACATACTTCTCAACTTCTCCCAATTTTATCTCTTCGCCACTCAATATTACTAATCTTTCCACTACATTTCGAAGCTCACGCACATTACCTGTCCAATTGTATGCTTCCAGTTTCTGTAAAGCATCTACAGCAATCTTTTTAGGCTTAGTCTTATAGTCATTGGATATGTCAATCAAAAATTTATTCACAAGCAGAGGAATATCTTCTTTGCGATCATTAAGCGCAGGTACTGGAATAACAATTACGCTAAGACGATGGTATAAATCCTCCCTAAACCTCCCTTCAGCAATTTCCTTTTTCAAATCTTTGTTTGTTGCAGCAATAACCCTTACATCCACATTTATATCTTTCTCACCACCAACTCTTGTAATTTTCTTTTCTTGTAAAGCCCTCAATACCTTAGCCTGAGCAGAAAGGCTCATATCCCCTATCTCATCCAAGAACAATGTACCTCCTTCCGCCTGTTCAAATTTGCCTATTTTTTGTTTAATAGCAGATGTGAACGCCCCCTTTTCATGGCCAAACAGTTCACTTTCAATAAGCTCTGAAGGTATCGCTGCACAGTTGACTTCCACAAGAGGAGACTTAGCCCGAGGGCTCTGCGCATGTAAAGCTCTAGCAACCAACTCCTTTCCAGAACCATTAGGACCAAGAACAAGCACACGAGCATCTGTCGCAGCTACTTTTGCTATCGTATCTTTTACCTGTTTTATAGCAACTGACTCACCAACCATTTCATAGCTTGATCCTACTTTTTGTTTTAGGACTTTTGTGGTGGTTTCCAACGTTCCTTTATCAAGTGCATTTCGTAAGGTCACCAACAACCTATTCAAATCCAAAGGCTTTTGAATAAAGTCAAAAGCACCCTTTTTGGTTGCTTCTACAGCAGTCTCAATATTTCCATGTGCCGAAATTATGACTATTTGAGTTTCCTTACCCAACTCCATGGATTTGGACAAAAACTCTAATCCATCCATCACAGGCATTTTTATATCACAAAAGACCACATCATAGTCGTTCTCTGCGAAAAGCTTATATGCATCCTGTCCATTCACGGCCTCATCTACAATATGCTTTTCATACTCCAATATTTCTTTTAAAGCACCTCTAATGTGTTTCTCGTCGTCAACTACTAAAATTTTTGCCATTTGGTATTAATTATTCTTAAGAATGTTCTCATAGATACTCACATGGGTTGGGTCTATTTCCCGCAACAAATCATAGGACTTCTGTTTCATTGCTTGAGGTGCCTTAGAAAATAAACTAACCAATTCATTGTGTTTCATTGTAAAAAACCATTTCATGGTTATTGTATTAGGTCGTATTTGATTCATTTGCTTGATCTCCTCCAAGCATTTTAAAATAATTTCACGACCCTTTTCAGGCTTATCTATAAACTTGTCCAAAGCCATTCGGTGATACTTATAATTTACCTCTCTCAAAATTTGTTGTTGCGGATTGATCAGATTTTCGATGATCCAAGCTCTTACATTACTACCATCGGCCTGCTTCCATCCACGGTCTGAGGAGGATTGTGCACTATTCATGATTTGTTGTGCCTTTTCCAAATACTGCTGGCCCCCTAGTTTTGCATAAGAATCGTAATCGTATGCTAAAATCAAATAAACATAGAAAGAAAGCAGCGACGAAAGGGAATTTACATAAGCATTTTCATTATAATTAATTGTTGAAGACCTCGAATAATCAAATTCCCAATCCATATCGGAAAAATTAAAAATCTGAGTCTCATAAGTTGTATTATAAATGGGCCTATTCGCCACGATCTGTACATTTGCAGAATACCTCGATCCTGAAAAATCATTGATACTGATTTGAAAAGTACAATTAATCTTTTCTTGAACTTGGAAAGTATGCTCTGTCCATTTATAATTATTAATAAAACCCGAAATATTAGTTTGCAAATCAACAATCAACTGAGGATCAAGTCTTTTATCTCCTTGCAACTGATCAGTATTGACAATAACATTAGCTTTTAACTCCTGTGAAAAGGTATCAAAAGCAATAAAAAATATTAAAATTCCTAAAATTTTCCTCACCTAAAGTTGTTTTATAGCAATTAACGAAATAAAGACAAAAAACTAATATAATCAAGTTAGAATTTTGAACAAAAATAAAACAACTAGAACTCATTTTGATAAAATTTAGTATTTTTACAATCAATTAACTAGGCGTGATGAGACTTCTAATTTTGATTCTATTCTCAACATTATTTTCATTTGGCCAGACAGAATATAATGCTACTGGCTCTACAGTCAGTAACGGCATGATCATGATAGACCTAAGCATGTCTTTTGGTCTTGACAATACATTTTCTAACATTTCCGAAACCATAAAACTGGGTATACTCCAGCCTTCACAAACTCTAATTGACTCCATAGGTACTTTAAAAATCTTCAACTTTGTGACTGCAAATGGTGATTCAAAGAATGATTTCTTTATTATAGAAGGCTTGCAAAAAATACAAAACTATGAGCTCACTATTTTCAACAGATTAGGTAATATAGTATTGAACACCAAGCAATATGAGAACGACTGGAATGGACACGATTTGGAATCAGGCACATACTTCTACTTGTTTAAATATGACAATCAAGAACTAAAAAATGTAATTTTCCTTTCCAGATGAGGTTATTTACTGCAACCATCCTTCTTTTCCCTGCCATATTCTGGGGACAACAAACACCGTATATCACCCAATTTTTCAATATCAAGCAAAATATAAACCCAGCCCTTACGGGCATTGGAGAAAAAGTCTCAGGCTTTATTGCATTACGTCAAAACTGGGCCAATACCCCTATCAATTACCTTACCAACATTGTATCTTTAGAATCGCCATTCAGCCAACAACGGATCGGCTTAGGAGTTATTGCAATACAAGACAATTTACCTACTGAAAGGAAAATAATCCTCAGAGGAAATGCTTCTTACAAAATAAATTTGCTCTCTGGATTCATGATTTTTGGACTTTCGGCAGGATATATACATAGTCGCTTCGATGCGCAACAGTTACAAATAAAGGATCCATCAGACCCATTCTTAATAAGCATCCACAACATCAATTATTTTTCATCGAGTTTTGGAGCTGCATACAAAAGAGACACTTATATTCTAGGAGTCTGTATCAAAAATTTAAATAGGCCCTCCACAAACTACAATACCCTTTATGGTTCAAATTCACCTACAAATAGAATCTATGCTTTTTACATTGAAAAAAAAATTATCCTCTCGCAAGCCCTCACACTTCTCAACTATTTACAAACTGCATATAGTACAAAACAAGATTGTTATTTATCATTTATTCCATATATCACCTATAAAAACGATATTAGTTTGGGTCTAGCCTATCGTACGAATACTACCATCAGTATCATGGGAAGCATGAGACTCAGCAGACTGGCACAAAACTTGGACAATTTGAGCATTTGCTATGCATATGAACATGGGCTCGGCAAACTAAACAATGTCACCAAAAACACTCATGAAATAGGGATAAAGATCGATTTCGAACTTTCCCCCAAATTAAAAGCCATAGAAAAGAAACCAAAAGAGGTATCACCTCTTGACTTCTAATGAAACCGAAACAGCTTCCAATTTTGATCCTATTTTCCCTTTGGAGTAACATTGCTTTGTCGCAGACAATACTGTCCAAAAACAAAGCAAAGGCCAACACATACTTCATGAAGAATCATTACCATCTAGCTGCAATCAACTACAAAAAATGCATAAAAAGCAACCAAGGCGACTTAGACGCTATATCTATGTTGGGGATCTGTTACAAAAAACTGAACAAAACAAAACAAGCACTTGTCGTTTTTGAATATCTTGAAAAAAAAAGAGTTCTCAATGATTCTCTCTGGCAATACTACTTAGATTGCCTCAAAAAAAATAAAAACTACGAGAAGGCATTTGCCATATTATCTCGAAATTCACTTAATGACTCTTTAAAGCAAGTTTACAAAGCTCAATATGACTCTATAAAAAAATGGATCAAAAAACCTCAAAAAACAAAAATCACAAACCTCTCAACATTAAACACTAAATTTTCTGAACTGGCGCCTGTGCTATACAATAATGGGACGCTTGTGTATTTGTCAAATCAAGAAGGGATGATTATAAAGAAAAGGGAAGATTGTACTGGCATGCCTAACTACAATATCTATAAAGCCCAGTTCAAAGGAAAAGACAGTACACATTTTCGGAACAGAAAACTATTTTCGGAAGAAGTCAACAGTCAAAGACAAGAGGGAGGGGTATGCTTTTCATCAAACTATAGGCAAGTCTATTATTCGAGAGCATTTAGAGAATTCGACAAAAGCTACAGATTCAAACTATTTCTTTCAGAAAAATCTAAAAATACCTGGGGACAATTAAAGGAATTTGCTTTCAATGACTCAACGGCTTCATTCACCCATCCCAATATAAGTACAGATGGAAATCTATTTTTTTTCAGCTCAGACATGCCTGGGGGGTATGGAGGGAAAGATCTGTATGTGTGTGTAAAAATTGACAGCTTATGGTCAGCCCCAATGAATGTGGGCCCGCCCGTAAACACATCCAAAAATGAAATATTCCCGTTTTACTCTAACAATGGAAACCTTTATTTTTCCTCTGATGGGCATACTGGCCTAGGAGGTTATGATTTATACAAGGCAATTCAAGAGGACGGTGAATGGAAAAGAGTTGTCAACCTAAAACCTCCCATCAATACAAATTGTGACGAATTTTCTATATACATTATTGACAGCAAAGAAAGCAAAGGATACTTTGCATCTAACAGGCCCCAAGGCAAGGGGCTAGAGGATATCTATCATTTTGAATATAAATAATATTGTAAAGGGCTATTTATCTTTTTTAAGAAATAAGTCGTTTTTGCCCTTATTTTTCTCTTTGAGTCTTTCAATCATATTTTTCTTTGACGGCTCTGGCTCTTCCTTATGCTCTTCATCGGTAATCGGCTTCAACTCCTCTTCCAAACGTTCTACTGTTTCGTTAATTTTATTCGGAACAGTTGCTGAATCATTTTTTTCTACACTTATTTGCTGAGTAGATTTAATATTTTTCACATCACCTAGTTTAGGTTCCACGTCTCCCAAGGGTGCTTTACTTTTAACGCTGCTTGACACCTTTGAAGGCGAATATACAGAGGGGGCATTTTCATCTTCATACCGAGGAGGCAACTTCTTCACATCTGGGTCTAAAAATGGTTTATTTATGGAATCTATCTCACTATTTCTTACTCCTACTGTTTTTGCATAAAAACCTGCAATAACTATAGCTGTCAACGCAATCGCCCCAACACCTCCCCAAAACCATTTGCTCTTCCAAATAGACTTTTGAGCAGCACTACCAACCTTACTCTCCACCGCTGGGGACAACGAAGCATCTATCTTACTCCATAAATCTGGAGAAGGTAATGATTCGAAGCCTTCAAGGTTTTCCTTGTAGAAGCTTTCTATTTCGTCGATATGTTCAGGCAATCGTCCTGACATGATTCATTTTTTTGTGAAGTTCAATCAAAGTCTCTTTTGCCCGAAACAACTGAGTCTTGGAAGTACTTTCCGTAATGTTTAATAATTCAGCAATTTCCTTATGGCTATAGCCTTCTATAACATACAAGTTAAATATTATTTTTTTACTATCTGACAATTTATTTACCAATTGGATGAGTTCTTCATGCAAAAGGTTGCTGTCGGTTACAGAAAAATTTCCTTTATCTTCAATAACCTCATCCTCGACATCAGAAAACGCATACTTTTTATCTCTATTAAACTTTTGCAAAATAGTATTGATAAGGATTCTTGTAGCCCATGTTTCGACTTTCGATTCACCTTTAAATGTTGCAATGTTGGAAAAAATACTCAAAAAAGTCTCCTGAAGAATATCCTCAACTTCCTCTTTACTTTTCAAGTACCTAAGAGACACCCCCTTGAGGCGAGGAACCAAAAGCATATAAAACTCATATTGAGCTTTTCTATCGCTTTTGAGCACTAGTGGCAATATTTCAGACATGTTTCTGATGTCCAAATATAAAATATTTTCAATAGGTCGGCAACTTTTAAGGCACTTTCACATCTAAGTAGAAATGCGCTAAAATTATGCTTAAATATCTTCTTCTCATTAGTTGTGTGAAACTAACTGCTCAGTTGCCAAATTCATTATTGGGGACTTTTAACAGCATAGGCAATACTATTTACAACAATAACCTACTAATAGAGTATTCCGTCGGGGAACCAATAACCACTACTACACTGTCCATAAACAACCTACAGAGCATAATAAGCGGTTCGATTCAACCTCAAATCATTTTGTCACTTCATGTCTACGAAAAGCTGGAAACTATTAGTTCGTATTCATTTTATCCAAATCCTACATCTGGAAATATCAACATTGGAGGCGATTTGGGCAATAACACAGTAATCATATTATACGACGCAGTTGGTTCTGAAATTCATTTACCTTTACAAAATAATACATTAGATTTGTCATCATTAAAAACCGGGATTTATACACTAAAGGCATATGACAAAAACTCTAGTTTGTCTGACATTTTAAAAGTCATTAAAAATTAAACGAATGAAAAAAGCATTTACAAATATTATCCTGACTTTAACAATAGTCTTGAACTCTCAAGTTGTACCTCAAGCATTTAACTATCAAGGAATCGCAAGAGATGCTTCTGGTAATTCTTTAAGTGCAAAACAATTAGGAGTACGGATCACTTTACAAGAAAAAAATGGCAATACGACTACTGATGTTTATTCAGAAACACATAGCGTCACTACCAATATTTTTGGACTATTTAATATTCCAATAGGTAGAGGGATTAGTAGTTTAGGCAATTTCAGTACTGTGAATTTTACCAATAAAAACATTACTGTTAGAACCGAAATTGACCCTAATGGTGGCAACAATTATACTCTTAATGGCAATTCAGAACTCTTGAGCGTGCCTTATGCACTCGTTGCTGGAAATGTAGGAAACTCAACCAACTACTGGAATAAAAACATAGTCAACAACTTTCTTTATGTAAACACTAATGAAAAAATCGGGATAGGAACCGACGCTCCAAATGCCACTCTTGACCTCGTAGGCACTGCAAAATTCGGGACACTACCTATTAACTCTACCAATACCAAACTCCTAACTGCTGATGCTTCTGGCAATTTAGCATTTAGAGATTTATCCTCCATTATCGGTACTTTCAACGGTGGCATGATGGAGGTAATTACTGGGGCAGAAAACCCAAAAACAGTAATCGTTAATGCTGGCCTACATGTAAATGATGGGCGCGCTAGGCTTGGCTATACTAACACTTATTCCGATGTTAATGCAACGGACATCCTTTTCAATGCGTGGAAAAACCAAGACTACAAACCCCAAAGATTGACTTCTGGATATATTGCAGGTATTTCCTTTGGCCATGGCTCTAATTCGTTAGGCGATTTTGGTGGTGGTATCTCTATCTTTTCCTCCCCTGTTGGACCTGCTGGAGAAGTTGTAAACACGACTAATTCACTAATGTATCTTAAAAACAACGGCAACATTGGACTTAGTACTCAAGAACCAAAATCAAAACTTCACATCTCTCAGGGTGATGTATATATAGACGACGCCACAAAAGGAATCATTATGAAATCCCCAAATGGACAGTGTTGGAGAGTAACGATTAATAACACTGGAGGCTTCACGAGCACTTCAATCACGTGCCCATAAACAATGAGGGCCATATCTCGATGAAAATATAGCCCTCATTGTTATTACAAAAATTCTATTACGAAAGTGTCTCCAATACCAAATTATGATTTGTATATATGCAGATGTCAGCTGCAATATGTAAAGATTCCTCGACCATTTGCAAAGCAGTAAGGTGAGTTGCATGTTTTTTAAGCGCCAATGCTGCAGATTGCGCATACATACTTCCTGAGCCAATAGCTGCTACATCGTGATCAGGCTCTAACACATCACCAGTACCTGAAATCACCAGCATCTCATCCTTATCTGCAACAATCATCATCGCCTCTAACTTACGCAAATACCTGTCTGTTCGCCAATCTTTAGCCAATTCCACAGAAGCCCTGCGCAAATTATTATTATAATGAGTCAACTTCTCCTCAAAGCGTTCAATCAATGTAAATGCATCTGCAGTAGCACCAGCAAAACCAGCTAAAACTTTACCGTCAGCAAGCCTCCTTATTTTCTTTACATTGCTTTTAGCAACCGTAGAACCCATAGTTGCCTGTCCATCAGCACCAATGGCCATCTGACCATTGTGAAAAACAGCCACTACAGTGGTCGAATGTATCTTTTCCATTATTATAGATTTGTCTGTATCTTTTGCGCAATCGCTATAAATTCCTCCTTACTCAGCTTCAACTTTGCTTTCGAAAAATCTATATCATGAGCTGAATATAGAGGAACCAAGTGAATATGTGTATGAGGAACCTCTAGACCAATAACGGCAACACCAATACGCAAGCAAGGAATAGATTTTTTAATGGCTAAAGCTATTTTCTTACTGAATAGATGCAAGCCAGAGAAGGTATCATCATCCAAATCAAATATATAATCAACCTCTTGCTTAGGTATTACTAAAACGTGACCTTCTGCTAAAGGGTTAATATCCAAAAAAGCGAAATACCTATCGTCTTCCGCAATTTTATAACATGGGATTTGCCCTGCTATAATTTTAGAAAAAATGGTCATGAAAATGAGATTATCTTATTGGAATGATATTTATCTAGAGGCTAATATCGAGCACTTCAAATTTCACAACTCCAGCAGGCACATTAATATCAGCGGTGTCACCAACTTTTTTACCTAACAATCCTTTGCCTATGGGAGATTTTACGGAGATTTTTCCAGATTTCAAGTCGGCTTCTTCTTCAGCTACCAACATATAAGTAACCGTTTGTTTGTTGGCTACATTTTGAAGTTTCACCTTTGTTAGTATAGACACCTTACTTGTATCAATTGTTGATTCATCTATAACCCTTGCATTGGCAACCAAATCTTCAAGTTTAGAAATCTTCAATTCCAACAAGCCTTGGGCATCTTTAGCTGCATCGTACTCGGCATTTTCGCTTAAGTCTCCCTTATCACGCGCTTCCGCAATCTGCTTAGCCATATCAGAGCGACCTTTTGATTTTAGCGCTTGCAATTCGTCTTTAAGCTTTTTTAACCCTTCTTCTGTATAATACGACAACTTACTACTCATATGTGTAATTAATAAAAAAGAACGGCTTGTTTAAGCCGTTCCCCTTGTTTCACAAAGTTAATATATTTTTTTTAACAAATGGAATTAATATTCATCAAATCCGCTATCATAAGAAGACTTCTCATCACTACCCCAATCATCATCATCTCCAAGCTCATCATCTCCCCATTTATCGAGATCATCAGAGTCGTCATCTAAATCACCTTTATCCCATTTATCTTCAAAATCTGAACGGAACGACATTTCATCTTCTTCTAATTCAAGATCACGTACGATCTGCTCGGTCAGACCTGTTCTCTTTAAGGCTTCGGGTCTACTTACACCAGCATCTACCAAGGTTTTGAATGCATCATAACTTGCATACATCCCTTCATCACTGAAGTCTAAATCATCCTCAATCGGCTCTATGGGCTCTTTCATTGGAAACAAATTTATTCAACAACAAAAATAACAATATTAACCTTTCTTTAAAACGAATTCTGTTGATTTTTTAAATGCCCTATCAGCTTATTAAAGATTACCTTACTTATTTTCTCATAAGACTCTACACTCCAACCAGCTACATGAGGTGTAAAAACCACGCGATCATTATCAACTAAATAATCAAAATACTCCTGTTGGTTTTTTGACAAAGTTTTGATCTTTTCGTTCTCAAAGACATCTAAACACGCACCTAATACTTTGCCAGATGCTAAGGCATTCACTAAAGCTCCAGTATCAACAACCTCACCTCGTGCTACGTTTATTAAATAAATGTTCTTTTGGAACCTATTGATAAAAGTCTCATCAACCCATTTCTTATTAAAATCATCCAATGGTATATGGAGCGAAACAATGTCAGCCTTTTCAAATATCGTTTCAAGTTCTGCCTTTTTTACAAATTCAAATGGATTGGGCTTATCCTTCTTGTCATAATATAGCACTTCACAGTCAAACCCCTGTAAACGTTGTGCAAAAGCTGTCCCCATATTACCATATCCAATAATTGCAACAGTCTTACCATTTAATTCAACTCCACGACCCGCTTCCCTATCCCAGTCTTTCTTTTTAAGTCTCCAGTTGGATATATTGATTTTATTAAGCAAACACAACAACATCCCTAAGGTATGCTCTCCCAAGGTATCCCTATTGGCTTCAGCTGCATTAAACACTTCAATTTTCTGTGAAAATGCCTGAACAATGTCTATATTATCAAGGCCTGCACCAGCCCTACAAATATATTTTAACTTTCTGGCTTTTTTAATCAGATCCTTGTCTATCAATTTATTTCTAACAACGAGTCCCTCGTAATTAGATATAATACTGCCCAAAATATCAATCTGAATTTCAGGGACATAATCATATTCTATGCCCTGACCATCAAACAGTTCAAACAGAACCGGATGTACTTGATCTATAACTATAAACTTCATCTGAATAATACTGCTATCATAACTGATAGTAAATATTTGTAAAAATATAAAGATAACATCTTGGCGGATATCAAAACTAATATTTATGGTATTTCTGAAATAAATGCATAAAATGCGATAAAGCAAAAAGCCGAGCGTTGCTCGGCTTTTTGCTTTTATGATAATCTCAATATTTATTTACCAAATGGCACAGAGCTCCCTCCTTCATTCAATATTGTTTTCTTGTTCAATGTTTCAACAACAACCGCTTTAAGCGTGATTTTCGCAGGTTCTTTAGTGATATCATTTGACTTGATGGTCAAAACGTCAGTGACATCATTGCTACCTGTGGGATTATAAGTAATCTTTAAAGTCGCAGACTGTCCCGCCTTAAGTTCTGGCTTAGACAACTCAGAAGTGATACAATTACACACTGAATTAAATTCAGAAATTTTAAGAACACCCTTTCCTGCATTTTTCACCGTAAACTTTTGAGTTACCTTTTGGCCTCTTTCAACTTTCCCAAACGAATAGGCCGTTTTATCAAGGACCAATATTGGTGAAGCATCTAGTTGCTCCTTGGTATACACTGGTTTCTCTTCTGGTTTCACAACAGTTCCCCTGATGAACAGAGTTTTACTAGGCTCAGCGGTATTGTTGTAAGTAATGGTGATACTTTTATTGAATTGACCCATTCTTCCTGCGGTATTATAGATGGCCTTTACAAAACCTTTACCGCCTGGCTTGATTGTATCTTTTGACCACTCAGGCACAGTGCAACCACATGAAGCTTGTGCATGGCTGATGACTAAAGGTTCGTTCCCAACGTTGGTAAACTCAAATGAGTAAATGGCCTGTGGACCTTCAGGAACTTCTCCAAAATCGTATGACTCTGAAGCAAATTTAAAAGCTGGCTGTGCAAATAAATTTGCAAGGCCAAGAACTAGTGTGGATAAGATTAATTTTTTCATTTCTAATTTATATTTTAATACTTTAATTACTTCGCCTGAGCTGGTGCTTGTTTCTTTTGAGTTCCTTTGTTATTCGTAGCCTTGGGACTAGCGTTTGATGAAACTTTCTTTTGTTGTGGCGCCTTTTTGTTTGATGGCACTTTTTTCACTTCTTCTTTCTTTGTTGTTTGAGAAGAAGGCGTAGTCGACTTAACTTCTTCCTTTTTAGCAGTATCGGCAGCAAAAACTTCCCCAACAAACTTAATCTGTTTGGAAGACTCCAAGGCATCAGAACTTATGGTTAAATACTTAGTAAACGCACCAACTCTTCCTCTTGTAGCATATTTGGCCAAAATACGACCAGTAGCACCTGGCTGTATAGCCTCAGCCGGCCATTTTGGAACAGTGCACCCACAAGAAGGCTGTACATTAGAAATTTTTATGGGTTGATCACCTACGTTCGTAAACTGGAATTCATAGGCGATACTATCACCTTCGGGCACTTTACCAAAATCATGCGTCTCTTCCACAAATTTAAAATTGCCTTGAGAAAACGCTCCTGTGGCAATAATAGAACTAAGTAAGATTAAGATCTTCTTCATTGTTATGTTTTTCTTATTTACATTTCAAATAGCATACCAAAAGTTCAGAGGTATCTAATATTGCAAATTAAAAATAAAGAGGCTTGAAAAGCAATAAATATTTTAGCTAAAATGGTTTTTTCTTATTTTTGGGAAAATTTATAACTGCCGTCAAGCATAAATATAAATGGTATTAAAGGAGAAAGTGGTTGTAAGCCAAATAATTGAAGATTACAAAATCGCGGTATTAAGTAGAGAATCCTCCCTTATGGGCCGAAAAGAGGTATTTATGGGGAAAGCGAAGTTTGGAATATTTGGCGATGGGAAGGAAGTGGCACAGTTGGCCATGGCTAGGGCCTTTAAACCAGGAGATTGGCGATCTGGATATTATAGGGATCAGACTTTTATGTTTGCTATAGGTGAACTAAATGTTGAACGTTTCTTTGCGCAGTTATATGCACATGCAGACTTGGAACATGAGCCTTTTACAGGTGGCCGATTAATGAACGTGCACTTTGCATCTAGATTTTTGGATCAAAATGGCAATTGGCTCAATCAAACCGTACTAAAGAACTCAACAGCTGATGTTTCGTGCACTGCCGCACAAATGCCACGCTTGGTTGGCTTGGCTTATGCATCCAAATTGTACAGGCAAAACCCTGCACTGGCGTCAATGAACCAGTTCTCCATCAATGGAAACGAAGTTGGCTTTGGAACTATTGGGGATGCATCTACCTCTGAAGGCATTTTCTTTGAAGCAATTAATGCCGCTGGAGTTTTACAAATACCTATGTTAGTGTCTATATGGGATGACGCCTATGGGATATCAGTGCCCAAAAAGTATCAAACAACAAAAGAGGACATTTCCATTGTATTAGAAGGTTTCAGAAGAACCGAAACGGAAGATGGCTTTGACATATACAGAGTAAAAGGCTGGGATTACCAAGAATGTTTGGATGTTTACTTGAAAGCTACTGATATAGCCAGAAATGAGCATGTCCCTTCTATCATTCACGTTTTAGAAATCACTCAACCACAGGGGCATTCTACTTCTGGATCACACGAACGTTACAAATCAAAGGAACGTTTGGCTTGGGAAAAAGAATATGACTGCAACAGAAAAATGCGAGAATGGATTCTTGACAATGATTTCAGTACTGAAGCTGAACTCTTAACTCTTGAAAAAGAAACTAAAGAAATCGTCATTCAAGGCCGAAATAAGGCTTGGGCAGAATATCAGGCTTGGCTTAAGGAAGACAGGGAAAAGGCTATTTTCTTCTTTGACTTAGCAAAAGAAGAGTCGTCACAAAAGGAGAAACTGGCTGAAGTTCGCGCAGAACTTGAAAAAGCAGTTTTCCCTACAAGATGCGATGATGTAAAAGCGGTGAGAAAGGCTCTAAGATACATGACTCATGAAGATCATGAAGCCAAAAAAGGGCTATTGAAATGGCTTGAAAGGGTACTGGCACAAAGTCATGAACGCTACAATTCCAAATTATACTGCGAAACTGAAAATTCAGCTTTAAACATTAAGGAAATACGACCCGAATACGATGAGAGCAGTCCACTCATGGACGGACGCGAGATTTTAGGTGCATGTTTTGATGCCGCGCTTAAAAACGATAAACGTGTGATTGCTTTTGGCGAAGATGTAGGTAATATAGGTGATGTAAACCAAGCTTTCGCAGGACTTCAGGAGAAACATGGCGTAATGAGGGTTACTGATACTGGTATCAGAGAAACGACGATTGTTGGCCAAGGCATAGGCGCTGCACTTAGGGGATTGAAACCTATCGCAGAAATACAATATTTAGATTACATTTACTACACAATCCAAACACTAGCTGATGATGTTTCTTGCTTACACTACAGAACTAAAGGAGGACAAATATGCCCCCTTATCATTAGAACACGTGGTCATAGGCTAGAAGGTGTATGGCATAGTGGCTCTCCCATAGCCATGATCATCAATGCTGTGCGTGGCATGTATGTTTTAGTGCCTCGCAACATGACCCAAGCGTCTGGCATGTATAATACTATGCTCAAAAGTGATGATGCAGCAATTATTATTGAATGCTTAAGTGGTTACAGGCTCAAAGAAAGACTACCCAACAATATCGGAACGTTCACAATTCCACTAGGGATCCCCGAGACCTTGAGAAATGGTACTGACATGACAATAGTTACGTATGGCACTATGTGCAAAATTGTAATGGAAGCATGCGCTCAACTTGACGAGTTTGGCATTTCCTGCGAAGTCATTGATATACAAACGATCTTGCCTTTTGATATCCATCATTCAATAGTGGAATCGGTAAAAAGAACCAATAGAGTTATATTTGCGGACGAAGACACTCCAGGAGGAGCAACTGCATACATGATGCAACAAGTATTGGAAGTCCAAGAGGGCTATAAATATTTGGATTCAAAACCTGTAACAGTCACAGCAAAGGCACACAGGCCTGCTTATGCCAACGATGGCGACTACTTTTCTAAGCCTAGTGCCGAAGATGTGTTTGAAGCCGCCTATAACATCATGGTAGAGGTAAAGCCTGACACTTATCACAAAATTTATTGACGAATTAGGTGAAGGCTAATACAGAATTCATAAAAAGAGCATTTCAAAGCCAAAAAGTATTGATCATCGGAGACGTGATGATCGATTCATACATATGGGGAAAAGTAGATCGCATTTCTCCAGAAGCACCAGTGCCTATTGTTAATGTAAAAACTAGAGAACAAAGACTTGGAGGAGCGGCAAATGTCGCACTTAACATCCAATCTCTTGGTGCTGAGCCTATACTTTGTGCTGTGATCGGTAGTGACATCGATGGAAGCGCATTTTTAGACTTACTCAGGAACAACCAATTAAAGACTGAAGGAATTATTTCTAGCGATCAAAGGATCACAACTATTAAGCATAGGATCATCTCCGGGTCTCAACACATCCTAAGGGTAGATCAAGAAATCGACACTCCAATCTCTAATAAAGAGACTTCTTTACTCCTTGAAAAGATTAATGCTATCATCAAACAACAGAAAATTGACGTAGTAATTTTTGAAGACTATGATAAAGGAGTAATTACTGAAAAGCTCATCACTGAAACCATTTCAACTTGCAAGGACAATAACATACCAGTGATTGTTGATCCCAAAAAACGGAATTTCTTAACATACAAAAACGTAACACTCTTTAAACCAAACCTCAAAGAACTTAGGGAAGGACTGAAAAAAGAGATAAATCCATCACAAGTAAACGAGATAAAGGAAGCCGTAGGAGAATTAATCCAAATCCTAAACGCAGATGCAGCCTTTATCACGCTTTCTGAGCATGGGGTATACTTACAAGACCAAGAAGTATCACATCATGTAAAAGCACATAAGAGAGAGATAGCCGATGTCTCTGGCGCTGGCGATACTGTAGTAAGTGTAGCAGCCCTATGCTTAGGCGCAGGCCTAGATCACAAACTTCTTGCAGAATTATCAAATTTAGCTGGTGGCATTGTTTGCGAAAAAGTTGGCGTGGTGCCCATTACCATCAATGAACTCATACAAGAAGCTGCGAGTATTGGTATTATATCATAAATCGAATAATCATAATATTTTAATACGACCCTTTGTATTTAACATCGAAATAGTTGTAATTAGTACTAAAATCATTTAAACAAAATATACCTTATGTTAGATCAAATTTTAAATTCAGAACATAATCAGTTGTTTGACATTGTCAAAAACTTCTCAGGAGTAAGTGATGACCAAAATGAAGCCGCCACTACCGTAGTCAAAGATACAATCGTAAGTTCTCTTACTCAACAAGCACAGTCAGGAGATCTCAGTGGCATTATGGAGATGTTTTCTGGTAGCCAGACGGATCTTAATTCCCCTGCAGCTTCGGGACTATCTAGCAACATCATACAAAATCTTGTTGGCAAATTAGGGATCAGCCAAGGCAACGCCTCTGGCTTAGTTCAACAAATACTTCCAGTGGTTATGAACATGTTTAACAACAAAGCCAGTGCCGCGCAAAGTAGCGGGCTTGACATCGGTAGCCTGATCGGACAGTTTGTTGGAGGCAATCAAAGCAATAATCTTGACATAACATCTGTGTTAAGTATGTTTACCAACAATTCTGGTGGCGGGCAAACCAATAATGATGGTTTTGGGGTAGATGACCTCATGAACATCGGGAAAAAATTCTTCTAAGAACTACAAAGCCTCTAAGCGAGTTAGAGGCTTTTCTTTTTTTATATGAGCAAACTCAATGAGATTTTATCTCGAAAATTAGAACAAGCCCATATCAAAGGCTCCTTCAGGCAACTGAAACACAATTCCAGCCTTTTCGACTTCTGCAGCAATGACTATCTTGGACTAGCCTCTAATCAATATCTCGAAGATCGCTCAAGAACGATCTTGAAAAAACTTTCACACATCTACTACGGCTCAGGAGGCTCAAGGCTTATATCAGGACACCATAGTTTTATTGATGAATTAGAGCAATTAATAGCTGACACACATGAATCAGAGGCCAGTTTGGTCTTTAATTCGGGCTACAATGCTAATATGTCAGTCCTTTCATCTATTCCTCAAAAAGGAGACGTTATTCTTTACGATGAACTTTGTCATGCAAGTATCAAAGATGGTATGAGACTGAGCTTTGCGGATCGATATTCATTTCAACATAACGACACTCAAGAACTAAAGAGCAAACTTCAAAAGTTTGCTCAAAAACAATGCTACGTAGTTATAGAATCAGTCTATTCCATGGATGGAGACCTTGCCCCTATAAAAACTATTTCAGATCTCTGTGAGCAATTTCAAGCCATCTTAATCGTAGATGAAGCACATAGCACAGGAACATTCGGGAAAGATGGTAGTGGAATTACTTGTGATCTGGGCTTGGCGAAGCATATCCCTATTAGAATCCATACTTATGGCAAAGCTTTAGGCTGCCATGGAGCAAGTGTTGTTGGCTCCAACATTTTAAAAAACTACTTAATCAACTTTTCAAGACAATTCATTTATACCACTGCACTGCCACTACATAGTTACACTAACATTTATGCCGCATACGAGTATCTCAAAGACCACTATAAAGAACTCCAACAAACGTTAAATACCAAACAACGATTGTTTAGCAGCAATATGCTACACAATAAAGACATCATATGTCAATCCCCCATTGTATCGATCATTATTGGTGGAAACGAAGAAACTAAAACCAAAGCAAAGTCACTACAAGATCAAGGATTTGATGTAAGAGCTATTTTGTCACCTACCGTACCACTAGGAAAGGAGCGCCTTCGGGTTTGCCTACATGTATTTAACACCGATGAAAGTATTATTCAACTTGCTAAATTGATTAGTCAATAACATCTAGTATGTATTAGGGCATAAAAAAAGGGGCAGAAGCCCCTTTCTCGTAATTTGTAAAAATTACTTTTTCTTTACAGGAGCAGCTTTTTTTGCTGGAGCAGCAGCAGCACCTTCTTTTTGATTTTTGATGTCTTGAACTTCAAGTCTGATTTCTTGTGCCAAAGTTTTCAACTCTTGCATACCTTGTCTTACACGAGTACCAGCAGCCTGATTTTCTTTTGCGTAGAACTTGTCGAAATCCGCCTCTAAAGACGTTACCAAATTTTTTAATTGATCGAATCTTGCCATTTTAAAAAAGTATTTAAGGGTTTCTTTTTATGCAAATTAAGGGGATTTTAGCAAATCCCCAAATTTTTGATCTTAAAATCTTATATTTTTTTATAGAAAAAATACAATTAACTATGTATAACGTTTAGCTTTTCATCATAAGCCCCTGATTTCAACTTAGTTGCAACCTCAGAGAATGCTTTAATCGTCTCCTGAACATCATCAAGCGTATGTATCGCAGTAGGAATCAATCTCAACATAATAACACCTTTAGGCACTACTGGGTACAATACTATAGAACAGAAGATGTTATAATTCTCTCTCAAATCAAGTACCAACTGTCCAGCCTGATGCTCCTCACCGCTTAGGAATACTGGTGTTACTGGAGACTCTGTACGTCCTATATTAAATCCTTTTTCTCTCAAGCCAGACTGTAGTGCTTTTACTACTGTCCAAAGCTGCTCCCTTAATTCAGGTTTTGACCTTAGCAACTCCAATCTCTTCAAAGCTCCAAGCACTATTGGCATAGGGAGGGCTTTTGCAAATATTTGCGAACGTGTAGAATATCTTAAATAGTTAATGATCTTTTCTGGACCTGCAAGGAATGCGCCAATAGAGGCCATTGATTTTGCAAAAGTCGAGAAATACAAATCTATTTGATCCTGAACCCCCTGCTCTTCTCCAACACCAGCACCCGTCTTACCCATGGTACCAAAACCATGTGCATCGTCTACCAATAGTCTAAATTGGAATTTCTTCTTCAGCGCAACGATCTCTTTAAGTTTGCCCATATCTCCAGCCATACCGAAGACCCCTTCTGTGATTACCATGATAGCACCACCAGACTCGGCTACTAATTTTGTAGCCCTTTCAAGTTGCTTCTCAAGATTCTCCATGTCATTATGTGGAAACACAAATCTTTTACCCATATGCAAACGAACTCCGTCTACTATACATGCATGAGATTCCGAATCATACACAACGACATCATGTCTATCCAATAGTGAATCTATAGCAGAGAGAATCCCTTGGTATCCGTAATTAAATAGGATGGCGTCTTCTTTTGAAACGAACTTTGCCAACTCGTCTTCCAACTGCTCGTGGTATGTAGTATTTCCTGACATCATTCTGGCACCCATAGGATATGCAAGACCATATTGTAATGTTGCGTCAGCATCAGCCTTTCTTACTTCGGGGTGGTTTGCCAAACCAATATAATTGTTCAAGCTCCAAGTCAACACTTCTTTCCCTCTAAATTTCATTCTAGCGGCTATTTCACCTTCTAGCTTAGGGAATGAAAAATAACCATGCGAATACTGGGAGTGCTTACCTAGCGGGGTGTTTTCAACTGAAATTTTATCAAACAAATCCATCTTATTCCTATAAATTTATTGTACCAAAAATTATGCGAAATTAACTGATTAATTCATGAAAACAAAATATTGCAATTCTAACCCGAAGCCCATTAAATTCGATATCCTTTGACGTAATTTTCATATTATGAGACTCCTTATAAACACGTATTGCACTCATATTCACTCAAACTTTATAGAACAAAAAACTTTTTCTAACACAGCATGCACTTGTTGCAATTAGAATGAATTTTGATTTTAACGCATTGTAAAATATATCCATGTATTATTTATATTTGCCTAAAACTTGGTAAAATGCGAAATTTCATCTCGGTAAACGACGTAAACAATATTTCAGAACTTATACAAAAGGCTTTTGAACACAAAAAAAGTCCTTATTCCAATAAAAGTTTGGGTACAAATAAAACCTTAGGTCTCATCTTCTTAAACCCAAGTCTGAGAACCAGACTCAGTACTCAAAAGGCCGCACAGAACCTTGGCATGAACGTGATCGTGATGAACATGGACAAAGACGGCTGGGCTCTTGAGACACAAGACGGGATCGTAATGAACCAAAACACGGTGGAGCACATTAAAGAAGCTGCGGCTGTAATGGGCCAATATTGTGACATCATCGGAGTACGCTCTTTTCCTAAGCTCATAGATAAGGAAGAAGATTATTCTGGAGATTTTTTCAAGAAATTCGTCAAATACTCCAACGTTCCGATCGTAAGCTTGGAAAGCTCTACCTTACACCCACTCCAGTCATTCGCAGATGTACTTACTATAGAGGAGACAAAGACCAAACCAAGACCCAAAGTCGTGCTTACTTGGGCTCCCCACATCAAAGCACTCCCTCAAGCAGTACCCAACTCTTTTGCTCAATGGATGAATGCCTACGACGTGGAGTTTGTGATCACACACCCTAAGGGTTATGAACTTTCTAAAGAGTTTAGTGGCAAAGCTTCCATAGAATATAATCAAGATGCGGCATTAAATGGCGCCGACTATGTCTATGTAAAAAACTGGTCTTCATTTGAAGACTACGGCAAGGTACTTTCGATGGACAGCCATTGGATGATGACCAACGAAAAACTCAAGTTAACCAACAATGCTAAAGTAATGCATTGCCTACCGGTTCGTAGAGGCATAGAACTTGCTGACGAGATTCTTGACGGACCTAACTCTTTGGTGATCCCCGAGGCAGCCAATAGGGTTTGGGCGGCACAAGCAGTTCTCTCTGAAATACTAAAAAACAATTTCTAAGACTTCATTTGCTGTGAGCTTATCTATAAGCTCACAGCACTTTATAAATTCCCAAACCATTCATGAAAATCATATATATTTACCCTCCAGTTGTTTAATCTTCGATGACATTTGAGAAATTTTAAGATAATTAGACTCATAATCGTACTGCTTCCCCTATTAATAGGCAGCGGGATATTCGTATTGAGATATTCCTCTAAATTTACATTTTCCAACGACCCAAAACAATTTAACTCCTTCAGCTATAGCGACCTTACACAAGGTGGTAAAACACAAATAGAACGATTCCCTACGGTAGATCAAGTAATGATCTATGAATATACACTCCGCAGTGGTGCTCCTTTTCCTTATTGTGGTGTCGGCATAGGCCCAAAGGCACCTGAAAGATACTTCAACCTAGCTACCTATGACGAAATAGAGATAGACATTCTCGCATCACGTGGGAAACGCATTTCTATCCAAATAGGTGTATTTGTGGAAGGGCTCACTAACCCAGAAACAAATAGCCCTCTTAGGTTTCTCATGTACGATTTGGATCTTAAAACAGGACAAAGCCACTATACCATACCACTGGATCTATTCGTTACCCCAACATGGTGGTACAACGAAAACCACATCACCGTTGAACAGCTTGGCAAAGCAGACTTTAATCTCGTAAAGAGCATCAACTTCCAAAACTGCCAATTAATTGGACTTGACAAGTCAGACATGGTAACTGTTAAGACCTTAATATTCAAGAAAGACCCTTGGAAACATTGGCCTTATTTCCTCGCTGGCTGTGTCATTTACTATATTTCACTCTTCATTATCTTTTACAAAAAACCTAAAGTGACAATAAGCCCCGTAGTCAATACCAAAATTTCGTTCCAAGAAAAACTCCAATTGCAAAACCATTCCGACAAAGATTTAGAAAAACTCATTACTTATCTGGGTAGTCATTATCAAGATACGGAGCTCAGTATCCCGATAGTTCAAAAAGACACTGGTGTAAGTGAGTCCAAGATCTCTACGCTGCTCAAATCAGAATTTGGCACAACCTTTAAACAATACTTGACAGAGATCCGACTCAACGAAGCGAAACGACTGCTTAAAGAAACTGACCTGCAAATTTCGGAAATCGCCTACGCCGTAGGTTTTGGCAATGTCTCACACTTTAACAGAGTATTCAAGGCCGAAGTCAACCAAAGCCCTTCAGCATTCAGATCTGGAACAGCATAATCGGCTAGGCACCTAAAACCTTCTTTCCCTTTTCAATGTCATATCTGTGCATAAATCAATTTGCAAAGTCTTTCTGACAATTTGCAAAGCATAAACCCATAGATATTCTTTAATTTGTTACAACGAGTTTCCATTACTCGTAAATAATGAAATCCAGAATAAAGCACCTATGAGTTTCTCAAGACGCAATTTCCTCAAAACCGGGTCCCTGCTGGGCATACCAGTAGTCTTACCTCTCAGCAGCACGATTTCTAAAGCAGAAACCCTGCTCGACCGCCAAAGTGACACCATCCCCAAAGAATACTTCCCTAGCCCAGAAGTGATCGCCCTAAACAGAATGGCCCTAGGCCCTCGTGTGGGCGATGCTGAACGCGTAAGAAAAATGGGGCTTAAAGCTTATATAGAAGAACAGCTACATCCCCAACTTGAGGATGACAAAGAGATCCAGAAACGTCTCAATGCACTAATGCTAGACATAAAGTATGAAGCAGGGCTTAAATATAAGGCTGTGGATGAAGTAAGGCCATTGACCAAACTCAACAAAAGCTTACAAGAACTATGGCCACAGATGGAGAACATCTACGACACAAGCTACAATGAGTGGATCAGGCCTGCCTCGGAGGTCATCGTAGCCACATGGATTCGTGGCGTATACAGCAAATGGCAGCTCCAAGAGGTGCTCACTGAGTTTTGGCACAACCACTTCAACGTAAGTATCAATGCACATGCGGCCGTAGGCGTTACCATGCCCTCATACGACAGAGACGTGATCAGAAAGAATACATTGGGCAACTTCCGTCAATTCTTGGAAGATGTGGCACAAAGCCCAGCCATGTTGCACTACCTCAACAACAAAAGCAGCAAGGCAAGCCCAGCCAATGAAAATTATGCAAGGGAGCTTTTTGAATTACACACTCTTGGTTCCGAAAACTACTATAACCACTTATATAATAAATGGAAACAAGTCCCTGGAGCTTCGGAAGAGAACCCCATTGGCTACATAGATCAAGACGTATACGAAGCAGCAAGAGCGTTTACTGGCTGGACCGCTGCCGATGGCTCCCGCACCTGGAAAGGTGATGAGAAATTCCCGAATACGGGTAACTTCCATTATTATGATGGATGGCACGATGACTATCAAAAAAGGGTACTTGCCGTAGAATTTGAGCCCAACCAAGCACCTCTAGCCGACGGACGAAAGGTACTCGACCTTGTTGCCAAACATCCCGGAACAGCCAGACGCCTTTGTAGGAAGCTCTGTCAAAGACTGGTAGCTGATGAACCACCCGCATCGCTTATAGACAAAGCCGTGAAGACTTGGACGGAAAACTACGACGCTCCTGACCAGATCAGGCAAGTAGTACGTGTGATTCTTAATTCAGAAGAATTTGCCCAGACCTACGGCGCCAAGGTAAAGCGTCCTTTTGAAATGATCTGCTCCTTCATCAGAGCTACCGATGCCGAATTTACACCCAATATGGGTTTTGTGTGGGGCTGGGCAGCTGGTGGTTACGCCATGTTCCAATGGCCCACCCCTATCGGCAACCCAGATACCATCGCATACTGGACAAGCTCTGAGGTCATGGCCGCCAAGTGGCAAGCGATCAGCAAATACATCACTTGGAAAACCAATCCTTTTGTGAATGTAAGTCTTCTCCAACAAACACCTGCCAATGCGAATACACCTCGCAAACTGGTCAACTACTGGGCAAACAGGATCTTCAACAGAAAAATAGATCCTCAAAACATGAGCCTGTATTTGAATTATTTCGCCCCCAATCAAGACCCAGACAAGGCTTTGCCAGAAAGCGTCAAGGACTATTCATACAAGTTAGATATGCTTGTGGGACTCATGTGTATGTCAGCAGACTTTCAGTACAGATAAAAATTCAAAGAGACATTTAAGACATTCAAAATATATCACTAATGAACAGAAGAGACATGACTAAAGGCTGCTGCTCTGCCGTAGCCGCAATGATCGGAGACCAGCTCAACCACTTTGCCTTTGCCTCAGAAGACGACAAAGATCGCGACATACTTGTGGTAGTATTCCTCAGGGGTGGCTGCGACGGACTCAGTCTTGTGGCACCAGCTGCAGACAAAGACTACATAGCTGCACGTGGTGGCAACCTAGCGGTACAAACCTCTGGAACAGATATGGGGTTGGAGCTAGACTATACTCTCAACAATACTGGCTTTTGGCTCCACCCCAAAGCAGGTGCCCTGCACGAGTTGTACAAAAACAAAGACCTAGCGATCATCCATGCCTGTGGCCTTACCAATGGCACCAGAAGTCACTTCGATGCTATTGATCTCATGGAAAGGGGCACCCCAAGCGACAAATCTACTACCACGGGTTGGCTTACTCGCCATCTCAACAGTATCAACGCCACAGGACTCACCAACGCCTTCTCTGTGGGTCAGTCTGCACCTGTTTCACTTTTGGGCAATACCTCGGCCATTTCACTCAAGGAAATGAATGATTTCAAGATCTCGTCTGACGACCAATTCAACAGCACCCTCATGAAACTGTACAATGGCACAGGACCTCTGCATAAAGCTGGCAGAAGTACCTTAGAAGCCATTGAGTACATCAGAAACAAAGCTCAGGTCGATGGCAGTGGAGATTTTGATGCTTACAAAGCAGAGGCTAAGTATCCCGAAGGCTGGCCAGCAGACTCTTTGACCAAATCGCTGAAGACGGTAGGGCAACTCATCAAAATGGATGTAGGGCTCAACGTGGCTACGGTGGATTTTGGAGGATGGGACAACCATGAAGGCCAAAATTATATCTTCCCACTCTTGACCAATGCACTCTCACAATGTTTGGGAGCCTTTTACAACGACATGCATCAATATCATAAAAAGCTGACGGTGGTCGTGATGAGCGAGTTTGGCAGAAGGCTCAAAGCCAACGAAAGCTGGGGTACCGACCACGGACATGGTGGCGTAATGATGGTCCTTGGCGGCAATGTAGAAGGTGGTAAAATGTATGGTACATGGCCTGGCTTGGCTACAGAACAACTGGATAACCGTGTGGATCTAGCCGTGACCACAGACTACCGTACCGTATTGAGCGAGATCCTTAGCAAAAGGCTCGCCAATAATGCTGTGGACAAAGTTTTCCCAGGCTTGGCGACCAATACACCTCTTGGGATTTGTAGGATATAAAAAACATTAGTTGGAGACCTCAAATTATCTTTTGAGATCTCCAACTAAAAAAATGTAGCAAACACCCCATAAAGACATAACCGAATTGCGTACATTTAAACCTTAAAAAACACACATGAAAGATATCAGATGGGTCATCCAAAGTAACCTTATCAGCCTTAAAGATCTAGACGCTATGCGTGCTGCATGCGCTTCACTCTATATTGACGTAGAGGAAATCACAGTGATTCCCTTCTCTAAGGCACTTCCCACTTTCACTATTGATAGTAAAACCAATATTTACTACGGTTCCACGACCCTGATGTACAATATCTATAAGCAGTTAGACAAACCCAAAGGATTGTTTTTTAACGAAGAGGCCTTCTCCATAGAAAACTACCTGCAGCATTGGCACAAATACATGCTCAATTCAGAAGCCCAGATCACCACATTTGGGGCATTTTCCAAACAAATACATGATGATGAAAGTCTTTGGTTTATCAGGCCCGATGCCGACGACAAAAGCTTTAGTGGAGATGTCAAAAAATTTTCCGACATCAAACAATGGCACTCGAATTTCTCTGTCTTTGAGAACGTCCAACTCTCCGAAAACACCAAAATAGTAGTGGGGCCTCCTTACCATATCAAAAAAGAATGGAGAACCTTTATCGTAGACGGCAAAGTTGTCGCTAGTAGCCTATACCGAAAAGATTTCAAACTGAACACATCAGCCAACGATAAACCTGAGACCATGGTACAGTTTGTGGAAGACCGATGTAGGGAATATGTACCTCATACTATTTTTGTGATGGACATAGCACTTTGTGGCGATACCTACTATATTATAGAATGTGGCTGTATGAACAGCGTAGGTTTTTACGATGCCGATGTGAACAATATCATTAAAGAAATAAGTCTTTATGTTCAAAAACATCTTAGCGAATAGATCCTTTTAAACCCAGATCAAGCATTAGACTTTGTAGCGAGACGAAATGATAGGAAAAAGTCATGAGGCACGGAGTTTTTCTGAATGAAAAGCTAGTAATGCTAGCTTGAATGAAGAAAAACGAGTATCGAAATGAATTTGAGGTAGCATTTTGTCGCAGTAAATTTCTAATGCTTATTCTGGGTTAAATTTGTTAATCACTCCCCATCCCCTATTTTTGCAAAAAAGATTCGTATGAAAATATTTTGTGTGGGACAGAACTATGCGGAACATGTGAAGGAGTTTGGCGGACAGATTCCGAGCCAGCCCGTGATCTTTTCCAAACCTGAGACCGCTGTATTGAGAAATGGTGAGCCTTTCTACTACCCAGATTTCAGCAAAGAAATAGATTACGAAACCGAATTGGTGATCAAGATCAACAAAGAAGGTAAATACATAGATCCAAAATTCGCACCTAAATATTACGACGAAATCGCCCTTGGCATAGACTTTACCGCCAGAGACTTACAACGCGAACTCAAAGCCAAAGGACAGCCCTGGGACATCGCAAAGGGTTTCAACGGCTCTGCCCCCCTCTCCAACTTCGTTCCCCTCAGCAAGTTTGCAGACGTACAAAACCTGAACTTCCACCTACACATCAACGGCGTGCAAAAGCAAAAAGGCAATACTTCTGACATGATCTTCAAAGTCAACGAACTCATTGCTTATATTTCCAAATTCTTCTTGCTTAAAAAGGGCGACCTGATCTTTACAGGCACTCCAGTAGGTGTAGGACCTGTACATATTGGCGACAAATTGGAAGCATTTCTGGAAAACGAAAAAATGCTTGAATTTGAAATCAAGTAATTTGAAAAAGCTCTTAAGGCATCCTCTTCCATTTTTTAAAAGCCAGTTAATACTGTCATATAATCCATACATTTAGTTTAGACTTTATTCTTTGAAATTACACGGCATTTTCTAGAAACTACATGCAGTCCCAGCAATCACACGGCTACTCGGAACAACTATATGGTTATTCGGAGCAACTACATGGCTACTCGGAACAATTACACGGCTACTCGGAGCAACTACATGGTTACTCGGAACAATTACATGGTTACTCGGAGCAACTACATGGCTACTCGGAACAATTATTTGCCAGTCTTGTTAGGGTAAAGACTAGAAAAATAATGCATTACCAGCAATCCTACGGTTTTAAAACTATATTTATTGATCTTTAGACTTATAGTATTGTCTTAAAAGCACTTTTTTAAGGTCTCTTACAATGATTTGATGGGCTAGGATTTCTGCATGGTTATAGTCGTGAAATTCTTGTTGGGCTTTGGCTATTTCTTTTTCGGTAATATCTACTTGATAAAGAATCGAAAGAAGTCTGCTGTAGTCGTGAATAAGGAGAAAGCTGATCTCGCCGCTTAACTTTTGAAGTAGTTCTGGGTAAGCGTTTTCAGTAGTACCTGTAAAAATGACCGTAACCCCATGCATATCGAAGTCTTTAATAATTTGTGCGATGGTGGCTTTTACAATCTCTTCCTTGTTAAGAAACTGTGCAATATTGTCTGGACGAATGTCTGGTAGTGTGCTCAAATGTTAATATTTATGGTTTAGGCGCCAAGCCCAAGTCTCCACAGCAAGGATTTTCATGAACGCTTTTAATCCACTCTTCTTGGTCTTCTTGTTTTTTCACATCAATAGTTGATGTAATTGGGGCACACCAGTCGCAAGGCTCACCGTCATCGGCATACCCTCTCCCTTCACACTTCGGACATAAGTAACCACATGTAGCCATTATACGATCGAATCTTTCTATTCTACTACAAATGTAATTATTTATAAGTTTAGAGACTGCTTAATTAAATATAGCCATATATTTACTATTTTGATACATATTCTAAGGCCCTAAAATATTTATCTATAGCCTTCCCATTCAACAAAAAAGCCCCCTTGCTTCCACAAGAGGGCTTCATTATCTAATTTGTATCGTTTACCAACTAAACCTTTGGTTGAAATTCTCTGTGTTCAGAGTAGATCAACTCTTTTGGTAGATTTTTGAAGTATTCGTAAGTGATCTTCAACCCCTCAGCTCTTGTTACTTTTGGCTCCCAGCCCAAGATCGCCTTAGCCTTAGTAATGTCCGGCTTGCGTTGCTTAGGATCGTCCTTAGGCAAAGGCTTGCTCACCAACTTCTGAGTCGTACCCGTAAGTTTGATGATCTCCTCACCAAATTCTTTAATGGTAATCTCAGCAGGGTTACCAATGTTTACTGGCAAGTGGTAATCACTCTTCAGCAATCTGTAAATGCCTTCTACCAAGTCATCAACATAACAGAATGCACGTGTTTGTGAACCATCACCAAACATAGTCAAGTCTTCTCCCCTAATGGCCTGTCCTATGAATGCAGGCAGTACTCTTCCGTCGTTCAGACGCATACGCGGTCCGTACGTGTTAAAGATACGAACGATTCTTGTCTCCACATTATGTGCGTCATGATAAGCCATGGTCATAGCTTCCATGAAACGTTTTGCTTCATCATAACATCCACGAGGCCCTACAGGATTTACATTACCCCAATAGTCTTCTGTTTGTGGGTGTACGAGTGGGTCACCATATACTTCAGAGGTTGAAGCTACCAATATCCTTGCCTTCTTAGCAAGAGCCAAACCAAGTGCATTATGTGTACCTAAAGAGCTCACTTTCAGGGTCTGGATCGGTATTTTCAAATAATCGATCGGACTTGCTGGCGAAGCAAAATGTAAAATATACTTTAGTTCACCTGGAATATGTATGTACTTTGATACATCATGGTGGTAAAACTCAAAATTGGGAAGGGGCATGAGGTGTTCAATGTTTCTCATGTCTCCTGTGATGAGGTTATCCATGCCTATGACATGGTAACCTTCTTTGATAAATCTATCGCAAAGGTGCGAACCTAGAAATCCGGCTGCACCTGTGATTAATACTCTTTCTTTTGACATTTCCTATATATTTACAGTTTACAGTAAACAGCGTGCAGTTTACCTGAGACTTTTGAACATTGTCTACTGTAAACCGAATACTGCCTACCTAAAAATTATTTTGTTTTTATTCCGATACAATAATAGTCAAAGCCTTGTTCTGTAGTTTCTTTGACGTCATATACGTTACGGCCATCGAAAATCACATGACCTTTCATCAGTCGCTTCATTACCTCAAAGTTAGGAATCCTAAACTCTGGCCACTCTGTAGCAATGATAAGAGCGTCAGCATCGATCAATGCCTCGTAGTTATCCTTAGCGTAAGCGATTTTGTCACCGATCATTCTTTGTGTCTCATGCATAGCTACAGGGTCAAATGCCGTAACCGTAGCGCCTGCTTCGAGGAGTTTCTCCACAATAACCAAGGAAGGTGCTTCACGCATATCATCAGTCTTTGGTTTGAAAGAAAGACCCCAAAGTGCAAATTTTTTGCCTTTTAAATTGTTAGAGAAGTGTTTGTTGATCTTATTAACCAATACCGATTTTTGTGCTTCATTTACTGACTCAACAGCGTTAAGCACTTGCATGGTATAACCATTGTCTTTCGCTGTTTTGATCATAGCTTTTACATCTTTTGGAAAACAAGATCCTCCGTATCCAATTCCAGGATATATAAAACGTGTTCCAATTCGAGGGTCAGAACCGATACCTTTACGCACCATGTTCACATCGGCACCCATGATTTCACAAAGATTTGCCACATCATTCATGAAGCTAATTTTGGTAGCCAACATGGCATTTGCAGCATATTTTGTCATTTCCGCAGAAGGAACATCCATAAAAATAACTGGGTGGCCGTTCAATACGAATGGTTTGTATATTCTATTTAGAATCTCTTGTGCCTTTTCCGATTCCACACCGCAAACGATACGGTCAGGTTTCAAGAAATCTTGCACTGCCGCACCTTCTTTGAGAAACTCTGGGTTGGATGCCACATCATAAGCAATGTCAGAATTCCTTGCTTCAAGCGCTTGTTTTATGGTATCCTTCACTTTTTTAGCAGTACCTACTGGTACAGTACTTTTTGTAATAACCACAAGATATTCGCTCATGTGGGTACCTATTTCTTTAGCCACACCTAATACATACTTCAAATCCGCGCTTCCATCTTCATCTGGAGGGGTTCCTACCGCAATAAATGCCGCCTTCGCTCCTTTTATTGCTTCAGCAAGATTGGTAGAAAAGGTAAGCTTTCCACTTTTGTAATTCCTGATCACCAACTCTTCAAGACCTGGCTCATAGATCGGTAAAATACCGTTTTTTAAGTTCTCAATCTTCTTTTGGTCTATGTCGATACAGACGACCTCAATCCCTACTTCTGCTAAACACGTGCCTGTAACTAATCCAACGTAACCTGTTCCTACTACAATTATTTTCATGAATACAACTAATCAATGATTACAAATAAAATTATTTTGTGGGTTTTATCAAAGCAATTTCTTCGATGGAGATTTCGCCAGAAATGTTTGTTGTTCCCGTAATATTAATAAAAAATAAGATCGAATTTACTTTTGAATAATCGAAATTTTCATTTTTATTTTTTGATTCGATGTTATAGTCAAATAAATATTCGATAAATCCAGAATTTTCTTTGACGAGCACGTTTTTTAAAGGGAAATATGTTTTGTTTTTAGAAGTATCGGTGAACCCTGCTAAGAGTTCAACTTGCTTGTCCGTATTTGCACTTGTACCTGCTTTATATTTTACTTTCACCTTAATCACGGGCTTGGTGCTCACATCTATCGGATCAAAGAAAATACCAAAGCAGTCGCCCATCGCTTGTACAAAAGAGGCTTTCAGGCAACCTTCTTCAATGGTGATCGCTGGTTTACCATCCGCGCAAGCATACCAATTTTCTTTCTTTGCATTTGTTTTATCAAATATCACCAAAGCATTAGAGGTGAGTACTGGCTCAGTCTTTTGCTTCTTTGTATCCTTACTGTCTAATTGCTGGCTCTGAAGAGACACACAAGAACTTAGCCATAGCGCTGTAGCGCCACATACGATCAATGTTTTTTTGAGTATCATTTGTTATTAGAAATTTACAATGTATGAAATGAAATATTGGTGAATGCTGTAATTGGTGCTCTCACTCTCTTTCTGAGTATTAGCCACCCAATTCCCCGTAAGCGTTAAAAATGATTGATTTGAAAATCTATAGTGCAAGCCCGCACTCCATAAGTTTTGCTGAAAATTTACAGTAAGAGGAGTTTGCTTTGTTATGGCATTGTTAGCATCCCTAGTTGCTGTGTATTCGTTGCCTTTTGCAAGCACTAGTTTATACCCTCCGAGCACATCCAAGTTTTTAAAGGTTTCCAGCGTAAGCCCTGCATCTATTTGATTTGACTTAAGATCAATTTTAGCGTTACCATCCCTTTGTGTGTTTTCATGTTTGATGCCACCCGACAGAATGAACAATCTTTCCGATTTGAAGAGCTGGTGTAACCCCAAAGTAGCACCTGCTTTGATCAATGTAAAGTCGCGCAAAGAAGATAAGGTATCCGCCTTGAGCTCTTTAAGTTTGTCGATGCTAAAGGAGAAATCAAAAGGTTTTTCTCCACTCCCTGCGGTAAGGCCCACACTGAAACCAGCCCTGTTAGGTGTAGCAGCGCCATAAGGAAGCACGTTAGAATATTGTGGCAAGAAGGCCATGAGTGTAGGCCTTAGGGTTTGGTTGTAAAGACCAACATCTGTAAGTCTATCAAAGTACAATTGATCTCTTACCGCCATGTAGTTTTGTGTATAAGTGAATAGACTATTGTTCTGATTGGCGTATATCCTTAAAGTTTGCGCTGCAGGACTCAGAAAATCAGCACTCACATTTTTATAGTTCAAAGACAACTTAGAAAAGATAGGTTTGATATCTACAGCACATTTCACATCGTAAAAACTACCGTTACTCTGATAACTGGAATCGGTACTCAGCGTTCTTGAAAATCGCGACATACCTGCTTCTCCTGACAAAGTCAAATCAATAGATTTTGTTTTTTTTGTGTAATTAAAATTGACAGTAGCAACATTGTTGGAATATGTAGAAGTATCTACCTGGTCTTTCACCTCAAACATAGAAACATAATTAAGTCCCACGTTGGCGACATTTTCTATGTTGGCATCGGCAGTGAGCCCTACAAGAAACCTATCGGGAAGTGTACCATAGTTAGTCGCTCTTGTTCTGCTTGCAAAAGTTTTAAACTTGATGTCGGAGTTGGTGTTATTAAAAAGCATGGTTGCATTGGCTTTGGCTCCCTGCACCCTCCATTGGTTTCCGAAGTTGAAGTTTTCGTAATGTGTTATGTCCCTCCTAGTTTTGAAGATCTCAGCTTCATAGCTAGAGCTGTCGCTATTGTTGAAAACAGTATAGGGCGTACCATTAATATCTATATCGCCTAGCGCGTATTTTATTTTTTTACTAATGAGCCCCTCTATCAAGATTTGGCGAAACTCTACCGCAGCTCCCTGACCAAAGAAGACACCAAATTTATTTCTGAGGCGGATCAATGCCTTGCCACGTAGATATTCATAAGGCTGAAGATGGATGCCAAGATCAAAGACCATGTCTCCATCGGTTCCTCTCTTGGGCACGGCGGTGTCTCCTTTGACTACATTCCCCTTAAGGCTTTCATTCATAATTCGGGCCCTGCCGTAGCCTGTAAACGAGATGATCTGTGCAGAGCCGATCATCTGTAGACATAAGATGATAAGTGTTATTTTGATTTTGATTTTCATTATGTTTAGAAAAATATTTTAAGTTCTACTACTGTTTCTTGCCCTTTAAACTGATCTAGGATGAAGCTTTTGTCTTTATGTTGCATCCAGCGATGCCTCAGGAAGATTCCCGCATTGGGGGCGAAATCATAATCCAAGCCAAGTCCATAGCCCGTACCTTTCTGGTCAAGCGTCTTTTGTGTATCGGTAGCGTGTTGAGTGGCCTCATTTGCTTTTGTTTTTTGAAGACTATAAAAAGCTAACAAAGTGAGTTTCTCATGGATTTGATAATACCCCGAAAGCTCTTCATATATAGTATGTATGAAAGAGGTACTATTCATCAATGGAATCACAGAAAAGTCTTTGCTTACAGTACCACAGTATATATAGTTACTGATGATTAGATTCTTTTTAAAGAGTTTGGTCTTGAATTTCGCAGAAAAGTCCGCTGCATTGTAAAACTTCCTATAGTTGCCCGAATCCGTAACGGCAATGGTCTCAAAAGATCTTCTGTAGCGGTTGTTGATCAGGCTATAGGGTCCAGTGTTTTGAATCCATGGTTGAAACCTAGATCGACTAAAAGCATTGGCCATGTGCTGGAACGAAACCGTATGAGAAAGGTTTTCTTTCTCCTGAGAGATTGCGTTACCCAATTCAAACCTACAGTTTTTTAAGATTTTGTCGATCTTGAAGTAACCGCCCTGCCTATTGTTCACGAGCATGGTTACTTCTTGTAAATAGGATGGGTACAAGGCATTGTTATACTTGGCCTCAGTACCGTAACCACCTTGACTTACCGTGGGGTTCGCATTGAGATAAGCACTTTCCATAGCAGCTACATTTTTGTCTAGACTGTAAAGCTGCACTTGAATGGGGAGTTGGATTTTGGGATTATACAATGTATAGTTGATGCTGACGGCTTCGCCATATTTCCCTTTACTACTCGGATTCACAACTCTTCCTGCTCCCAATTCAGCATGGATCCTCATCCTTTTGTTCACATACTTAAACTCGGCAGTGGCAATCTGTTTGAGATCTTTCTCATCTCCAACATTATCCACATAGCCAAACTGATCATAGCCGTTGAAAGCTATTTTTCCCGTACTGTCATCACCCCTATAAATCTTCCCTGCCAATAGCTGAGAGGGATAGTTGAGGTTGGAGCGATCTGGTGCTAAAGAGAAATTGCTTCTACCATAGAATGCGGAAAAGCCAAACTTGTTGGGCAGATCTTTACCTTCTAATATGAACCCTTGCGTAGCCGTATTGGTAATGTATGGAGGTGTAGATGTACTGGATGTATTATATTGATCCGTATATTTTTCAAATGATTTAGAGTACCAATCCCAGGGCAGTTTTTCAAACATGGGCTCCCTGAAGTCTTTGTTGAAAACCGTGAGCGGTGACAATGAATAGTTTAAAGCTCCGCCACCTGCTGTCAATTGAAAACTACCATATCTAGTAAACACATTGCCATGCAGTTGCAGCATATTTTGTACACTCAGCTTACGAGAAGTATCACCTCCATGTCCTGTATAGAACTGCGACATGGCGTACTCTATGGCAAAAGAGGTATTCTTACTAGGACTACCCCCTATAACCAAATTAAGTAAAGGTTGTCGGTAGAAGTTCCCATTGAAGTTACTAGCCGCCGCATAAGGTGTGAACTCCAAGTTTTTCTTTGGAGTCGAAAGCCCTGTATAGCCACTAGGCAAGTCTCTGTAGAAAGATATGAAATCTACAGTGCCAGATACTGTGATGTTTTCCAAGCCCAGTTTCTTGTTCAATGGTGATATTGTCTGCAAACCCAGTTTTTTAGGCACTCCCCATAAAATACTTTTAAAGTGGGTTGTACTGTCGGGCAAGGTGTCTCTGGCTTGTAAATTTTGCCAGAGAACTACCATACACAACATGCCAATCCACTGTGATAAAGAATATTGTCTCATTATTTAATTCAGATGCAATGTGAGAATTTTAGTCCTCTTAATTTCATTTCGAGGTTCTTCAATAGTGACTCTTTTCTTTTTCTTAAAGTTCAAGAAAGGTTTTTCGATATAGTGCCAGCTCAACCATGCTAAAGGCAAGGTAAACATCATCGACAACATAAAAAACAAGCTCACATTCAGGTACTTCTCAAAAAAGACAATAACTAGTTGCTGCACAGGCCAAGCATATACATAGATCCCATAAGAGAAATCGCCGGCCTTAGAGAAATTCTTAAAAGAGATTGTTTGTGTAAATGCCAAATAGAATAGTGCATAAGCACCAAATATAGGTTGCACATAGTTAAGTCCCTTAAACGCGAATAGCCCTAGGGACATTGCTATCAATGAAACTATAAACAAGATTTTAGACCTTGGTATGGAATCTTTGTAGGTATAAAAACACATTCCCGAGAAGAAATAAGTAAGAAAGCGTGGCATAAAATCCGGCTTGCCAATAACTGGAAATTCTTCCCAATTGAAATAATAAACTTTCCAGTCATCTTGGACAATAAACAAAACCATAACTACCACGAGCAATATTGGCATAATGTATTTTTTGCTGTACATGCCAATGAATGCAAAGAGGGGTATCACTAAATAACACAAAAACTCATATTTAATAGTCCATAGAGATGCATTGATGGTTTCGGGTATCGGCACATATTTCAGAGTCCAAGGAACTGCAGGAGTTTGTAGCAATGCCATGTCTTTAAGCAACCAGCCAAAATTGATGTTGCTATAAAATAGCGACCAATAACCGAAAGGCATGAACCAATCTACAGTGCCTAGGGGCGCGAATAAGAAAACACACAAGACTGATGCAATGATAAATGCAGGATAGATCCTCATAATCCTTTTCTTGAGAAAATCCCAAATATTGTCGCTCTTGTTCCAGCTTTGTAAGATCAAATAACCACTGATGATAAAAAAGAAGTTTACTGCAAGTGTACCAATACTTGTTTGCCCATGAGAGGCTACAAATAAAGGCTCAACAGATTCTTCCGTACCATAAAACATAATAAAGCAGTGGCAAAACATTACCGATACTGCTAATGCAAAACGTATAAAATCTAGATTGTTGCTCCTAGTCCCTTCCTTGGGAAATAGGAGCCTTTGAGTGTTGTTGAATAACTTCATGAGTGATACTTTTTTTATTATTTTTTCTTGTTGTAATTGACCGATAAATCATGGGAAATACTAGAAACATTGCCTTCGTTGTCAGACACATGCAGGTAGAGCCTATACAGCCCCGGTCTTTCTGGAATCTTCATAAAAATTCTTTTGCCTTCATTAAATACCCTAATGTAACCAGGGTAGGCGGTCATATAATCCGTTGCTTTCCTGAGTGACCATTCGTAAGTGTATACTTCTTTGGGCTTCTCTAAAAGTTTTACTTTGAAGGCGGCATACATACCTGGTCTGATAGAATCAGCCTCCCACTCTATGTTAAATACTGGCGTTTTGATGATAGGAACTTCTCCCGTCCAAGCCTCCTTTAAATAATAGTAAAGAGGCTTGAGTCTTCCATTATAATCTGAGATCCCGAACCAAGTAGCAGTACCTTCAAATCGGTCATGCCAGCAAAAAGCCACGCCCCCGATATTATGGTTTTGGTGTGGAGCTATAAAACTTCTCCATTGCTGCACATAGTACAGAGCCTTGTCTTTGTCGGACTCCTCTATAAGTATCGAATCGTTTTTGAGTTTGGATAAATAAGGATTCCAATACCCCTTAGGACCGAATTCTGAAACCAAATAAGGCTTGTTGGGATAATAAATAGTAGCCAAAGAATCTAGAATCCTAATGTTCTCTATATAGTAAGAGTTGATACCTGCGATGTCCACAGAGGGAGCGTAAGTATGAAGTTGTTCAAGTTCCAAAGGAAGCTCTTTCGTATGCTCCATGGCACCCATGATCGGGTGTTGCGTATCTATCGCTCTAATCGCCCTTGCTGCCTTTTCTAAGAACAGAATATAGTGCTTCCTTACTTTTGACAAATAAGGCTGACCATACTTGTGCTTCAAAAGTCCCCAAGTCTCATTGCCCAAGCTCCAAGCAAGTATGGCCGTATCCCCCTTGAACTCTTGCACTTTATCTACAATTTCTTTGATATAGATATCAACCTGAGCACTGTCTTTAAAGTAATCCACCTTAGGATCAAACCAAAAACCATAAATCACTTTAAGGTTATTGTGATTGGCAGCATCTAAAATGTTCTGGTCATAAATACTGCTGCTATACCTACGAATCGTATTCGCACCCATTCTTTTGATGCGCTCAAAATCATGTTTCAAGTAGTTTTTGGTCAAAGGAATGTTCCCGTCTTGCCAATCGTGGCCAGTGTTGTATGCAATACCTTTGATATAGAAGGGTTTGCTTTTGTACAGTAGCTGAACTCCTTCAGAGGTGCTTCTGATGGCATTGCAAACAGATGCTTGGTCAAGAACGGTAATTTCGTCCGAAAAGGATTCCGTCCTGTTAAACGGTTTGTCCTTATAATATTGAGCCACAAGCCCAAAGCTACTTTTAGGATTTTGGAATGTCCAGTCGATGAATTTGCTTTTAAGACTTGGTCTCCATGCGGTAGCCCAGTTTTTATCCTTATCGCTGTAGAAGTATGTTGCTGATTTTATTTCAGGATATTGACCTTTGATCTTTTCCAGAGCGTCCTTAAGCCAATTGGCCTGATCACCACCATAGGCAGTGGAACCAAACTCTGAAAACATTACAGGCTTGTTGTATTTCAATATTTTAGTGCGGAATGGATTGTAGATATCACTAATCGACCTCCACTTAGCATCTTTGGCGGCAGTGCCATAGTTCAATCCCGTAATTCCTATCCAATCCACAAAATCGTCACCAGGGTAGTAGGCGTCAACGTTGGCAGCATCCCAAGGGTTCCAAACCCATGCCACGTTACTCACACCCCTGCTTGAAAAGAAGTTTACGACATAGCGGTGCGCACCTCTAAATTCCTCTGCGGTATTCCATCCCGACACAGACCATGGGTATTGAGGGTTGTCAGGTTCATGCGCAAATCGAAGAAACACTGGCCCTTTTAGACTCTTTATTTTTTGACAATAAGCCTCAAGATAGCTATCAAAAGTACCGATGATAATATGATAAAGCATCATTCTGTCTTTACCCAATATCGTGTCATTTTTGAATTCGGGGAAAGTGCTCGTCCATGGCTCCCAAGTGATCATAGGCACTATGCCTTTCTCAATGATGAGTTTATTAAGCACACTATCGGGAAAATTACTAATGCTTTCTGGGCCCCATGCTTGGTAAAACGAAACAATATTGACTTCCGAGTTAGATTCCTGTTGCCAAGCGTCTATAGCTTGCCAAGAGATACTGGTGTCGTTCTGTGGAAGGTAAAGACCCTTGTAGAATCCACCAAATGCCTTCTCGCTTTCCATTGCATTTGCATGAAAAGGAATAAGATCTGATTTGAAATTGTAGCCCAAAAGTGTACATATAAATATAAGAGAGATAAACAGTGCGGATTTCCTCAATCCAAAATAAAAGGCATGACGAAGTTTCCAGAATCGTACGTACCAAATATAGCTAGATTGGATACCCGTGAACTTATAAATCGACACTTTGATATCCAACATGAGTTTTTGTTGGACAATGAGCGAGAAGTAAGTAAGAAAGCTTGCATTGATCAAGGCAAACATTGCCATGAATATACTGTATGGGTTGTAGTCGTAGCTGAGCCCGTAAGCAACCGCCATTATAGAAATTCCAGCAGCTACTAGATTGGGGGATACAACTTTCCAATTGTTTTTCACTTCGCCTTCTTTTGGGGTAGGAATGTACGGGACTTTTACCCTGGCAATACTATAGACCAAACTAACCACATATACCCACCAAGTACCAAGCTGCAGCAGCCCTCCTCGGATATGAAAGCCCCGTTCCGTTTCTTCCATGAGCCAACGTTGCGAATATTGGCGAATAAGCATGGTCATGACCAGTAGAGGAAGGTAAAACAGTGCAAATGTTTCAATATGTACCTTCCATGGGAACTCTCCAGAAAATAGTGCCAAAATTGGAATCAAGATATTGATCAAATTCACCACACCCGATAAGTAATACACGGGAGACATGAGATGGTGAAAGCGTTGCCTCCATGTCATGTTCAACAATAAAGAAGGCAACACCTCCAAGAACAATTCAAACGTGCCTCGGCCCCATTTGATCTGTTGTTTGTACCATGCTGAAATATCCGCAGGCACCAAACCCTTACTCAACATCTCAGGAATATAAAGGCACTTCCAGCCCTTGGCTTGTAAGCGCATAGAAGTGTGCATGTCCTCAGTAAGGCCCGAAGCATGTCCGCCAATTTCATCAAGAGCCTCTCTTCTGAAGGTACAGTTGGCCCCTATAGCCTGTGGTGTGCCATAACTGTTCATACACATCATCATAGGCCCATAAAAGTGATACGTTTGTTCGGCGGCGGCCCTTGCCACAAAACTTTCTCTTTGGTTATAGTAGCCTTGGGCACACTGTACGTAGCCAACTTTGGGATCTTCAAAGTAAGGGAGAACCCTATCTATAAACTCTGGTACAGGTTCATGGTCGGGATCCATAATAATACATAAATCTCCAGTGGCCCTTTTCAATGCATTGTTAATATTACCCGCCTTGGCATGTTTCTTTTCTATTCTTGTAACATGGACCACACCTAACTCATCACAAACTTTCTTAAGCACAGGATCGTTGCCCTCATCGCAGAGATAGGTAGTATGTGGATATCGCACCGCTACCATCTTCCTTAGAGTCCTGATGATCATACTATGGGGCTCTCCTGGGCAAGCTGTCGTCAACATGTCCACTGTGAGATTCGGCGTTGTCTTTGGCTTTTCGGGTACACTTATGTCCATATAGTTATACCACTCATAAGCCATTCGCATCAACTTAAGTATAAGAGCTGCAGTAAGTGGGTAATAAAGCCATGGATTGGCCATGTGTTGTACACCCCAAAACCACCATATAAATATTGACATCCAACCAAAAGAAGCCATGATCATAATCCACAGTGTAATCTTTTCTTTTTTCTTTGGTGAATGTGCTGAAGGAAAATTCAACCCCGACGCTTTGACCCTCTTTCCCATGTAAGTTATAATATATATTGCTTTGTATCCTTTCACTTACAATGTCTCTCGTTTGAGCACAGAGGTTGCCTATGGTGTTTATTTTCTTTCTAAAAGACAATAAAAAGCGGTAAAAGATTGAGAATATAAATGTAATGAGATATGCACGATTTTATAATATTTAATCCTTTAAAATCTTAAGATATTGTTGATGAACAACATGTTAATTCCATCCGATATTCATAAAGTTATAGGTGGTCAATTTATTTATGAATTCAGATTTTTACCTTTTAGATAAGCACAAAAAGCCCAAACCAATTAAGGTGTAAGCTCTCAGGATAAGAAAAAATCCGATTTCTGGTTAGTCAATAATATACTTTGTCAAGGTTTTGGTTTGATTACCCTAAGATGTCTATCCGCCAATCCAACAAGAACACTATGTCCGTGTCCATCTATTTTTAAGACCCCATAGCACGCACTGTCAAAAAGGGAGGCCTGGCCTTCTTGAAAGAAATAAGACTCTGCTCCTATGTTTACATTCCATAAGCTGGGCGCTGTATAGTTGACTAGGGCCATATTAGGACCTACTTGTTTTGCCATAGTGAGAACGCTATCAAATTCGGCAACGCCCCTTTGGTCTATGGCAAGCTGTAGGTAGCCCCTCTTGGGGAGTTTAATGCTGTCGTTATAGCCATAAACCTGACTAATGGTGTCGGAAATACTGTAACGTAAACGCATGTAGTCGCCTTGCATGAGGCTGCGGGGGTCTACAGGAGCTAGTGGCAAATATAAAGTTTTACCCTGATGAAGGATATTTTCCTTGCTAAAAGTGGCCCAAGTAAAGTAACCCAAAACCAAACCTAAGTTAAGTACGATGAAAAGAGGTTTGAATTTAAGCATCTTGAGTGTTTTTATGTAAGAAGTAATACGCCAAAAGAAATACGAAGGAAGCGATCATCATAGAAATGGACTTCCATAGCAAGGTGAATTGTAGGTCATAGTAATATTGCCCCAAGGCATATAAAAAACAGACGATACCAATAACCATACCTGTGTAGTGCCGTGTATAAGCACTGACCATCAACACATAAAACGCAACTATTGCATAAGGGGAATAAGCTGCAGGTATCAATAAAATGACAGGTAATAAGCCTATCAGTATTTTCTTAATGGATTGCTCTGTTTTCCATTTTATTAAAATTCGTACTTGACTTAGGACGACCATGGTAATGGCGAGTAAACTTATCATTAGGTAGTTTTCTGAAATCAATTCACGTTCAAACTTAAAGCGAAACTTGGTGAGTATATACACAATAGAAAGAACAAGACTTGTACGCAAGGGTTCATACAAATAGCCTAACTTATTGAACTTCGTAAGCAAATATGCTTCATAAAATGAAATTGCGTAATGTAAGAGCATTAAAAACAAGAGCCAAGCCGAGATCATTGCAATGAAACTTAGGTTCTGGCCAGGCTCAAGGTTATCCACATCGTGCCACCGATTGTCAATGATCAAAAATGCTACTGCGGCATTGATGATAAGAACCGAACAGAGATTGATGAAATTGTTTCTGGTCACAAAAAAAGAAATACAAGCGACTGTGGCCCCTATAATGGCGATACCATTGTCGGAGGTATGGACTATGTCTAGCCCCATAGCCAACATTACAAAGCCTGCCGCATAAAAACTTACCAGAGCGGTGTCCATAAGTGGGTTTGCATTTATATGGTGGAAGAATAATGTTCCAGCAATAAATAGAACCGCAAAAAAGAACAATAGGCCTTCAGTGTCATGGGCATGTATAAGTGCCAAGAAACCTGCAAAGAACAATACCGCAAGAAAGCCCCCCAAGAATGTCAAGACCCTCAGTGTGATATTCATAAATCTCGAACGATCTTCATGCACTTTTGTGGCAATAGTTGTTTCTGGGAGCGATTGATGAGGGCTAACCAACTCAAGGATTTCGCTGAGACTGTTATACGTTTTCATGTGACCATTTTTTTTGAGTAACAATAAGTGTACGGATCAGAATAGTCGTGCCTGCTAATGTGACGATACTCAGGATCAAAAAGATGCCAGCATCGAAGTGGTCGTCGAAAGCTTTGATGACAAGGGAGTCCAATACCATAAGGATACTAAAGGGGATGGCTCCCAAATAAAAGAGCTCTCTTTTCAAGATTCCGTACCAAATGCCAAGTGCATATACCGTAACACATAAAAGGGCGTAGAACCCAAGCCAATTGTCCTGCTCTCTATTGTCAACTATGGAAACACACAAACCTAGCGTGGTCAAAGTTAAAATAAGCAGACCCAATATCCACTCTAGCCAGCGTGCAAAGCCTTTGAGTAGCTGTAGTATTTGTAGCGTTTTTAAAATCCCGAAAAGGATCAAGTTCAGCAGTGCCCAAATCCACCATGTTTCTAGATTGCTTTTATGGCCAACTACCTGATCCATATACAATATATAGGTGGCATTGAGCAATGCACTATAGATCAGCCAAAGAGGTGCAAAGTCGGTGACGATGACCCAAATCGTTGTAAACAAAGCCCAAGCCATGAAAAAGTCGAAGGCGTTGGCCCCAGTTTGGTAGATCTGTCCAAATACTGCAAAGAGCACACCAACCATCACACAGGCTGCTGTAATTAATACATTACTGATAAGTTCCTTAGTCTTAAATAAAAACCAAAGCACAATAAGTACCAAGATCAAACTAGCGACGAGGCTAATCTTTGCAAATTTATGGATGTCGTTCCAGTTATAAGCAAAGAAGTAGACTACCCCTAGCACTCCAAAGCCCACACCCATTACAAGTAAAAATGTTTTGAGGTATTGTTGCCAAGTTTTAGCATCAGGAAAGAAATGATCTGAAAGGAATTGATCCGCATCAGCATACTTCCAGTCAAAATGTTGGGCAATGATGTGGATAAGTTTGCGAGTTAAATTCATATTAACGAATTACAGATGATATTATTGGTTTTTTATAAAAGTACTAATAGAGTCGGAATCTTTAACATTCATGACTCTATTTATTCTTCTTAAAACACAATGATTGTGTCAAAGACTCCTAAAAAGCTACATATTCATTAAAAATCAATAACAAAATACAATTTAAATTAAACCGATACAGGGGAGACTAAAGTAAAAAAAACTTTCGTTTATGGTATAAATTTAAGTACTTTGCATATTGCCGTAAAACATTTGTTTAAGTTATTAGTTTAAGCCATTTTAAAGCACGTATTGGATGATCAAACCAGGTGAACTTCTTGCCGCTATAAATACCCCAGAAGATTTAAGAAAACTTGACCGAGAAAAACTCTTGCAAGTTTGTCAGGAACTTAGACAGTTCATCATAGATACTGTTTCGGTACATGGGGGCCATTTCGCTGCAAGCTTAGGAGTGGTAGAACTTAGTGTCGCACTTCACTACGTGTTTAATACTCCTACAGACCAACTGGTTTGGGACGTAGGCCATCAGGCGTACGGCCACAAAATACTTACAGGACGAAGGGACGATTTCCATACCAATCGAGTTTACGGAGGATTGTCAGGTTTCCCAAAACGTTCAGAAAGTGAGTACGATACTTTTGGTGTTGGACATTCATCGACATCCATCTCCGCAGCCTTAGGCATGGCCATGGCTTCACACTACAAAAAAGATTTTGACAAACAACATATTGCTGTTATTGGGGATGGCTCTATGACAGCAGGTATGGCCTTCGAGGCCCTTAATCATGCTGGTGTAGCAGATTCTAACGTACTGATCATTCTCAATGATAACTGCATGGCTATCGACCCTAATGTAGGGGCGTTAAAAGACTATTTAGTAGATATTACCACTTCCAAAACATATAATAGATTACGGAACAAAACATGGAAGATGCTTGTAAAACTCAAGCAAATGGGTATCAATGTCAAAGATTTTGCCACACAGTTAGAAAATGGTGTCAAAGGAACTGTACTAAAACAAAGTAATCTGTTTGAAAGTCTTAATATAAGATATTTTGGACCTGTAGACGGCCACGACATAGACCATCTGGTAAACATTCTAGAGGATCTGAAACATATTAAAGGCCCCAAGCTCCTTCATTGCGTAACGGTAAAAGGTAAAGGCTATGGTCCCGCCGAAAAAGATCAAGTAAAATGGCATTCGCCGGGTATCTTCGACAAAATCACCGGGGAAATCAAGAAAAAAACTTTTGATCAGCCTCAACCGCCAAGATACCAAGATGTGTTTGGAAATACCCTCGTAGAATTGGCCGAAAAAAACGAAAAGATATGGGGTATCACCCCTGCTATGCCTTCTGGCTCATCACTCAATATTATGATGAAAGTGATGCCTGAACGCGCTATAGATGTAGGTATTGCAGAACAACATGCTGTGACTTTATCCGCAGGTTTGGCAACACAAGGGCTAAAGCCGTTCTGCAACATCTATTCATCATTCATGCAAAGGGCTTATGACCAAGTAGTTCACGATGTGGCGCTACAAAACCTCCCCGTTGTTTTTTGTTTAGACAGAGCGGGTATCGCGGGTGCTGACGGACCAACCCATCATGGTGCTTTTGATATTGCCTACATGAGGTGTATACCCAATATGGTGGTTGCGGCTCCTATGAATGAAGAAGAGTTGCGAAATATGATGTTTACCGCATCTACTTACAATGGCCCATACTGTATTAGATACCCAAGAGGCAATGGAGTTATGCCCAACTGGAGAACCCCTTTGGTCCTCCAAGAAGTTGGAAAGGGAAGACTTGTTTCAGAAGGAGAAGACATTGCTATATTGACTATAGGAACTGTTGGCAATTTTGCTCAAGAAGCTATCAAGAATATTAAAATTGACGGTTTCACCCCTGCCCACTACGACATGAGGTATGCAAAACCGCTTGATGAGCCTTTACTACATAAAATCTTCAAAAAATTCTCTCGCATAATCACTGTAGAAGATGGTTGCCTACAGGGAGGCTTCGGCTCTGCGATAACAGAGTTTATGGTAGACAACAATTATCAGGCACACATAAAGCGCCTAGGAATCCCTGATGAATTCATTGAGCATGGGGAGCCATCAGAACTGTATAGGGATTGCCATTATGATGCAAAGGCTATTGAACTAACCATTAAAGAAATCAGTTCTAGCTTGGTAAAGACCATATAATTCCTTAATTATAAATCGTCTACTGTCCAAAATTCATTCCAAATTACTTATATTTGATTTTTACAATTTTAAAAAATGAACGATCAAAAAGAATACAAAAACTCGTCCTTCAACATAAAACTACCACTGTTTCTTGGTATTGCATTAGTAGTAGGTATCATTACAGGAGCTAAATTCTTTAGCACCGGAAGTACGACCAATGACACCAGCAAAAGTCTCTTAAAGATGAAAGAAGTACTTAATTTGGTGGACAAAGAATACGTTGACACTGTAAATACCGATTTACTTGTTGATAACGCCATTGATAAGATGCTAGAAAACCTTGACCCTCATACTGTTTATATAAAAGCCAAAGATCTTTCTATTGCGCAAGCACAACTAGAAGGCGACTTTGAAGGAATTGGAATTGAATTTCAAATCATAAAAGATACACTTTACGTTGTTACACCAATTAGTGGCGGGCCTTCAGAGGCTGCGGGATTGAAAAGTGGTGACAAAATTATTAGAATAAATGACACATCATCAACAGGAAGTATGCTTACTACACAATATGTCTTTAGTAAACTACGTGGGAAAAAGGGTACTAAAGTAAAACTAGGCATCAAAAGGAACCATTCGGCAAAGCCAATTGACTTTACCATTACTAGAGACAAAATACCCACTTACTCTGTAGATGTGTCGTACATGATTGATGCAACCACAGGCTATATTAAAGTCAGTCGATTCGCGCAAAACACCTATTTTGAATTTAAAAATGCTTTGACAACCCTTAAACAGAAAGGGATGACCAAACTTATGATCGATTTGAGAGACAATCCAGGGGGATATCTTGACAGGGCAAAATATATTGTAGATGAACTCATCAGCGACAACAAAAAAATAGTTTATACTGACGGCAAAGGCACTGATTACGACTATACGTACCTTGCAGACATGCCTGGCATTTTCGAGAGTGGCGCTGTCGTAGTATTGATCAACGAAGGTAGTGCCTCTGCTTCGGAAATTGTATCTGGTGCGATTCAAGATAATGACAGGGGAATTATCGTTGGCCGTAGATCTTTTGGTAAAGGGCTTGTGCAAAGACCTATACCTCTTGAAACTGGTGGCGAACTTCGTGTAACAATTTCAAGATACTATACTCCAAGTGGTAGAAGCATACAAAAGCCATACACATCTGCAGAAGACTATGACCTTGATATCCTCAACAGGTATAAACACGGAGAATTCTTTAATAAAGATAGCATCAAATTAGACAAGAAATTAGAATTCAAAACCTCAAAAGGCAGAACTGTGTATGGAGGAGGAGGAATCATGCCTGACGAATTTGTTCCTAGATATACTACAGAAAACTCTACATATTTAGCAGAACTATACAACAAAAGTATAATCAGAGAGTTTGCATTGGATTATTCCACAAACAACAAGGCTACATTAGAGGCCATGGGATATACCACCTATAAGCTTAATTTCGAAATCACTAAGAAAATCTTGGATGATATGATCAAATTGGCAGAAAAATCAGGCCTCAAATTCGATAAAAAGCAATTTGAAAAATCTGAAAAGACAATCAAAAACAATCTTAAAGCATTTATCGCACGTGGCATCTGGAAAAATGATGGTTTCTATCCCATATTTAATGAGTCCGATGAAATCTACAATAGGGGCTTAAAAATGTTTGACAAAGCCAAACAAATAGAAGAAGGAAAATTTTAAAAAAAATGTCATTTTGTTTGAATCGCTAAAAACTTATACTATATTTGCAATCCAATTCAGACGGAGGATGTAGTTCAGTTGGTTAGAATGTCGGTTTGTGGTACCGAAGGTCGTGGGTTCGAGCCCCATCTTCCTCCCTTCTTTTAAGACCTTGCTTTTGCAAGGTTTTTTCATTTTCAACATTTCAAAAAGCATACAACATAGAAACTAACGTGACATATCCTGTAATGGAAGCCTTCTACACAATACAAGGCGAAGGGTACTTCCAAGGAGAAGCTACTTACTTCCTTAGACTTGCAGGGTGTGACGTTGGATGCCACTGGTGTGACGTAAAGGAAAGTTGGGATATCAATCTGCATCCAAAACGTACGCTAGAACAAATTACAAACCCAATACTACCCTTAGCGTCCAAAATTGTTGTAATAACAGGAGGCGAGCCACTACAGCACAATTTATACCCACTTACTCAATATCTGAAAACCAATCAGCTTAGAACCCATATAGAAACATCAGGCGCTTACCTACCCACTGGAAGCTGGGACTGGTTCTGCCTCTCTCCTAAAAAATTTAAAGAACCAACTCCTGAAGCCATTGCCATTGCCGACGAACTCAAAATTATCATCTACAACAAATCCGACTTCACCTTTGCTGAAAAATATGCTTCTCTAGTAAAAGCTAACTGTAAGTTATACCTACAACCCGAATGGGGAAAATCGAGCGTGATGCTTCCTGAGATCATTGAATACATCAAGCAAAACCCTAAGTGGAATATTTCGTTACAGATACACAAGTATATGAATATACCATAAGTTTGGTTTTTCAATATTTATAATTTATTTTTATAGATTATAACTTTTATTACGTGTCGCACAAGAGGTTCATACTGTTCAACTTAATATGCTTTTTAAGTATCTTTTCACAGCAGAGAAAAGCATCCCCAGAAACCTTCACCACCAAAAACAAGAAGGCCATAC
>CAMFLX010000020.1 GCA_945957555.1 uncultured Cytophagales bacterium
CATGACTTTTTCCTATCATTTCGTCTCGCTACAAAGTCTAATGCTTAATCTGGGTCTAAAAAAGAGAGCACCTTTAGAAATAATCTAAGGGTGCTCTCTTTTTTATTTAAAAACTAACGATTTCAGAATTGCTACAGATTTGATTCAATATCTACACATAATCTTATTGCAAATTGAAATATAAATTTAAACAAGATGAAAAAACAAAATGTAATGCTCGCTTTATTGGTTGATGTCGGAGTAGCAGTATTGTTCTTTGCGATTTGTTGTTTCCAGATTATGTAATCAATTTTTCTTTTAATAATACTTGCCCGTAAGCAGGTATCCCTTTACATAATCCTCTATGCCTTCCTCTAGTGTATAAAATGGCCTAAAATATCCGATTCCTCTCAACTTGTTCATCTTAGCCTCAGTGAAATATTGGTACTTATCACGAATGTCGATGGGGGTATCTATGAAACTGATTTGCTCTTCAGTACCGATGTTTTTAAATGTGTTTTTGGTGAGATCCAGAAATGTTCTGGCGTGTCCAGAACCTAGGTTGTAAATACCAGAATTTTGGCGGTGGTGGATTAAGAATGAAATCACTTCCACTACATCCTTTACATATACAAAATCACGCATTTGCCCTCCATCGGTATAGTTGGGGTTGTGCGAACGGAACAATTTCATTTCCCCTTTTTCTTTGATCTGTTTATGAGCGTGAAAAATTACTGAGGCCATTCTACCTTTGTGGTATTCGTTTGGCCCATATACGTTGAAGAATTTCAACCCTGCCCAGAAAAATGGCTTTTGTTCTTGCTGCAAAGCCCATTTGTCAAAATCGTTTTTACTATCACCGTAAGGATTCAGAGGTTTTAATTGAGGGATTGTAGCTTCGTTGTCGTCATAGCCGTTTTCTCCCAAACCATAGGTCGCTGCTGAAGAAGCGTAAACTAATGGGATTTGATAATTCACACATGCTTTCCAAATGTCTTTAGTATAGTTGAGATTGAGTGCATCAAAGATTTCAGTATTGAATTCCGTGGTGTCGGTGCGGGCACCGATATGAATGATGAATTCAACTAGTGCTTGGTTTTTCTCAAGCCAAGGAAAAAATGAGTCACGATCTACGTATTCTTGAATTTTCTTGCCTTCGAGATTTTTCATCTTCTCAGGGTTGTCAAACTTGTCTACAGCTATGATATAATTAAAGTGTTCCCTATTGAGCTTGCCAATCACACAACTTCCTATAAAACCTGCAGCACCCGTAACGACGATCATAATTCCAAATTTTTCCAAAAATAAGGGATTAGTTTAAGGTTTAAAAGTGCTTCAGGCTATACTTGAAACAAAGGCGGCAAATTTTAAAATACAACCCTTGATTCTTTGTCAGGATAAATGTAAATTGAATTCTATAAACGCTAAACACTATTGTATTATGGGACTCTTAGACTTCCTCAAAACCAAAAATCCAATCGAAGAATTAGAGAAAATAGAAATCTCTTATAATCTTAATGGGGCTCTCTCGCACCATAGTCTTAAAAAAGTACATGTAGGTGACTTGTTGCTTCCTTCTGGAAGGATCATTGCTAGCGATCCTTTTTACACGCATAGCCAAAGGCCCTTCGTAAGGTCGGTGGAGCCAGGGAAGTATCCCGTGAATCTATTTGCGAGAGAGATGGAAGAAGATCACTATCGGATTGCTTTTGCACAACTCAAAATAAAACCAGAGAAGGCTACTAAATGGATTTTGGCCATTACAGAAGATCTGAATCCCGCAGATGTATATGATATGGATGACGAAGAATATTTTGGATTCACTGTGGAGGCAGGATTGGGTTGTTTTCTTGACGTTCAGACCAACGAAGAATATCTCCGCATCATAGATGAGTTCTATGCAAAGAATCCAGACCTTAACTATTATGATGATGTATTGGCTGAAGAGTTTGACCAATATTCTTCGAGCCATCAATATTCCAGAGATTTGGGAGACTGGAATAATCACCATCCAAACAAAACATCAGAAGCTAATATCATTATGTTTGCCTCTGGTTGGGGAGATGGTTACTATCCCTCGTATTGGGGGTTAAACGATCACAAAGAAATTGTTGAACTTACCATTGACTTCATGCTTGACTACGAAGGACAAGCTACTGAATAGTGTTATTTTCAAAAAAAGGCATGAGGAAATCCCCCATGCCTTTATTAAACCTACATAAAAAATACATTAATATCTTTAAAGTCCTGCGCACGTTAATTGGCGGACTTGATGATTTCATTTTTTAATCTTGAGGAATTAAATAACCTAAAAGAATAATTGTTCAAAACTATTCAATGAATGGCCAAATACCATAGAATCAGGGCTTATTATTCACGCAATCGATTGTAAATGAGAAATCATCTCCAAGTTTTTGAAATAAAGATTACAAAAATGATACAATTGTCGTCTGGCTTTCAATTCGTCTTTCGCATTTTTCCTTATTTTGTAACAATACATCACAAGAAGAGTTTTTGTGGATTGTAGAATACTCATTCAATCGCTATTAAAAACAAAGAAGATTATGAAAAAGCTATTAGGGTTCATGGTTATTTGTGGTTTGGCACTTCACAGTTGTCAGGCGCAAGCAAATAAAGAAGCAAGTACAGCGACACAAAAGACTACCGTGGTAAAGGATACGGTGACAAACCAAAATCCATACTATTCCAGAACCGATACTTCAAAACTGGTATTGTCGGATACTACTTGGAAAAGAATCTTGCCCGCACAGGTGTATCAAATTTCGCGCAAGAAGGGAACCGAGCGCGCTTTTACAGGTAAATATTGGGACTTTGAGGGCCTGGGTACCTATTACTGTGCTGCATGTGGCAATGCATTGTTTACCTCAGACGCTAAATTTGCAAGCTCTTGTGGTTGGCCTAGTTTTTATGAAGCACTCAGACACAAAAGTGTTCTCTATATCGATGATCATTCACATGGTATGCATAGGATAGAGGTAACTTGCGGACGTTGCGATGGTCACTTGGGACATATTTTTGATGATGGACCTCCACCTACGGGTAAAAGATTTTGTATGAATTCGTTAGTCTTAGATTTCGAACCCAAGAAGTAAGTATGTCTCTTCCACTGATTTTTTCCTAAGTCTAAAAAGATAAAGCCTCAAGTTTATAAACTTGAGGCTTTATCTTTTGGGTTGTTTATGTAAAGGTTATACAATTACTGAGCTATACTGCATTTCGTGAAGTTTGGCATAGTAATTACCTGTATTCAAAAGTTCATCGTGGGTACCTTTCTCTACTATTTCGCCCTTATCGAGTACAATGATTTGATCGGCCATTTTGATGGTGGATAGTCTGTGTGCAATGATGATGGAAGTTCGTCCTTGCATCATTTTCGCAATAGCTTTTTGTATGAGTTCCTCTGTGTCAGAATCCACCGATGAAGTAGCTTCGTCCAAAATCAAGATTTTAGGATTGTTGATCATCGTTCTCACAAAGGAGATCAGTTGTCGTTGGCCTACAGAGAGGGTATTGCCTCGTTCCATGACTTTGTAATCTAAACCTCCAGGGAGTCTTTCTAGTAGAATGTCAACCCCCACCATTCTAGCAACCTCCATTACTCTTTCTCTTGAAATACTGGTATCGCCTAAGGTAATATTGTCGTAAATACTGCTAGAGAATAAGAATACATCTTGTTGCACTACACCTATTTGCTTTCTGAGTGCGTCTAGGTTCAGGTCATACAAATTCACATCGTCAATGGTGATTTGGCCAGATTGTACATCGTAAAATCTATTGATCAAACCGATAATGGAAGATTTTCCAGCGCCTGTTGCACCTACAAAAGCCACTGTCTGCCCTGTATCTACTTTAAATGAAATATTCTTCAAGATCGGCTCTCCCAAATTATAGGCGAACTCTACATTTTTAAGTTCTACTTTGCCTTTTAGAGGCTCTAAAACTTTTGTACCGCTTACTACCAATTCAGAATCATCAGACAAAAGGTTCAACACTCTGTCTGCACTCACGATCCCCATCTGTAAGGTATTGAAACGGTCAGCTAGCATACGAATGGGTCTGAAAAACATGTTGATACTCATGATGAAAAACAACATGGTGCCCAATGTCAAATCTTTGTCGAGCACTTCACTGCCACTATACCAAACCGCAAGGGCGATGCAGGCAGTTGCAATTACTTCTGCAATGGGGAAATACACCGAATAGTACAATATGGATCTTTTGTTTGCATCAGTATGTGCTTGGTTGATCTCCTCAAACTTTGCTTGCTCTCGTTTTTCAGCGTTGAAAATCTGTACGATGGACATTCCAGTGATATGCTCTTGTACAAAAGTATTTAAGTTGGCCACCGCTACTCTTACCTCTGAAAAGGAGACTTTTACTTTTTCTTTGAATACATAGGTACTGTAAAAAAGCAAAGGAAGTAGGGACAAGCTCACTAGGGTGAGTTTCCAATCTATATAAAACATAACACCCAGCAATACCGCAATTTGTAAAATATCACCAGCTATGGCTAAAAGTCCTTCACTGAAAATATCTGCCACACTCTCTAAGTCTGATACTGTACGGGTGATCAAGCGGCCAACGGGTGTATTGTCGAAGAACTTGAGCCTAAACTTCATAATATGTGCAAACAATTGGGTCCTGATGTCTTTAATAACGTTTTGAGCCAATAGACTGGAGTAGTAGGTGAGTGCATACTCAAATAAAGCTTGTAACAGGATTAAAGCAGTCATGCCTCCCATAACCCAAACAAAGGTTTCGTATTTTGACTTTTCCAAGTATTTGTCTAGTACCAATTTGATGAGTAAGGGCCTTAATACGGCCACAAAGGAAAGCACCGAGGTGAGGATGACCAAAACATAAAACGTGAATTGGTATGGTTTGACGAATTTATAGATCCCCTTTAATACTTTAATATCAAGAATATTGGTGTTTGCTTTTTCTGCTTTCATGAAGTGCAAAAATACGATTTAATGTTATAACATCGAATTCATTTTTTTAGTTTGGCGGTTTTCAAACTTGGTACTTCCCTGAATTTGGTAACAACTGAACAAAAAAACATTTCCTCGTGTTAAAAAATAAAATAATTTTGGGATATGAAATGGAATGAGTTGCAAGATGTTGCCCAGCTTGAGCAAATCGTGAAGGAGTCTGAAAATAAGCCAGTTTTGATCTTCAAACATAGTACCCGCTGTTCTATCAGTGCATCTGCACTTAATCGTGTAGAACGTGTATGGTCAGAACAATCGGAAGCCAGCGTAAAGCCCTACTATTTGGACTTGATAAGCCATAGGGATATTTCCAATGCCATTGAGGCGAAGTTCAATGTAGAGCATCAGTCGCCGCAGGTATTGTTGATTTCAAAAGGTAAAAGTGTTTTTGATACCTCGCACTCGGATATTAACTTGCCGGAAATTATTTCTCAGGCACAATTCGTTTCGTAACGCATGAGTCATCTCTTAAGTATCAAGGCCCTGCACATCATCTTCGTCGTTACATGGTTTGCGGGCCTTTTTTATATATATAGATTATTTATCTACCATAGAGAAGCTCAAGATAAAACCGAAGCCGAAAGAACAATTTTGAGTGAGCAATTCAAAATCATGCAAAGCCGTCTTTGGTTTGGTATTACTTGGCCTTCGGCAATTATCACTTTAGGTTTGGGCTTGACCTTGGCATTCTCGGGCAACTGGTTTTATCAATCTTTCTTTCAGGTGAAGCTTGCGTTTGTAGTGGGTTTGTATGTATACCATATTTGGACGCACCTGATTTTTCAGCAGTTCAAAAAAGATATATTTAAGTATACTTCCAATCAACTTAGGTTGATCAATGAGGTAGCCACTATATTTCTCGTAGCTATAGTATTCATAATAGAGTTGCAAAACAGCTTGTCTTGGCTGTACGGGGTACTTGGCGTATTGGGTTTTGCACTAATACTTATGCTGGCCATTAAAATCTATAAAAAAGTAAGAGGGGCCTAAGCTTGTGTTTGGGCTTATTCTTTTGTGAATTTCAGTACTTTACCATTTTCAAGTTGAATCAGATAGAGTCCACTAGTCCACAGGGAGGTATCTATGGTTTGGCCTTCAGTATTTGCTGCGGCCAATAATTTGCCGTTTAAGTTGAAGATTTTTATCTCCTTGCCAGTAATAGTGTTGATCGTAAGCCTTTGGTCAAATGGATTGGGAAAGATGTCTGTAGATACATTTGTGTTGTTATCATTTGCTCGAGTAACTACTTGTTCCAATAAGTAGAGCTGGACATTTCTGATGTTTCCATCTATAACAAATACATAGGCATTTGTTGGAGAGTTGGCGCTGCTGAAATAAGTGGTGAGATATGGATAAGAAGAAGGAACTCCTTTTAAAATATAATTACCTTGGGGAATACCTGTAATGGTAAAAGTATTATCCGAGTTGGTCGTTGTTGTTGAGTATTCAGCTGCAGTCTCTTTGTTGATCAAAGTAACTGTTGTGGCAACTATGCTGCCTGAGTTGGTTTTTACGAAGCCTGCAAAACTAAATTCGGTTACTGCAGCCACTCGTTCTAGTTGATATAACGTGTCATGCGGAGGTACTGGAGAGACCACAAACTCCTCGCTTTGTGCGCAAACAAGTTGCACCCAAAACAACAAACATACGATCCCTGCTTTAAGTAATTTCATGCCCTTTATTTATGTAAGACGTCGCTATGCAACGATGTTCCTTTTGATATATAATATTTAACGCCAAAATGTAAATTGCCAAATTGTAATTTGAGCGTTGGAGAGCTACCCAATCGCCCCTGATAACCTACCCCTAGTTCCAAATGAAGGTTTTTAAGAATCTCCCTACTTATGTTTATACTGATTTTATAAGCAGTAAGTTTTTTATCAAATTGAAGTCGTTCTTTGGTCTTTAAAGTGCTGGAATGGGTAATAAACATCGGTATAATCCATACCTCTGGAGTGATGAACCATTGTCTGATTTCGTATTTCCAGCCCAACCTTACAGGGAAAGTATAATACCTCACCTCTCGTTTGGGCAACAAGGTTTTGCTGTGCTCATTAATTGTATCCATTTTAGGAATTCTACTAACAATAGTGCTACACTGTTTGATCCATATTCCTCCCCGTTCTTTTTCCCAACAGATATCGTCTCCATTAGGGTATTTTAAGGTGTCGAGTCTAACGATAGAATCTTTATGATAATGAGTGATGATTTTCTCAATCTGTTCCTGCACGGCAAATCTTTGTATGCCCAAGCCCACACTCATAGACCAATGCCCCATCTCTGTACCGGCATGCAACCCTAAAGAGGTCCCTGTTTTTTTCAGAAGCAAGGAGGTGTCCAATACTTCCTCAGATTTTATCCAATTGTCCAAGCTGCCCGATGCCGAAACGAACCAAGTTTTTTTTTCCCTTTCTTTCACCGCAGGAAGCGTATCATGAATAATCACTTGTCTTTTAATAATAAGTGGTGGTTGATTGATGTATACGGTGTCGTTGGGGATCTGCAATGAATCGACGTCTGGTTGCGCTTTTAGAACGCAAAATAAATATAAAGCCACTATTATTGCGGGTCGTAGATACATCAAAAAATTAGAATCTAAGCGCAAGATATTGTTTTTGCGAATATTCTCTCTATAATATTTGATTAATTTATGTGAAAATCACTCGGAGGTAGCCGTTTCACAAGTTCCCTGAGGTGTTTCACAAGTGATCTTAAACGTTTCGCAGGTCTTGGTAAGTCTTTCACAAGCCTTGGTAAACGTTTCACAAGCGTTCGTAAGCGTTTCACCTACCTTCGTAAATGTTTTGCGAGCGTTTGTAAGTGTCTCACAAGGCATCGTAAACGTTTCACAAGGTTTGGATAACGTTTTACAGGCCTTAATTATATGTTTACGATTATAGTTAGATATCCTCATTGCTTAGATTATTGATATTCCAGATCTACAGAGAGCTAACATAAATTCAAGGCACGGAAATTTTTAAAGACCATTCACAAAACATACTTGAGATATTTCAAAACCCAAACAGGCTTTCACCGTTTAATCTTCTATTATATTTTATTTTTTATGCAAAATAGAAAAATTAACAAGGTTGCTGTTTTAGGTTCTGGCGTCATGGGTTCAAGAATCGCTTGCCATTTTGCCAATATTGGTGTTCAGGTGTTGCTGTTGGATATTGTCCCTCGCGAGCCCAATGCCCAAGAGGCGGCCAAGGGATTGACACTCGAGAACCCTGCTGTACGCAACCGTATTGTAAATGATGCACTTGCAGCAGCCATAGCCTCAAACCCATCTCCTCTGTATAAAAAAACTTTTGCAAGTAGAATCAAAACGGGCAATTTTGAAGACAACCTCAAAGATATTGCCACGGTAGACTGGATCATAGAGGTAGTGGTGGAAAACCTTGCCATTAAAAAATCAGTCTTCGAGAACGTAGAAAAACATAGAAAGCCTGGTACAATCGTATCATCCAATACTTCGGGAATACCTATTGGCCTTATGGCCGAAGGACGTAGCGAAGATTTTCAAAAGAACTTCTGCATCACCCACTTCTTTAACCCTCCGAGGTATTTAAAGCTATTGGAGATTGTGCCTTCTAAATACACTGATCCAGAGCTTACAGACTTCCTCATGCACTATGGGGATTTGTACTTAGGAAAAGACACGGTGTTGTGTAAAGATACTCCTGCTTTCATCGCCAATCGTATCGGGATCTTCTCGATTATGGATATTGTGTATACGGCACTAGATCTAGGCTTGTCGGTGGAAGAGGTAGATAAACTTACAGGCCCAGTGATTGGTCACCCAAAATCGGCCACCTTCCGTACTGGAGATGTGGTTGGCTTGGATACGCTCATCAAAGTAGCACAAGGACTGTATCAAGGCTTGCCTAATGATGAAAGCCGCGATCTGTTCAAACTTCCTGAATTGCTTATCAAGCTAGATGATAAAAAATGGTATGGAGATAAATCTGGTCAAGGTTTTTATAAGAAAACTAAGACTGCCGATGGCAAAACAGAGATCCTTTCTCTTGACCTAAAAACATTAGAATATAAAACACAAACCAAGGCGAAGTTTGCTACACTGGAGCAAACCAAAACTATAGATGACCTCAAGGCACGTTTTAAGGTATTGGTGAGCGGTACTGACAAGGCAGGGGCGTTTTACAAAAGAACTTTCTTTAATTTGTTCAAATACGTTTCTAATCGCATCCCAGAAATCTCTGATGAACTCTATCGTATCGATGCTGCCATGCGCGCAGGTTTCGGTTGGGAGCTTGGTCCTTTTGAGATCTGGAACGCCATGGGGGTAGAAAAAACGACCGCCAAAATGAAAGAGGCAGGCTATGCACCAGCAGCTTGGCTGGACGAAATGCTTGCGGCGGGGCATACTTCTTTCTACAAAGTGGAAGGCGGGCAAAGGAAATACTACGATATCCCTAGTAAGTCATATAAAGTTATTCCAGGTACAGAACAATTTATCTTGCTAGACAATACCCGTGCTGCTGCCGTTTGGAAAAACGCTGGCGGTACTGTTCATGATATTGGCGATGGCGTACTTAACCTCGAGTTCCACTCTAAAATGAACACTTTAGGGGGTGAGGTGGTTGAAGCGATCAACAAAGCGATCTCTCTTGCCGAAAAAGATTTTAAAGGTTTGGTGATTGCCAACGAAGGTGCCAACTTCTCCGCAGGTGCTAACTTGGCTCTGCTTCTCATGAACGCGATCGAACAAGAGTACGACGAGATCGATTTTATGATCCGTGCCTTCCAAAAGACCATGATGCGTGCACGTTATTCATCTATTCCTGTAGTGGTAGCACCCCATGGTATGGCACTGGGTGGTGGTTGTGAGATCACTTTACATGCAGACCGCGTACAGGCTACGGCTGAGTTGTACATGGGGCTTGTAGAATTTGGTGTTGGACTCATACCTGGTGGTGGCGGTACCAAAGAGATGACCATGCGTATGGCGGATAGTGTGGAAGAGGGTGATATTGTGTTGAACAGTCTTCGTAATGCTTTCTTGACCATTGGCCAGGCGAAGGTGTCTACTTCTGCACATGAAGCTTTTGACTTGGGCTTCTTGCGTCGTGGCGATGGCATCTCGATCTCTAAAAACAGACAAATCGTGGATGCGAAAGCCAAAGTACTGGAACTGGCTGATGCGGGCTATACGCAACCTGCGCCTCGTAAGGATATTAAAGTACTGGGTAAATCGGGCTTGGGTATGGTATATGCGGGTGCGAATACCATGTTCTCTGGTGGTTATATTACAGAATACGACAAATATATTTCTGAAAAACTCGGTTATATCATGTGCGGTGGTGACCTTTCTGCACCTACTCTGGTTTCTGAGCAATACTTGCTTGACCTTGAGCGTGAGACCTTCTTGCACCTTTGTGGCCAGAAGAAAACCCTTGAGCGTATCCAACACATGTTGACGACAGGCAAGCCGCTGAGGAACTAATTTTTCTTAGAGTAAAGAGAAAAGATGAAAGAGTAAAGACTTTGGAGTTTAGACTTTAGATATAAGATCTTTTATAGACGCCATCGCTGGGAGCGGTGGCGTTTATTGTGGGAGTTAATACTTGCTGATGAAATGATTAAGACACTAAAAAGTTGGATTGCTACATATCACAATATCGAAGAATCGGAGGTAGAATCTTATTTTAAAAATGCCGATGTTACAGGTTTTCTTATTATCTGGACCATCTTTGAGCAAAAAATATTTAAGGGCTTTGTAAAATACGAACAATTGAAAACTCATCCATTTGATACTGGAAGATTGGAAAAACAGATATCCCATTTTCACAACAGGTATCAAAACCCGACTCTATACCAAAACCTAAGACATAAGGAAGAATCCAAACCTGAAGTACAAGTCATTCTCTCTACCAACCTACAAGATTTGAAAACAGATGATAAATGTCTCTTGCTGTTATACGTTGTTTATAGATATAGGAATAATATTTTCCATGGCAATAAGGGGGTAAGTTCTTGGGCAAAATACGCTACTGAAATTGAATATTGCGTCGATGTTATTAGAATAATACTAGAACAGCGGTGATCCAATTTTATGGCGAAGAAATTCGAGATTTTTTCGCCATAAAATACAATTAGAAACAGCCAAATCCTTGACACCTTCCCTGAAAACCTAGATAGCGAACGAATTAATGTTAATTTCGTTATCTTTATAGTAAGTTAATAATTATACATATGAGGGCAATACTTGAGTTCAATGATGATTCTAAGGCTTTACATCTGATACAGTATCTAAAATCGCTAGATTTTGTAACAGTGCAGACCGAATCGGAGGATGTGGAATTGCCTGATTGGCAAAAAGAGCTTCTTGATGTCAGGCTTAAAGATTATCAGGAATATCCTGATGAAGTTGAAGACTTTGATAAAATGCTGGGGAGAATCGAGGCGATCATTAATGAATCTATCCATAGGCCCGATCTTAGAAAATTTACGCGAGAAGAAATTACTAAAAGAGCCTTACAATCAAATAATGATATCTCAGAAGGGCGGGTGTACTCGGAAGAAGATATCGAAAAGCTTTCAAAAAGTTGGTAACAAAAGAATCCATCAATGAAAATTTACTTGATGGATTCTTATCATTTATTTCTTGGGTGGCAAAGCAAAAGCTGTAGCTTCATGTTCAAATGCTCCATTGTGAGACCCGTCACAAAAAGGTTTGTTTTTGGAGTGTCCACAACGACATAGCTAAACCACTTCTCTGCCTCCTAAATCATAAGAATTTCCTTGTTTGTCTACAATTTCAAATGCTCCTTCGACTCTCAATGAACCGTTGTTGTTGATGGTGATTTTTGTATTGGACATTTATGATAATTTTAATTGAGCTCAAATGTACTTAAAAATCGATTGTAATTATTCATTGATTGGTATGGCATAAAGGAAAAGCTTAGCTAATTGTAACGGTTTAGGAATAAGGCAAGTACTAATTTTTAAAACATTGCAATCGATTTTAAGTTATAAATTCATATTTTAATATACTTATTAGGTTTTTTACCCACTTTTTTGGACGAAAATATTGCAGTATTTATAGTTTACAGTATACATAATTAAACAAAAGATCGAAATATGTGGAATGATGTAGATTTAAAGGGATATTTATCTGCTTGACGTTAGGGGTTTTACGGCGACCCATTAGCTTTTAGGATCTGGTACATCGAAACTATATGATTGTGTTCCCGTATATTTCCGTTAATTTTGATCCCGACATTTTTTAAAAACACTTTTCAATCATCTCAAAAATAACTCTCAAAATGGTTAGAATTACAATTTACATTATCTCTTTTATTTCGCTTTTAGGTTTCAGTCAAAACCCACTTGCCAAGGGCCAATTCGATCTGAATGCAGGTCTTGGTTTTTCTAATTGGGGGGTGCCATTTTATATTGGAGCAGACTACGGTATTCATAAAGATGTGACACTGGGTGCAGAGTTTTCATATCGGTCTCATACGCACTATTGGAATGGTAATAAAAACTACGCTCCTAGGTATTATAGACATAGCTTGACAGGGTTTGCGTTCAATGGTAATTATCATTTCAATTCTTTATTGAATATCCCTAAGGAATGGGATTTTTATGCTGGAGCGAACTTAGGTCTCTTCTTTATAAGTGATAACAGGCCTGATTATATCGATAGGGGCTTAGAATCAGATTATCGCTATTATGGTACTGGCGTAGGTCTAGGACTACAAGTGGGTGGTCGATATTTCTTTACCGATAGGTTTGGACTTAATCTAGAATTGGGCGGTGGTAATGTATTGACCAGCGGTAAATTTGGAGTTACTATAAAACTGTAATCGTCATAAGTTTCCGAATTTACTAAGGTCACCTTGCTGCGAGGTGACCTTTATTTTTTTAATCAATCTAAAGATTTGTCCTAAATTTTTCTCTAAGTAAGTTAGCCTTTGGGGTTAAATAATCATATTATATATTGAATTAATTACATTGTAAATAGTTCGAAATCGATTTCGTAATTATAGCTTTCTAACTGTTTTTATTGAACTGTTTGTTTGGATAAATTTGACTTATTATCGTTGTTACTATATACTTTGTCGTAATACTAAATAATATTTTAATTCCAATATAATTTCTAGTAAACAATTTCATGTTAATTTTTTTATGAAAAAGAACACCAAAATATCTTTTAAATTATGGCAACTAGTATTGCTAGGAATTCCCTTCTTTGCGAATGCGCAAGATTTTAAAATTGAGGAAATTAAAGGGCGACTTATTTATGAAATCGACAATCTTAAAACGGCGGAATCCCCTAAGCTAGGAAAGCATGTGAATCCAAGGCATAAAAGTACCCTAAAAACAATCCCTTCCTATGGTCAGATTTTGGAAAGGGATCCTGCCTTGCAATCTTCAGTTCCTACTACAAGCCTTGCAAGAACTGAAGCATCGCTAGGTCTCAAAATTACGGGATTAATAGATGTGCCAAGTGTCGATGATCCAGATGGGACCAATGTGCCAGATCCAACTGTGGCAGTAGGGCCTAATCATATCTTACAAATGTGTAATGGTACTGGTGGTTCTCATCTAAAGATTTGGAATAAATCGGGAACGGTACTGTTAGCCGAAAAAAACTATGATGTGATCACTGGTCGTGGTGGTTATTGTGATCCTATAGCCCTTTATGACCACTTGGCTGATCGTTACTTTATGTCTGAAATGACTGCTTCTGAAGAAAATGGAGGAAATGATGGGCTAGTTATTTCAATTTCAAAAACGGCAGACCCTACGGGTGGTTGGTATTCATATTATTTTTCTTTCGGCACTGAACAAGTGGATTATCCCAAATACTCGGTATGGAATGATGCTTATTATGGTGCGGTGAATCATCAAGGAACTGATGGTAGTTGGAATGTGAGTGCGCTTTATGCTTTTAATAGAACCCAGATGCTTGCAGGTGCTGCTAGCCCCAATATGCAAAGAGTGTTTTTGCCACAGTCTTTGAAAGCTTACTCTGCCGCTCCTGTACTATGGCAAGGAAATACTCAACCACCTGCAGGTACTGGTGGTTTATTTGCCGTGATGCAGGATGATGCTTGGACAGCTAGTACTTCCGACAAGGACAGTATTGGCATTTATGAGTTTGATGTGAATTTCTCTAATGCCACATTAAGCAAGCTTACTCAAGTGTCCTCTTTGGCAGTTGCAACATTTAAGGCAAATATCTGTGATACAGAATTTGGGTATTGTATAGATCAAGTAAATGGGGAATATCCCTATTTGCAGGCAACGCAAAATAGGGTCATGAATCAACCCATTTATAGGAATTTTGGCACGCATCAAGGTATAGTAATGACTCATGTGGTCGATAAGGGAAGTAATATTTCTGGAGTACGTTGGTATGAGCTTAGGAAAACTACAGGCAACTGGAGTGTTTACCAACAAAGCACTTATGGTCCAGATGGTAGACATCGGTTTTTGCCTACTATGGCGTATGATGCAACGGGGAATATCGCTCTTGGATACAATACCTCTTCTGCTACAGAATTTACAAGTTTGAGGTATACGGGACGTAAATCCTGCGATCCATTAAATACCATGACTTATGCAGAAACGATAGTGGTTGCATCCACAAAAGTACACTCTGCTGACAATGCCAAGCGTTATGGAGACTACAATCACATGATAGCCGATCCTTTGGGCGCAAGCTTTTGGTTTACAGGTGAATATGACGATGTTTCGTCTCCATCCAACAACTGGAGCACGAAAATCGTGAATTTTACATTAGACAATTGTACTACTGGGACTTGTACCAATAATTATGAGTCAAACGATACTCGTGCTACTGCTACGGTATTTCCAGTGAATACAACAGTCAATTCAATGATTCAGGCCTCTACTGATAACGACTATTTTAAGTTTAACAATACTTCAAGTGTAAGTAATATTCGTGTTACGCTTTCCAATCTACCTGCAGATTACGATTTGGAGTTGTATCGGAACGGGAGTACTAGCGTGCAGAAATCGTCTAAACACAGTGGATTGGGTAATGAAGCTTTTTATCTGAACACTAGTACCATTGCTCAATACGAAGTTAGGGTATTTCCTCGTAGTGGGGGCTTTAGTGCTTCAAGTTGCTACAGCTTAAAGGTGGAATTGAGCAATACTTCATTTTCCTATGCCAAAGTTGATGAGACCTATGTTTTGGGTGAATCTGCAGGAATCAGTGCTTACCCTGTGCCAGCTGATGATAAACTTAATGTGGATTACTATGTAACAATGTCTGGTCCTGTGAATATATCATTACTTACAATAAGTGGCGTGCTAGTAGTCAATAAGCAAGTGAATGCTCAAGAAGGTTCGAATCAAGAGGTCTTGGACGTAAAAGCAGTGCCTAATGGGGTATACTTGTTGAAAGTAGAACAAAATGGTCTCAGAAAAACAATGCAAGTAACATTGAATCATTAATATTCAAGCAGATTTAGCCTTAATTATTTCCTTGTGGTGATATTTAATATTGCTGCAAGGATTTTTTGTTATTTGGGAATAGACAATATAAACTGAAATAGTGCCAAATAGCTGATGATTGCAAAGGCGATCTGTAACCAACGAACTTTATAGAAATAGACAATGCAGAGAGAAAAAACTACCCCACAACTGCGAAGAATGTTTTGTGCTACAATATTCCCTTTATCCACATACACAAAAGAGCTTGATATAGTTAATGCAAAATATATGGCATAGAGAATAAAAAGTAGGCGCACATTTTTCTCATAATATGCTTTATAGTCTATTTTTTTGTCACCATCTACATTGGGAAACAATGCCACAGTGATGAGGTGAAACGTAAGCATAGGCACCATGCTGTAAAAGAAATAGAGGAAATTATGATTGATATAATAAGTTCTTGGCCAGATTCCGTACCAGTTCTGAATCAACGTTAAAAAAGAAAAGGAGGTAAGTATGAGGTGTAGCCAATACGGCTTGCTGTGTTCTCGGCGGCGAAGCATATTGCCCCATCCTACAAAAAATTCGCTAGCGACGACTCCGAACAATATCGTGATAAATACTGCTAAATACTCTACTTGACTAAAACCTCCTATTTCTGAGGGCATTTTTCCCATGGTCACAATATCCACAAAAATGAATGTAACTAAAAACTTTTCCTGAAAATTTGTAGTGAAGGCTGCAATAATGGTGAATACTTATTAAATCAAAGAGGCGAGTATGGTTTGTTGTACTCGCCTTTTTGATCTTTATATTTATCAAAGCGTTGATTTGCCTTGAAAGGTTTTGTTTCGTGCTAGAGCTTAGGCGGGGATCATTTGTTTGATTCTAATAATGGTAGCTTTATGGGTTTCGATATTCATTCCGCACTGCCATTTGTCATTTGTCCCTACGATTTGATACACTACTGTATATTTTGCAGGAGCAAAAGTTTGAAGGTTCTTGAATTCCTCAGGTACTTGATCTTCTTTTTCTGGTACGAGGAAACTTCCATCAGCCTTATTAAATATACTGCCACACCCGTCAAGCATAGGTTCTCCAGAATAGGAGTAGGTAAGAAGCTCTTTGATGTCGTTTTTGTTGGGGCAAGCACCCTTGGTGAATTTCAGAACCCCTGCCGCAGAAGCTTCGCAGGCATTGCCATAGGTAACGTCATTACAGCCACATACAGGATCGTAGTTCATGGTACAAAAACAAGTCGTACATACCTTTTTAGGATCCACACACTCTTCTTTCGGTTTGGGATCTTCGTTGTCAAAAGGAAATTTGTTACACGCAGTGAAGCATCCTACAGCTAGGAGCATGATCACTATGATGGGGTTTTTTAGTTTTTTCATTTTTACTGTTTAGTTGAAGATGTTTTCTTCCTAGACACATCATTACACTACAAAGGTTGCATTTGGTTTCTGAAAAATCGTAAAACACACTCCAAATAAGTATTTGAGGCTTTTTGTACACTGCGGAAAAAATAATATAACAGTTTGGTGTAGTGTGTTTATAAAAAGTATATATTTGTGTACAATAATATGAAAAACATTCTTTCAAATATTCAAGTCGTGGTCGTCATATTCTCTCAAGAATAGGGGCTCGATAGATATATTTGTTATATAAAAAGATATTCTAAGCCCCGCATGCGGGGCTTTTTTATTGCAAAAAATGAAAAGAACAAAAATTAAATATAGTGTGGTAGCAGTAGTGGTCACAGTCGTGGTGTTAACAACATCTCGAGCGGGGTAGCTATTGTTTTAATAAAATAATTCTGAAGCCCGACTCGAGTGAGTCGGGCTTTTTTTGTGCATTTACGTATAAAAATCATAGATATGGGAACGTGGCTTGAACAACAATTTTCGAAGAGGTCTCAGGGGATTCCTCCTTCATTCATCAGGGAGATTTTAAAGGTAACATCTTCTCCTGATGTTATTTCGTTTGCGGGTGGTTTGCCCAATCCGGCATTCTTCCCTATAGAGGCTTTTAAAGTCTCCACACAGAGAGTCTTGGAGATTGAAGGGAAGAAGGCTTTGCAATATTCGGTAACAGAAGGAGATCCTGATCTGAGGGCTTGGATTGCGGCATACTACCAACAAAAGTTTGGTATGGAAGTGAAACCTGATGAAATTCTCATAACTAGTGGCTCTCAACAAGCATTAGATTTGGTGGGCAAGCTTTTTATAGAACAGGATGACAAAGTTTTAATGGAAAAGCCAACATATTTAGGAGCCATTCAGTGTCTTTCACAATATCAACCCACTTGGGCAGAGGTTGCGCTTGAAGCTGATGGTGTAGATATTGCAGCACTGGAACAAGTTTGCGTACAAGACAAACCAAAAATGATGTATGCTATTCCTAATTACCAAAATCCAAGTGGCGCATGTTATGGTGAGGAAAAGAGAGCTCAAGTGGCTAGGATCCTCAATGAAAACAAAGTTATCCTCTTGGAAGACGACCCTTACGGAGAATTGAATTTTACGGGTGCTTTACACACGCCGCTTAGGAAGTTGTATAAAGAAGGTACATTGTTGATGGGATCGTTTAGTAAGATTGTAGCTCCTGGATTAAGACTTGGATGGATTGTTGGCGAAAAGGAGGTAATTGCAAAATTGACGATCCTGAAACAGGCTTCAGATTTGCACAGTAATTATTTCTCACAGAGGATGTTGTTGGATTATTTAATTCATAATCCCATAACAGAGCATATTGGTAAAATCACAGCTCACTATAAAGCGCAATGTGAATGGATGCAGGAATGTATTCAAAAGTATTTTCCGAAAGAAGTAACTTATATCGCTCCTGAGGGAGGTATGTTCTTGTGGCTTGATCTTGGTAAAATTAATGCAAGAGCTTTGTTGAAGCAGTGTATGGAAGAAGATAAAGTGGTCTTTGTGCCGGGAGATCCTTTCTATATTACTGCAGAGGCGGGTATGGACAAGGCTAGACTTAACTTCTCTAATGGTACCAAGGAGAAAATACAGGAAGGGATTAGTAAGATCGGGAAACGACTACATGATATGTTATAATAAAGGGGGCATAGCCCCCTTTATTATGTACGATCGTTCGTTTGAGGGGTAAGCTGAATGATGTATTCTCCTAAGTAAAAAGCGCCTATGGCACAGAAGGCATGCCAAAGGAAGTGTGTTCCCATGGGCAGTGCTGGGATTTCAGCATATACATCTATGATTCGGCAAATAAGTGCAAGGATCAGAAAAAATAGCGAAGCTGTAAAAAGATGAAATGCCGTAAATTGGGTTTGAAATAGAATAATGAGTGCTGGTAAAAAGAAAAAAGTACCCGTGACAAAATACCCAAGATTGATTTGTGCATGGGTGCTAATGGGTAATTTACTGTGTATGGTATAATGTAGCGCAAAAGTAAAAACTGTAACAGCACCAACTTTAGTGACGTTTTTTAGGAGTTTAAACCAAAGAAAAGCGGCTACAGAAAAGGTAAGTATGAGAATTGGGACAAAATCCATAAAGATAAAGAAAGGGTAGTATCGAAACAGGTGATAGATGGTGCTGCCTAGTCCGCCTAAGATAAGAAGAATTGAACAGTATACATAGAATTGATATTCCTTGTACTGACCTCTGAATTTATAGAGCCAATAAATAGCAGGGACAAGGAATGTGAGGGACGAGAAGCCATTCCATGGTTCAACTATAAAATGTCCAAGGTCTGTTTCTGCGTACATGGGGCCAAGGTCTCTGATGCGGCCATCTACGATATGGGGGATTTGTATCAAAAGTCGGTCAATAATATTTGTTGTAGACATAAAATGTAGCATTTATCTGAAAAGCTCGTAGAGCTTTTGATGGTCTATGATGGTGAATGTTTTTACATTGTATGGTGAATAAGCGGGTTCTTTGCATGCAAAAAGTTGGTTGATGATGGAGTTCATTTCTTCCATGCTCAGTCTCTGGTTTTTCTTAACACAAGAGCGTGAAGCGATTGATTTGGCCAATGATTCATGCGTGCCTAAGCTCAGTTCGTGTTTGTTGACCTTAAACTGTTCTATGATCCCTTCGAAAATTTCCTTTTCATTGCCTGAGGGCATATCGGCAGGTGTTCCATTGATGCTAATCGTATCTGTCCCTAAAAAGCTGAGCGAGAACCCGAGGGCTATCAGATCAGGCTCGATCTCACATACTACCAAGTAGTCGTTGGGGCTCATGGAGAGTTTTATGGGGAAAAGACACTGTTGTGAGTGCGCATTCTGTGTTTGCAAGTTGTTGGAATACTTCTCGAATAAGATTCTCTGATGTGCCGCTTGCTGATCTATGAGCATGACCCCAGATTTTACCTGAGTAAGGATATAGGTGTTGTGGATCTGGAAAATAACTTTTGGCTCATTGTATTTTTCTGTAATATTGATGGTTTCTCTGTTGATAGAGCTACCAAAGGTAAGTAAAGTCTGTTCTGGCTCAGCATTCGAAGAAAGAGGATTGATTTCAATATCGTCAGACCTGTCAAAATTTGGGGAATATAGATTTTTCCAATTCCTTAGATTACTATTTTCGTTGGGCTTGCTGTAGTTGCTGTTGTAGTTCGTTTGATTTGAACTGTGCTGACTGGAATTGTTATTATTGTTGAAATAGTTGCTGAAGGGGACTAAATTTACATCACTGTCAAAATCTAAAGCAGTGGCGACCAATGTGGTACCGATGGCTTTTTTGACAGCGGCGTGAATGAGGCCATAGATACTATTCTCGTCATCAAACTTGATCTCCGTTTTAGTAGGGTGGATGTTCACGTCTACATGTTCTGGGTCAATCTGAACAAATAGGCAAACGAAGGGATTAGTTTCTTCTGGTAAAAGTTTGTCGAAAGCTGTTTTAACAGCATGATTGAGATAGTAACTTTTAAAGAATCGATCGTTTACAAAGAAATAAATCTCGCGACCTTTCTTTTTAGCAATATCTGGTTTGCCCACATACCCCGTAACTTTTGCTAAAACAATTTCTTCTCTACAAGGAATAATGTTTTCTCTATAATTTTTGCCAAAGATATCTACGATTCTATTGCTGAGCTTTCCTGCTGGCAATTCATAGATTAATTGGCCGTTATTGGTAAGCGAAAAGTGGATCTCTGGGTTTGCAAGAGCCACTTTGATGAATTCTTCGATGATGTGAGAGAATTCTACTGTATTGGTTTTTAGAAAGTTACGTCTAGCTGGTAAGTTGAAGAATAGATTCTTTACCTGAATATTTGAACCTCTATTAGTTTGTACGGGTTCATGCGCTTTGATCTCGGAACCTTCTATCCTCAGTAGGGTACCTAAAGTGTCTGGATCGGTATTGGTTCTCAATTCTACCTGAGCTACTGCTGCTATAGAAGCCATGGCTTCTCCCCTGAAACCCATAGTTCTAATACTAAAGAGATCCTCTGCCTTACTGATCTTAGATGTAGCATGTCTTTCGAAACACATACGAGAGTCTGTATGGCTCATACCCTTACCATTATCAATGACTTGGATAAGTTGGTTACCACCATCGCGTACGATAAGCTGTATTTTAGTACTGAGAGCATCCACCGAGTTTTCTAATAATTCTTTTACCACATTTGCAGGACGTTGCACTACCTCGCCTGCTGCGATTTGGTTTGCTAAATGATCTGGTAAAAGCTTAATGATATCACTCATGTGTTCCGATTGTAATTTTTTACAAATTTATGAAAAAACCAGCAATTCTGTTTTAGTTTAGGTGATAGGAGGGAGGCCTTGGTGTAGTATCAATTTTGTAATTAGCACTATTCGAGGTCAATCAGAGACTGAGAGGTATCTACTTGTACTTTTTTCTCTTCTTTTGGAGGTTCTTTTTTGAAAAGATTTTTCATTTCTTTTTTCTCATCTTTCCATTTTTCATGAATTTTCCCTTTTACGGCTTCTTTGTCATAAGCGATTTTAAGATTGTCGGGAGTCCCTTTTAACGTCAAGAAAATTTGGGCTTTGCCAGTTTCTGGTTCACGAACCACACCAAATTTTTCATCACTATCTTTGGTTTTTCTTTTAAGATCTATTTTTAGTCTATAGTCCATTTCGGTGGTGAATTTGTGTGAACCCATAATAGACAAAGTGTTTAAGTTAGATTTAATGGTCATTTCAGGTACATACAGAATGCTGTTTTCTATGTGAAAACTGTTTTTAAGTTCTGAAAATCTAATATCTGCGAGTTCTTTTTCATCAGTAAATCTAGCAAGCTTTTGCATAGGCTCGAAGTTAAGCAGTCTTCCGTTTGTAATGTTGATATCTATGTTAGAGAAGATCGTACTTGGATCTATTTTGCCTTTGTCATTCAACGAGAAGTTGATATAAACCTTTGTAGTGAGCTGGCCTTGGAGATTGTCTACTGTGATGAACTTTTGATCAAAGTTGTCAAATAGTCTCATAACGGTATCTATATAAATTTTTTTTAACTCTATTGTGGCATCTATTCTGGGGTTTTTTTGATTAAGAGTATTGGCTTCCCCTTTGAGGGTAATTTCGCCACCGGCTAGCTGTGTACTTACATGTTCAAGAACTATTTGGCTGGGAAGTATCTTGAGAGTTCCTTTAAATTTCTTGAAATCATATTTTTTGTAAGTTAAGTCATTGACTTGGCACTTAAAATTGATGAATAAGTTGTCAGGAAGAGATATGTTGCCACTTTCGGTTTTATTATCGTTGGCTTCTGTTGGGGTATAGAAGTCATTAATATTGAAACTGCTTGAATTCAAAGCTGCTTCAAGGTTTAGCTTGGCCTGTTTGTCCAATAAAAATGTAATAAAACTTTTGAAAGAACCTTTGATATCGAAATCCGAATTAGCATACGTTCCTTTAAGTGTATCTAATACCAAATCTTGGTGCGCCATTCGTAATCTCACCTGAGTATTTCTAAGTGTTTTTTCATTATTAAAAGTTAGTTCTTCAATATCGACACTAGCTTCCCCACTTATATGTGTCTTTTCTACTACTTTGTTTTTAATGTCTTCAACTTTGCCATCTATGTTGAAGTTTACTCTGGCAGTACCGATTGCTTTTTTGAAATCTTGATATCCTGCAAGACCAAGCCAACTGTTGATATCCTGTTTGGTACTAAAATGTGCTTTGATGTATGGGGATTTAAAATTTTTAAAGAGTAGCTCTCCCTGTACAGGATTGCCGTTGATAGCACAATTGAAGCCATTGATATTGATGTGTCCTTGGTCTTTATTGGTATACATGCCACTCAAATTCAATCTGTTGATAGCGATTTTTGTAGTGGGATGTATCAGGCTCATGTTGTTAAAACCAAACTCAACATTGATGTCTGGGGATTTTGTAGTATTGATATCCCCCTTGATGTTTGCTTTAAAACGGGCGGCTCCAGAGCTATTGTATCCCTTTAAGTTATTATAGATGTTTTCTGGTAGAAGAGATAGTAATGTTGATACTTTGGAGTCGGCGGATTTAATAGAAAGGTCTATATGTGGAATGTCTGCAAATGAGAATTTGCCTTCGGTAATAAATACTGTTTCTTTTAATTTAATTTTGGATTCGGTGAATTCAAAGGTGCTTTTTGTTGTATTGAGAGCGATACTGGTTTGTATATTTAAATCTTTATCTTTTATAATATTAATGTCTCCAACATTGATATGTTTAAGTTGCGCATCACCATAGAAGCTAGCTTTGATAAGGTCAGATTCAGTTTTGAAGCTGCCTTCGGCCTTGGGGAAGACGATGGAGTACTCTTGTTTTTTGTAAAGGTTAAGATACTGGAAATCTATATTGGTAAGATGTATGGCGTTTAGGCTAAAAAAAGTTTCTCCAGAGCTATCTGCCTTATTCCCTTCAGGCTTTTTCTTTATGATATCATAATTAGTGGTACCATCTTTGTCCACTAACATTGTTATATATGCGTCTTCTAGGTATACTTTTTTGATGTTGTAGTTTTGTCGAAGCATATCTTTGATACTAAAGGTGAGCAGTAGTTCTTTAGCGATCAACAATGTGGATTTGTCCGATGTTTTGCTTCCTTTTATTTCTATGCCCTTAAATTTGAGACTCACATTGGGGAATTTTTGTATAAAGTCTAGGTCGATCTTGGATACGTTTATTGGAGTGTTCACGTATTCGTTTAAATTACTAATAATGGCTTTTTCTATTTGCTCTCTATTGTAATAGAGGTATCCTAGCAATGAGCCAATGAGCATTATGCATACTAGGATTGTGAAAAAAAAATATTTTAATATTCGTTTAATTATTTTCAAAATGAGGAGATTATATTGAAATTAAGTAAGGCAAAAATCAATATTTTCGGTGTAATTACAAAATATTGCCTTTTGCTTTAAATTCTTCACTTCCTTTTGCCAAGATAGCTCACCAATTTACTCACCGGTATTATCCTTACCTTTAATACCTTAATAACGAAACCTAAGCTGGTATGGTTATAAATAACTATAAGTTTAGCCATACATTATTCATGATAATGGTTTAATTTTGTACCGTTCAGACGAAAAGGCATTGGAAAACACTCACATACAATTGAAGACCGGAGAAGGTGGAATCATTATTACCAAACTAGACGATTTGGTGAATTGGGCTCGATTGTCAAGCATGTGGCCTATGGGCTTTGGCTTGGCTTGTTGTGCTATAGAAATGATGAGCAGTTATGCTTCAAGTTATGACCTAGATCGTTTTGGGGTCATTCCAAGAGGAACACCTCGGCAATCCGATGTTATGATTGTGGCGGGAACTGTAACGTTTAAAATGGCGGATCGTGTTTATCAGCTTTATGAACAGATGGCAGAACCACGATATGTGATATCTATGGGGTCATGTTCTAATTGTGGGGGGCCATATTGGGAGCATGGTTACCATGTAGTGAAGGGTGTGGATCGTATCATTCCTGTGGATGTATACGTGCCTGGTTGTCCGCCAAGACCTGAAGCGCTCATAGAAGCGTTTTTGAAGCTTCAAGAGATTATTAGAAATGAGAGTATTATTCGGCCCAAATTACTTTCCAAGTTTTTGTCATAATGATAAGTTTCAACGAAGCATGTGATCTCATATCGGCGTGTAAATGTTCGGATTTAGGAACTGAGTTTGTTGCCTTAAGCGAGGCTTTAGGTCGTGTTTTGGCAGTAGATGTTTTAGCAGATAGGAATTATCCGCCATTCAATAGGGCCTGTATGGACGGTTTTGCGATCAAGAAAGAGGACTGGGAGGCTGGTCATAGGCAGTTCGATATTGTAGGGGAACTTCTTGCTGGACAACGATTTGATGAAAGTAGTATTAGGTCTGGTACGGCACTTAAAATTATGACTGGTGCTGCGACACCCAAAGCTTATGATGTTATCGTGAGAATAGAGGATTGTATCGTATCCAGTAATAAGGTATCGTTTTCAGTAGGTAAAATTTCTGAATTCCTCAATATTGCAAAGGAGGGAGAGGATATTATTAGGAGAGAGAAGGTAATGTTTGCAAATCAAGTAGTTACCTTAGGTAGTATTACAGCCTTGGCAAGTATTGGAGCATCGCAACTAGAAGTTTACAAATTGCCAAGAATTACAATTATAACAACGGGTGACGAAGTGGTTCCTGTTTCATACGAACCCAAGGCTAACCAGATCAGGAATTCTAATGCAATAACTTTGCAAATGGCATTGAGTAAATTAGGCATTAGTAATGTAACCCATGAGCATGTTAATGATACTGAAGATAAAATCATTGAAAAAATAGAAACATTGGTTTCTGCTTCAGATATTATCCTTTTTACGGGTGGTGTGTCTGCTGGTTCGGCCGATTTTGTGCCCCAAGCACTGGGAAAGTCAGGGTTTGTCAAGCGTTTTCACAAGGTTAAGATTAAACCAGGTAAACCTGCTTGGTTTGGAACGAATGATATCACAGGCAAAGTAGTGTTTGCCTTGCCTGGAAATCCTTTGTCGGTGATGGCAACTTATAAGGTCTTTGTGGAACCATATGTCCTAAGACTTATTAGGAAGAGCCCTGTAAATTATTCGTGGAAGCAAATTGCAGTGAATAGGGTTAGGAAGGTGGAATTGGATGAGTTTTTTCCGTATCTTGCAGATTCGAATGTTTCAGGGGATTTCTTGGAACCTTTGACGCTCAATGGGTCAGGTGATATTACCGCAACGTTATACGCTAGAGGCTTGGCGCATCATCCTGTTGATATGGTACAGTTAACCGTAGGTACCTTTGTAAAGGTGTTTGAGTTTTAAGTTCTAATAGAAATGCAATTTCGAGCAACTTAAAATAATCTTTTTGTTATGCCATTACTGGATAATTTTTTGGAAACCCAGTTCAGCGTTGAACAAAGGGTTGAATTTGGAAATTTGATAGAAGAGCTGGGTCTGAGATCGTTTTTTAACAATACGATACGAGTTCTGGATGATCCCACTATTGAAAAGGATGAAATTACTATAGCAGCCATATCTGCAGGTTTATTACGTACTATTAACCATAGGCTTGCAAAATTCCCCACTGTTGAGGATAAAATATCCAGACAAAGAACTTTTGGTATATTGTTGGAAAGACTACTAGTCTTGCTGATATCTAAAAATATGAATGATACAGAGCGTATTTTTAACGCACTGGACCGCTCTCTTTATGTGACCTGTTTGCAACAGGGATATGACCATAAACTCATGAAAAAACTTTTTGATTTCGATAGTCTCAAGCACGTGATCTATAGTCTGAAAGTTCAAAACATAGCTTTTGCCCCTGCCCCTATTAATCAAAAGCCACAACGGTATTTATGGCTGCAAAAAGGAAACCTTCATATACTCGTAGACTTGTTGCTCAAATTCAATTATATCAAAAGCAAAAAAGAATTTTTTGATGTTTTTTTTCGAGAAGACGAGGAGCCTATTGTTCGATGGAATAAAGACAAAAAGTATAATTTGGCTTTGTTGTTGAGCAGACTATTCAACGAAGGGTTTGCAAAGATCGAAGGCAACAAGGGCTATTTTGCCTATGCCGAGAAACATTTCGTGACTTTTGAAAATTCTAGTTTTATACCAAACTCACTCAAAAAGTTGTCATCGGTAGTCTTGAAAAATCCTGAAAGCTACAAGTCAACAGTTTCTGAAGTTGAGCAGATCATCCAAAGTATATCTCGATAATGCGTCTTATTTTAACGGGTATAAGGGGAGTTTTAGGTTTGATATTATACTGACTCTCTTTAAATAGCATTTGTCCGTATTTTTTTAGTTTTGTATTATGTACCAATTGTTTTTTAAGCCACTCATAGATTTTGTGATTTCATTTGTTGTCCTAGTGTTGGCATTTCCGGTGTTGTTGTTGGTTGCAGTTTTATTGTATATATTAAATGATGGTAAAGTATTCTTTTTTCAAGTAAGACCAGGTCTTCGTGGCAAGCCCTTTAAGATCTTGAAATTCAAAACGATGAATGATAAAAGGGATAAAAATGGAGAATTATTGCCCGATGCAGATCGATTGACAAAAGTCGGTGCTTTTGTACGTAAAACATCCATTGATGAATTGCCTCAGTTAGTTAATGTTTTGAAAGGGGATATCAGTTTGGTGGGGCCAAGACCCCTTTTAATGGAATACCTGCCATTGTATAATGAAGAACAGGCAAGGAGACACAATGTAAAACCTGGTATCACAGGTTGGGCGCAGATCAATGGACGGAACGCGATCTCATGGTCTAAGAAATTTGAGCTTGATGTGTATTATGTAGAGCATCTTTCTTTTTTATTGGATATGAATATTTTGGCTCAGACGATATTCAATGTGTTAAGATCAAAAGATATTAATTCTCAGACCGCTGCCACTATGGAGAAATTCACGGGCAAAGAATAGTTGTAAAAAAGGGGGGAGCTAAATTGTTTAATTGGGGTTTGGGTGCAATACTTGAGGTGATTTTAAATTATAACTAATGTTCGTATTTTTGTTATATTTGTTGTTTGAAAAGTACCATAAATGGGGTGCTTTTCATGGATGAACGATATTTTAACAGGGGATACGATGAAGTTTGGGGGTTATGTCTTTTTTTTATTCCTATTAGGGTTTTCTTGTAAAAGAAAAGAGGTCGTTGTAGATAAGCGTTTAATGAATGAGGAAGAAGTGGAGATTACTAACAACACCTCTGGATCGGTTACACTACAATATATCGATACCTTCAATCCATTAATGAAAGGTTTGAAATCTTTTACAATGAATGTGCCAGCCAATTCCCTTAAAAAGCTCAACTTGGGGGGATATTACGTGGGGGAGTCTTATGGTTTTTTGGACTTCTGTTCCTTGCGTTCAGTTGCAATTATGACCTTTCAAGACGGCAAAAGCAAATCTGATACTAGTTGTTTTGCTATAGGCGGCCAGAACTTTAAGGATAATGTGAATTTTTTCAACAAAATGCTCATATACAAAGTGGGAATTACCGATTATCACAAAATTTATACCTACCGCTACACCATTTCCGATGCTGATTACAGCGAGGCCAAATAAACAAATAGGTTTTTTCGGGGTACACTGATGTTTGATTGAAAAGTCATTCAAACATATGCGTTATAAACACAGCTTTATATTAACTTTGTGGCTTGAAACATTTTTAATTTGAAGTTTTCTGATTTTATAGAGATCTATCAAAACGATCCTTATGTCCATACCCTTGCTACATATTGCAAAAAGCAAGGCACTTCCATTCAAGTAAAGGGCTCGGTAGGTAGCTTGGACGCGGTATTGGCTACTGTCTTGTCCAAAACCAATCAGACTACACAGTTTATCATTGCAGAAAGTAAAGAACAAGCTTATTATATTTATACAGATCTGCTGAATATGAAGTCAGAGGGAGAGATTCTGTTATTCCCTTCTTCCTACAAAAAGCCATATCAATATGAGGATATTGAGAATGCTAATATTTTGCAGCGGGCAGAAGTCTTGAATAAACTTTCGGGGGATCAACTTACGCAATATATTATTGTCTCGTATCCTGAAGCACTTGGTGAGAAGGTAATTAATAAGAAATCGTTGGCAAGCAATACTTTTTCAGCAAAAATTGGAGAAAGGATTGATACCGATTTTATGGCTGAGCTTTTAGCTAACTACAACTTTGAAAAGAATGATTTTGTATATGAACCAGGTCAGTACGCTCTAAGGGGTGGTATTGTGGACATCTTTTCGTATGCAAATGAATATCCCTATCGATTGGAACTGTTTGGGGACGAAATAGAGAGTATTAGGACTTTTGATCCGGATACTCAGTTGTCGTTAGAGCATAAGAAGTTTATCTCTATTGTTCCCAATGTTCAGACCAAATTACTTCAAGAAACAAGAGAATCATTTTTTAATTTCTTACCTGAACATTCAACTATATGGATAGAGAACATAGAGTTGAGTCTTCAGGCGATTGAGAAAAACTTTAATAAGGCATCTAGTGAATTTCACAAGATATTAGAGCAGAATAATGGTTCTGCATTAGTCTATGAGCCTGATTATCTTTTTGAAACAAAGTCTGGTTTTGAGAAGGCAATGGGAGATTTCTCTAGGGTATATTTGTCTCCGACACATCTCTCGCACGACCATGTTTTGGAGTTCAAATCCTCTCCTCAACCGTCTTTCAATAAAGATTTTAATTTGATTGCAAAAGACCTACATGAAAACCAAATCAAAGGCTATCGTAATTTTATTTTTGCAGAATCTGGTTCACAACACGACAAATTAGTCACTATTTTTGATGAGATTAACCCTGAGGTAAAAACATTCTATGTGGGTCTTGCGCTTAGAGAAGGTTATATAGACCACATGTTAAAGATTGTGTGCTATACCGATCACCAATTATTTGAACGGTTTCATAACTATAAAAATAAGGAAAGGGCATCAAAGAATAAGGCGATTACGCTTAAGGAACTAAAAACATTACAACCTGGCGACTATGTGGTACATCAAGATTATGGGATTGCTAGATTTGTTGGCCTTGAAAGGGTGATGCTGAGTTCAAATAAGGAACAGGAGGGGATCCGTTTGGTATTTAGGGATGACGACCTTATGGTGGTAAGTATTCACTCACTACATAAAATATCTAAATATTCTGGTAAGGATGGTACTACACCCACCATGAGCAAGTTAGGCTCGCCTGAATGGGAGAATAAAAAGAAGACAGCAAAGAAGAAAGTTAAAGACATTGCAAAAGAGCTTATTAGTCTGTATGCGAAGCGAAAAACTGCACCAGGGTATGCCTTTAATAGAGATTCATTTTTGCAGGCAGAGTTGGAAACTTCATTTTTATATGAAGATACCCCCGATCAGGCAAAGGCAACAATAGATGTAAAAGAAGATATGGAAAAGCCACACCCAATGGACCGTTTGGTTTGTGGTGATGTTGGTTTTGGAAAGACTGAGGTTGCCATTAGGGCCGCTTTTAAAGCTGTATGTGATGGCAAGCAGGTAGCCGTATTGGTGCCTACTACTGTATTGGCGCTTCAGCACTTTAAAACGTTTAAAGAGCGTTTGGAAAAGTTTCCAGTCAAGACAGAGTATGTGAATAGATTTCGCACCGCTGGACAGATTAAAGAAACACTTCAAAGAATAAAGGAAGGGAAAACCGACATATTAATAGGTACCCAAAGAATTCTCAGTAAAGATGTTGAGTTTAAAGATTTGGGACTTCTCATAATAGATGAGGAACAAAAGTTTGGGGTTTCTACTAAAGAAAAACTCAAGCAGTTTAAGTTCAATGTGGATACATTAACACTGACGGCAACTCCGATTCCAAGAACACTACATTTCTCACTGATGGGAGCGAGAGATTTGTCGGTAATAGCTACACCGCCTCCTAATAGGCAGCCCGTAACAACAGAAATCCATGTGTTTGACAAAGCTGTGATTAGGGATGCGGTAAGTAACGAACTAAAGAGAGGGGGGCAGGTCTTTTTTATTCACAACAAAGTATCTGATTTGGATGCGATGGCTGACACGATCTTTAAACTTGTACCCGATGCCAGAATTGGGATCGCCCATGGACAAATGGATGGTGAAAAGCTGGAGAATGTGATGCTTAAGTTTATTGATGGAGAATACGATGTTTTGATTTCTACCAATATAGTGGAGTCTGGGTTGGATATTCCAAATGCAAATACTATTATCATTAATAATGCACAAAACTTTGGATTGAGCGATTTGCATCAGATGAGGGGTAGGGTGGGCCGTTCCAACAAGAAGGCATACTGTTATCTTATTGCACCAGCACAAGTTTTACTATCTGGTGACGCTCGTAAAAGATTATCTACATTGGAAGATTTCTCCGAGCTTGGTGATGGTTTTAAGGTGGCAATGCGAGATTTGGATATTCGTGGTGCGGGTAACTTGTTGGGGGCAGAACAAAGCGGATTTATAACCGATCTGGGTTTTGAAACATATCACCAAATCCTTGATGAAGCTGTACAGGAGCTTAAAGAGACTGAGTTTAAGGAATTATTTGAGAACCAAAGTAGTGGTTTCAAGCCTAACTTACAAGATTGTGTGATAGAGACGGATGCCTCACTCATTATCCCAGAGCGATATGTGAATAATATATCTGAGCGTTTGGCTTTGTATACTGAGCTTGATAAATTAAACAATGGGGAGCAACTTCAGAAATTTATCAACTCGATTATTGATAGGTTTGGGCCAGTTCCTGAAGAATTCAAAGAGCTCATTGAGACTGTTCGCCTAAGATGGATGGCTGAGAAAATTGGTTTTATGAAGATAAGTCTGAAAAATGGTACGATCAGATGTTATGTAAATGCCCAAAATGACTCTTTTTTTACGTCACCCTCCTTTCAGAACATACTTAAATATGTGCAGGAGCATCCTAAGAAATCGAGACTGAAAGAGCTCAAAGACCAATTAATGTTTATAGTTGACGAAATAATTAATATAAAAGAAGCAATTTCTATATTACAACAATTGTAATTAACCAATTGATCAGTAGTAAGATGCATTTAAGCGTGTTTGTGCTGTATTAGAAAAGTACAAACATAAATAAAATACATTCAATATTTTTTAACAATAATTTTGTAGATTATTAAATATTGTATAATTTTACGAACTAATAGTATAATATCTATAATATTAACAGGGTATGAATAAGTTGATAAAAGTGTTTAAGATTGTTCCTTTATCTATTGTAGGGATGCTTGCTTTGGCCAATTGCTCCAAATCAAAAAATCCTACGAGCCAAAAGCCAGGGCCGTTTAGTACAGTTACTGGGGAGGCTTACAATATTGAAGGAGGTTATGAGGTGGCGCCTTATTCAGGTCAGCCAGAAGGGCCAAACTTGGTTTTTATTGAGGGAGGTCGTACTGTATTAGGTTCCTTTGAAGAGGATATCATGAATACAAGAGATAACATAGAGAGAACGGTTTCTGTGGCATCGTTCTGGATGGACATGACTGAAGTGGCTAACATCCACTGGTTGGAATATATGTTCCATATCCAAAAGGACTCATCAGAAGAAGCTTTCCAGAAAGTTATCCCAGATACTACAGTATGGGCGAGTGAGCTTGCTTACAACGATCCTTATGTAGATCACTACTTAAGATATCCTGGTTTCCGTTTCTTCCCAGTTGTGGGTATTACATGGGAACAGGCTGATAAATACTCTGCTTGGAGAACAAGAAGAGTTAACTTGAACCTTGCAAAAGAGGCTGGTTTGCAAATACCTGAAGACGGTGGTCGTATTCCTTTGGAGACTGGTGTTGTACTTCCAAACTATCGTTTGCCATCTGAGGCTGAGTGGGAATATGCTGCTTACGCTTTGATAGGTACACAGTGGTTGGATGAGAACCAAACACAAAGAAGATTATATCCTTGGGATGGTCATGCATTACGTAATCCTTATGGCAAAGAAATGGGAACATTCTTGGCTAACTTCAAAAGAGGTCGTGGTGACTATGCTGGTATCGCAGGTAAGTTGAATGACGGTGCTATGATCACAGATTATATCTACGCTTCTCCTCCAAATGATTTCGGTCTTTACAACATGGCTGGTAACGTAAACGAGTGGGTATACGATGTTTACCGTCCGCTTTCTTTCCAAACTGTTGATGACTTGAACCCGTTAAGAAGAGATGGTTATCTTGATGAAGATAAAAACTACGATAACGCTGACAAGAAAAAAGGTTACAGAACTATGGTTTCTGATAAAGCGAGAGTTTACAAAGGTGGTTCTTGGAAAGATGTTGCTTACTGGTTGTCTCCAGGTACTAGAAGATTCTTAGATCAAGATTCTTGTACAGCTACTATCGGTTTCCGTTGTGCTATGATCAACGCAGGTACAAATCACTAAGATATATTCATAACCCTAAAAAAGGCTTTAAGGAAACTTAAAGCCTTTTTTGTTTTATATATTTGCAAGAATGAATAAGTATTTGAAATATACAGGACTGGCATTTCAGATGGGTGCTACCATAGGTGTGCTTACCTATTTGGGAGTGTATCTCGACAAACGATACGCCTTACAACAGCCTTGGTTTACCATTGCGCTAGCTTTACTAGCGATTATCGGCTCAACAGTAAAACTGATTATAGATTTAAATAAAAATGAAGACCCAGATTAGGATAATTATTTATTATGTGATCTTCACAATAACCTGTTTGATGATTTCTCAATTTGTGAATAGGTATGCATATGCCTTTTGCGAAAATGCAAATTATATCATTATACTAAATGCAATTTTAGGATTAATAGGCTCCTTATTCTTTTTTAAAATTAAAGATAAATTGCTCCAGTTAGGCTTTTATTTTCTTGCAAAACTCTTAAAAATTGGACTTTCTGTAATTTGTGCAATTATTCTTTCGAAAAGTAATATTTGTTCAAAAGAGCTTCTGTGTTTTTTCACATTAATTACATATTTATCTTATTTAACATTTGAAATAACAATCCTTCTTACTAACTTGCGACCCGTTTCAAGAGAATAGTATAAGTGATGATTAGTTTATATAATGCCGTAAAAGGCAACAAGCTTGTAATCAGGCTGTTTGTGTTATTGCTTTCTGTGTTTTCTTTTTCCCTTAAAGCATCAGGCGTAGCGACTGAGCACGCAACTCAGGAAGAGAAATTTGACCCGACCAAAGTAATTTTTGAGCACATTGGTGACTCTCATGATTGGCACCTTTGGGGTGAGCATGAACATGCGGTATCTATCCCTCTTCCAATAATTTTGTATTCTAATAAGAATGGATTGGTGATGTTCTTGTCATCAAATTTTCATCATGGCCATCAGGATTTTGGTCCTTATTTTATAGAGAATGAGCATATAGGTACAAGAGATAGTTCTGAAGTGATCTATGACTTTAGTATTACAAAGAATGTGGCTTCTATGTTTCTTTCCATCATTATCATCCTTTCTATTTTCATAACTATTGCAGGAAAGTACAAGGCGAATAAAGGTGCACCTAAAGGAATACAGTCTTTTTTTGAGCCTCTCATTTGTTTTGTAAGAGATGAGATTGCGAAGCCAAACATTTCCCATAACCACGAGAAGTTCGTTCCTTTTTTACTTACCATATTCTTTTTCATTTGGGTTAACAATCTCTTAGGTTTATTGCCTATAGGGGCGAACCTTACCGGAAATATAGCATTTACCTTTGTTATGGCGGTGATCACTTTAATCATTACCAATATTAATGGTAATAAATACTATTGGAAACACATATTTATGCCACCAGTACCAGTGTGGTTATATCCAATCATGTGGCCAGTTGAATTGGTTGGTATTATTTCTAAGCCGTTTGCTTTGATGGTTCGTTTGTTTGCAAATATTACGGCAGGGCACATTGTTGTAATTAGTTTGATCTCATTGATTTTTATATTTAAGAATATGTTTATGGGTTTTGCGGCTGTACCGTTGGCACTATTTATAGATATACTCGAACTTTTAGTAGCTTTCTTACAGGCCTTTGTGTTTACTATGTTAACAGCACTTTTTATAGGTACTGCTACAGAGGAACATGAACACCATGAAGAACATTCTCATTAATATAGCAATAATTCAATTAATTTAAATAAATCGTTTAACTCATAAATAATAAAACAATGGCAGTAGGAAGTATCGCAGCAATTGGAGCAGGTATCGCAGTAATTGGTGCAGGTTTAGGCATCGGTTTGATCGGGAGCAAAGCTGTAGAAGGTATGGCTCGTCAACCAGAAGCAGCAGGCAAAATCCAAACTGCAATGATTATCGCAGCAGCTCTTGTAGAAGGTGTTGCTCTATTCGCGGTGGTTGTGGCTCTACTTGGTGTTAATCCTCAATAATATTTAAGGTTCTGTCGGTTAGGCAGAACCTTTCTTTTGAATTTAATTAACACAGTAGAAAGATACAATGGGAGCAAACAGTTTAATTACACCAGCTATTGGCTTGGTATTTTGGTCTACGATTGCTTTTACTCTTTTATTATTTATTTTGGTTAAGTTCGCTTGGAAACCAATCCTTGGGGCGATCAAAGAAAGAGAAAAATCGATTGAAGATGCCTTAAATGCCGCTGAAAGCGCAAAAGCACAGTTAGGTAATCTGAAAGCTGAAAACGAAAAGCTTTTGGATGAGACACGCAAAGAAAGAGAGCGTATCTTGAAAGAGGCGCAAGTTGTTGCCAATAACGTGATCAATGAAGCTAGAGAAAAGGCAAATGCTGAAGCTCAAAACATCGTTGAATCGGCTAAAGCTACAATCAATTCGGAAAAGCAAGCTGCGATTACTCAAATCAAAAATACGATAGGTACGCTATCGGTAGAGATTGCCGAAAGTATCGTAAGAAAGAACTTGAATGCTGACGAAGCGCAACAAAACTTGGTGAAGGAGTATTTGAAGGACGTAAAACTTAATTAATTCTCTAAGAGCCAATGTCACAATTTGTAATAGCATCTAGGTACGCCAAGTCTCTTGTAGATATAGCACAAGAAAAAAAACTTCTTGATGTGGTGAAAGGAGATATGGAGCTTTTTCTTGCTGCTTACAAAAGCAGTAAGGATTTTGAATTGCTTCTTAAAAGTCCGATCATTAATAACGAAAAGAAAGGTGCTGTCGTCAATGCACTTTTTGGATCTAGGGTTCACCAAGTCTCAATGTCTATTTTCGATATCTCTATAAAGAAAGGTAGAGCTAATATTCTTGATGAGGTAGCGCTAGATTTTATCAGACAATACAACAAGATTAAAGGTATTGAGGTAGCAACCATTCTTACAGCAGCTCCCATTTCTAAAGAAATCGAAGCTAGTTTTGTGAAGATGATAGGGGGCATTACTTCATCCAAGATTGAGCTACAGACAAAGGTTGAGCCTAAGTTGATAGGCGGTTTTGTAGTGAAAGTAGGCGACAGGCAAATAGATGAATCGGTGAGTTCAAAACTTAACAAGCTTAAGGTAGAATTTTCCAAGAATCCATACGAGAAGTCTTATTAATTTAAATTAAAAAAAATATCACAATGGTTGATATCAGACCAGACGAAATTTCAGCAATATTAAGAGAGCAGCTATCTGGCCTCAAGACTCAAGCAGAGCTTGAGGAGGTTGGTACTGTACTTCAAGTAGGTGATGGTGTAGCTCGTATCTACGGCCTCACAAAAGCACAAGCAGGTGAACTTCTTGTATTCGAAAATGGCCTTAGGGCTATGGTTTTGAACCTTGAAGAAGACAATGTGGGGGCGGTACTTTTAGGTCAGTCTTCAGGAATCAAAGAAGGTGATACTGTAAAAAGAACTGGAAAAATTGCTTCTATTAAAGTAGGAGAAGGTGTTTTGGGTCGTGTAATAGATACTTTAGGTGACCCAATAGACGGTAAAGGTCCAATCCAAGGGGAGCTATTTGAGATGCCATTGGAGAGAAAAGCTCCGGGTGTTATCTTCCGTCAGCCAGTAACGGAGCCACTTCAAACAGGGATCAAGGCTATTGATGCGATGATTCCGATTGGTCGTGGTCAACGTGAATTGATCATCGGTGACAGACAGACTGGTAAAACCACTGTTGCGCTTGATGCTATCATCAACCAGAAGGAATTTTACGACAAAGGCCAGCCGGTACTTTGTATATATGTGGCTATAGGGCAAAAAGCCTCAACTGTAGCTCAAGTAGTATCTACTTTTGAGAAAGCAGGTGCGATGCCATATACTGTGGTTATCTCAGCTTCGGCTTCCGATCCAGCTCCGCTACAATTCTTCGCGGCATTTACAGGTGCAGCTATTGGAGAATATTTCAGGGATACTGGTCGTCCGGCACTAGTTGTTTATGATGATTTGTCAAAACAAGCGGTGGCATATAGAGAAGTTTCTCTTCTATTAAGAAGACCTCCAGGACGTGAAGCATACCCAGGTGACGTGTTTTATTTGCACTCAAGATTGCTAGAAAGAGCTGCGAAAATCAACGCATCTGATGCGATTGCGAGTCAAATGAACGATTTGCCAGCATCTTTGAAAGGAAAAGTAAAAGGTGGCGGTTCGTTAACGGCTCTTCCAATCATCGAGACGCAAGCAGGTGACGTATCTGCCTATATTCCGACAAACGTGATCTCTATCACTGACGGTCAGATCTTCCTAGAGTCTAACTTGTTCAACGCGGGTATTCGTCCAGCAATCAACGTAGGTATCTCGGTGTCTCGTGTGGGTGGTAACGCTCAGATCAAGTCTATGAAGAAGGTAGCGGGTACGTTGAAACTAGACCAAGCGCAGTTCCGTGAATTGGAAGCTTTTGCGAAGTTTGGTTCTGATTTGGACGCGGCTACTAAACTTACCATCGAAAGAGGTAGAAGGAACTTGGAGATCTTGAAACAGGCACAGTTTTCACCAGTGCCAGTTGAGCAACAAGTTGCTATCATTTACTTGTCTACCAATGGCTTGATCGATGATGTGGCAGTGAACAAAGTAAAAGATTTTGAAAAAGCGTTTACGCAAACATTGGCTGCTAGCCATAAGCCTACTTTAGAAGCTCTTCGTGCTGGTAAAATTGATGATTCGGTTACATCGGTGCTTAAAGAAGTAGCTAAGGATTTGGTTAAATCATTCAAATAAAAACATGAAGGGGAATATTGGTTTGAGGCCAGTACTCCCTTTTCTTTACTCTTCCAGAAGATGCCAAGTTTAAAAGAGGTAAGAAATAGAATAAAGTCGGTACAGTCTACTCAGCAAATTACCAAAGCCATGAAGATGGTTGCTGCTGCCAAGTTGCGTAAAGCTCAAGAAGCTACAACGAGGTTGAGACCGTATTCGAAAAAGTTGTCAGAGATCATTGCCAACCTTACTGCTTCTGAAAATGACAGCAAGGTAGTTAAGCAATATTCTGAGCAAAGAGAGGTGAAGTCGGTACTTTTGGTAGTGGTCACATCTGATAGGGGATTGTGTGGCGGTTTCAACTCTAATGTGTTTAAAATCGTTAATCAGCTATTGGCTACCAAATATGCAGCTTATGCAAACGCTGGAAATCTTACAGTGATGACCATCGGTAAAAAGGGGTTTGAATACTATGGCAAGAGAGGTTATAAGCTAGTGTCTTCTTATTCTACCATCCTTAATGGAATCACTTTTGCTACAGGAAAAGAAGCTGCTGATTATGCGATGTCTTCTTTTGTGTCGGGCAAGTATGATTTGGTTGATATTGCATATAACGAGTTCAAAAACGTAGCTACACAAGTAGTGAAAGTGGATCAGTTCTTACCAATCGTACCTGAACAGATTACTTCTGGTATCAAACTAGATAAATCCGCTGAACTTAGGGATTATATCTATGAGCCAGACCAAAATACGATTTTGGATGAGCTTGTTCCCAAATCGTTAAGGGTTAAGTTTTACAGTAATCTTTTGGAGTCTAATGCCTCTGAGCAAGGAGCAAGGATGACAGCGATGGATAAGGCTACTGAAAATGCTGGTGAGTTATTGAAAGAACTTCGGTTGACTTACAATAGATCTAGACAGGCTGCTATTACCAAGGAAATCCTTGAGATTGTTGGTGGTGCTGAAGCACTCAAGTCTAGTTAATGAAATAGTCAAAAGCCTCTCACTTGGGAGGCTTTTGTTTTTTATGCCTACCTATTATTTATTCTATATCCTTTTTTAAAAAAAATATTTATTTTTTGCGTCTTACACAATAAAATATAGGATTCTTAAGTTATCTATTTAGTTAATGTGAAAACTTAATTGAATAGTATGTCAGTACCTTTTAAAGTGGTGGCGAAGACGAATCCTCAAAAACCACAAGAACCGAAAAAGTTTTACGCCATGGCCTTGAGCTCTGGTGAGATCACTGTAAGAGAACTTGCTACGCAGATTTCCAAACGTTCGACATTGAGCGTAGTGGATGTAGTAGCAGTATTGGAATCGCTCATTGAAGTGATTCCGGAGCGAATAGCAGAAGGCAATATTGTCCGCCTTGGCGATTTTGGTAGCTTTAGTATGGCCATCAGCAGTAGCCCTAGTGAGCATGAAGAGGATGTGACTGCGTCAAATATCCTCAGCAATAGTTTGAATTTCAGGCCAGGAAAGGAACTGTTGAAGTCATTGAGCAATATCAAATTCAAAAAAGTCTAGATTGTCGTTTTAAGTTAAACAATTAGTGTTTGGAAAAAGCAGGAGATATTATCTTCTGCTTTTTTGTTTTTTATGTAAGAGTAAAAATAAGGGGTTTTTATAGACACTGCACTATGTGCTAAAAAGCTCAGCAGCTTTTAGGGAAAAGCTCCGCATCTTTTCATGAAAAGCTCAGTACCTTTTGTGTAAAAGCTGCTGAGCTTTTTGGCGTAACTTGCTGACGTTTGTGTTGTAAAAAAAGGAGGCACAAATCAACAGATCTGAGCCTCCTTTTTGTGATCAGTGCTTTGTGTTGTATTATCTAGCAATCAGCAACTTAAAGTTTTTCTTTTCACCGTCCTTAAAGTTTATACAGAGATTGTATAATCCATTTTTGATATATTCAGGAATGCGCAATTCTCTACTATCATCATTATAGTATTGCATTTCCTTACCTTGAGCATCGATAAGTACGCTGTTTGTAATTTCTTTTTTAGACTGTATGCTCAAGTTGTCTTGGGCTGGGTTAGGAGACACCCTTACCACCTCATCAGAAAGAAGAAAGTCATCAAGGCTGGTAACACTGTTTACTGTAACTTTTACTGTAGCACTGGTAGTACTTACGCCAGCATCGTCAGTTACAATGACATAGTAATTATACACACCCGTTGTTGTAGCCGTTTTATTATAAGTTACAGCACCGTTTGTCAAAGTAAGACTCGCTATTTTTACATTGTTTTCATAGAGATCAACAGTTTTGATCGTACCATCGGCATCTGCAGCGGTGACGTTAAGGTTGATACTTGCTGGTATAGAGTTAAATGTACTTATCGGTGCCACTATGCTTGCTGTTGGTGCAACATTTTGTAGATAAACCTGTAGTTCGGCTATGTTACAGTAGCTACTTGTGGAGCTCAGGTATCTGATATACCTGTTGGTATATACTTTGGGGAATTCTATACAATTCCACTCATCATTATATACTTGCAATATAGTATCGATATTGACCACGCCTTGTGTAAATGTGGCATTGGTTGCTATTTGAAACCTACCATTGATCATTCTTTTTTCATAGTCCAACCTTGGGTAAAAACGCACACCTGTAATATTTTTGGTACTACCAAGATCCAACCCTACCCAACTATTGCTGGCTGTAGGGCTCTCAAAGTAAGTAGTACTATCTTTATCAAAGACCTTGTCTCTGGTATTTCCCGAACTATTTAAAGAACCTGTAGTGCCTAGTATGGTATATGTTTTTACCCATGCACCATTATTTTTGCAGATAGGCCGCTTTGCAGAAACGAATACGGTATCTGAAAGTGTGTATTCAAATACGTTGTCCGTCGCTTTGGCTACAAATTTCCATTTTTTAGAAGCATCCATAATTACTGTAAATTGGTAAGGGCTAGTAAGGTCTTCTCCAAGTTTAAGGGTGTCGTTATAAAGCTCCACTTTGGTAATAGTCCCATCAGGGTCATTTGCAGCAACCTCTACGGTTACGGTTTGAGTAATAATTACTGTGGATTTGTTGATAGGGGTAGTGATCTTTACGGCAGGATCAAGATTAGCGACTTTGGTGCCGTAAAATTCTATTTCTCCTACGTTGCCTTGACTGTTGTTGGGAGAGAGGTAACGAACGTATTTAAAGCTATTGGTATTGGTTACAGTGATACAGTTCCATTCTACAACAGGTGTAGTTGAGATAGTTGCAAGGTCCACCACGCCTGACGAAAAATCGGCAGTGTTTGAACCTTGGAATTTACCACCATTCATTCGTGAGCCATAAGAAATTCGTGGATAGTATCTGATGCCTGTAATTTTGTAAATGCCGTTCATGTCTAAACCTACCCAACTACCACTTACGTTCGGACTGTCGAAGTAAGTAGAGCTGTCTTGATCAAAGGCAAATTCTTTGGTATAGCCACTACTGTTGTATGAACCCTTAGTTCCTATAATGAGATCTCCCACTACCTGGGTAGCTGCAATTTTGCAAATTGCTTTTTTAACGACCACAGATACAATACTTGAAGTAGTTACTGCTGTTTGGTTATCTGTAGCTTTTGCAGTAATACTATAAGTTCCGATGGCCACATTGTTCCATGTATATTCATAAGGACTCGTCAAGTCTTCACCTAATTTAGTTGTACCATTATAAAACTCTACTTTCGTAATAGTACCATCAAGATCTTGTGCAGTTGCAGTGATTAATATAGAAGCTGGTGCCTCAAAGGCCGCCCCAGATGCAGGAGAAGTAATGGTAACATTAGGTGTAAGATTTGTAGGGGGGGTAATTGGGATAGTTCCAGAAATAGAGTAAACACCAATACTACAGTAGTCTGAGTAGCCTGTAGCTGCTGGGTCACCAGCACCGACGCCATCAATTGATAAATAATATGTGCCTGCTGCTAAGGTATAACTGAGAGAAGCCGCAAGTGTACTCGTGTTGCTAGTAGCCAGTACAGTTCCTTGAGCATCCATTAGGTCTAACTTGATATCGAGATTTGGGTGATTGGTTGCTGGATTGGCGGTAAAACTTACAGTACCACCAACTGATACAAATTTGAAGATGTCTAGATCAGTTCTTTTTTCGATCAGGCCTTTGTTGTTCGCGGCTAATACACTTCCTGAAGTTTCCACTACCAGAGTACTAGCTGTAGCTATTGTATTCCCATAATCGTCAGTTTTATACGCAAAGCCGTTTTTGGTACTAATGATGTTCAAGTCATCTTGCTTGTTATTTGCATAGTTATATTCTCCAATGCTCCAATGTACTACAGATCTACTATAGCTGGCACCCATAATAGGCCCCCAATTACCTTGTCCAGCAAAATAATCCTCCTTTGGTGTTGTTCTGCCATCATGGCTCAAGCCTACTGTATGTCCGAGTTCATGCGAGGCGGCTTCTCCTGCAGCTTTTACCCCACTGTTAAAGACCCAGCAAGGGATACCGTCCCCCCAAGCAAAGGAGTTGATATAAGCAACACCTCCCGATCCTGGGGAGGCAGTATTGGTTGGGGTAAATATGCAACGCATTCGACTCGTCTTTGTAGCAGCTTGATAAACCGACAAATCCGTCGTAATATTAATATTAAACGCAGCGTAATCCTCACTTACAAGGTCAAATATACCCTGAATGTCAGCCTCTGTAAAGTTACCAGGTAAAGCATTGATGGTATCTCCATTAGCCCATAGCGTTCCAGAAACTAACTCACCATCGAAATCTAAGTAAGCCACTGATTTGGAGGCTGGATTACTCTGTAGTTTGTATATGGCTGATGTAGATGGAGGTACTGCACTTACACGCAAAGCCGAAGGACTGCTCTCGTATTGCGTACATACTACATTGTTGATATCTGTGCTCATTACATATACATTTCCAGCATTGGTAGAAATGGTATAAGCTTGTTGCTTGCTTCGGTCTAGGATGATTCCACCGAGGTCATTATCTGCAATAACAAACCTGAAACTAGAATTGGTAAGATCAGCGAGGGTTCCATAATAACATACATTTGGGCCAATCTCTTTATATTCCTTGATCTCCAAGTCTATTAGAGTGTTGGTTTCGGTGACTAACCTCAAGTATTCAGGCAAAGCCAGTCTATTGTTTTTTTGAAGAACGATCTCATCTAGCTTATTTTTTATGGATGCAAACTTGCCTGATGATGTCTGCCCATAAGTGATTACGCTTGTCAATAGGAATAGCGTAATTAAAGACTGGTATAAATTCTTTTTCATAATGTCTTATACTATTTGTGCTTATAAAAGTAACGTTTTTTAGGAAAATTCTAATAATTATTTGAAATTATTCAATAATATTTACCTTAAATGCTTATAAGCTCAAAAGCATTTATTCAGATACAGCTTAGTGTAGATCGATGTGTTTCGAGTGATTTTGTAACAAAGTATTTGATCGTTGAAGACAAGAGTAAGTTGCCCTTGTCGGTATGACCATGTACCCTTGAATCCACTGAGACCACAAGTTGGAGAAAGGTCATAATATTGGAGCTGATGTTCGGCTTTCAATATGAATGATTTTCTGCCTCTCGAAGGAGGAAAGTCGTAAGGCTTCTTTCGGTAAGCGTTGAGGCCAATACTGTCTTCTTCATGAGAATGTACCCATTCGCCAATGAGGTCCGTTTCTTGCATAGATAAAACCTGATTATTTTGTGTAATGGGTTGTTTTTTACAAGCAGAACAGAGGAATACACACAATAGTGCAAGATGGATAACCGATGCCAACTTGATTCGGATGAGTAGTATGTTTTTGATATGAAGTGCTAACGGGCGCATACAAGAAGATAATTAAATTTGTACAAGCTATTAAAAATAGTGGAATGTGAATGCATTCAAAGGCTAAAACTTCATAACTTTAAGTTTTAAATTTTTAATCGACCTTCATGACAAACGAAGACATTATCGAAAAGCTGAGCCTTACGGCCTCGCTCATGGAAATCAACGACGAAAACTCTTTCAAGTCTGATGCTTACCGCAAGGCTGCTTTCAATTTGGAGAAAGTAGATAAGGATTTATTTGCCTTGCCGAACGATTCCATAGCAAAACTGGATGGAGTAGGTAAGTCTATTGCTCTTGCGATAGTACAGATGAAGGAAAAGGGAAGTTTCGATGAGCTCGATAAGCTTTTATTAACTACCCCTAATGGAGTGGTTGAGATGTTAAGTATTAATGGTATAGGACCGAAGAAGATTAAGGTAATTTGGAAAGAACTCAAAATAGAGTCTAAAAGGGAACTGCTTGAGGCTTGTAAGGAGGGACGAGTGGCACAGCAGAAGGGTTTTGGTGAGAAAACCCAGAAAATGATAGAAGATAACTTGCTGTTTGAACAAAGCCAATCGGGAAAATTACGTTTGGATCAAGCCTTAATAATGGGAGAGCAGGTAAAGAAAGCTTTGCTTTCGGTATTTGATCGCGTAGAGGAAGCAGGGCAACTGTACAGTAAAGATGAGGTTGTGGAGGAATTGGTTTTTGTAGTGCCTAACGATGATAGTCTTATGGCACAGCAAAAAATGTCTCAGATCTCGGTCTTACATAGGGATGTAAAGACCTCTTCTCCTTTTGTTTGGAGGGGATCCATTAAAGATACTGCGGTTAGGGTGGAGGTACATGTCGTGCCCAAAGCCAAAGCTGTAAGTGAAAGGTATATATTGTCTGCTTCAAATGCACATTTGTCTGAAATGGTAGCAGGCAAGACCGTTTTGGGATTTTTAAAGGCTAACTCTTTTGCTTCCGAAACAGAAGTTTTTGAGAAGTTGAATGTACCATTTATTGCGCCGGAACTCAGGGAAGGCACAGGCGAATGGGCATTAGCGCTAGAACAAAATCTACCACAACTGATTAGTTATCAAGATTTGAAAGGTCCACTACATAACCATTCTACATGGAGTGATGGTAAGAATACATTAGCAAATATGGTTGCTTATTGTAAGGAACAAGGATGGCAGTATTTGGGGATTTCAGATCACTCACAGTCTGCCACTTATGCCAATGGCCTATATCCAGAGCGTGTACTTGCACAACAGAAGGAAATAGATGCGCTTAATGCTAGTTTTGATGATTTTAAGATATTTAAGGGTATAGAAAGTGATATCCTTGGCGATGGTTCATTGGATTATGAAGAAGATATTTTGAAAACCTTTGACTATATAGTTGCCTCGGTACATTCAGGTTTAAGTATGGACGAAGACAAAGCCACCAATAGGCTCATTAAAGCAGTTGAAAATCCATATACTACTATTTTGGGGCACCCTACGGGTAGGTTATTGTTGAAAAGAAAGGGTTATCCTGTAGATTTTCATAAAGTTATAGATGCTTGTGCGGCCAATGGAGTAGCGATAGAAATCAACGCTAATCCTTGGCGCTTAGATATCTCATGGAAATACGTTAAATACGCCTTGGATAAAGGAGTAAAGATCGCTATTTGTCCGGATGCACATGAAAACGAAGGCTTCTTAGATATGCACTTTGGTATTTGGATGGCTAGAAAAGGGTTTTTGTCGCCTGAAAATTGCATTAACTGCATGGATACTACAGGCCTGAGCACTTATTTTGAAAGGAAATGTTAAGGTGCTTAAGCCTGAATTACATACTTTTTAATAGTGTTGTATAAATCGTCTGGATTAAAGGGTTTTGAAACATAACCCGTCATGCCGGCTTGTTTTACATTCATTTGTACTTCATGTGAAGCAGAAGCCGTAAGAGCGATGATGGGCAATGTCCCTCCCAAGTCCCTGATAATTTTGGTGGCGCTGATGCCATCCATTATAGGCATTTGTAGATCCATTAAGATAATATCATACTTATTGGTTTTAAATTTTTCCACCGCCATTTCTCCGTTATTGGCAACGTCTACGTTGGCGTTCCAGCTAGTGAGCATTTTGCGGGCAATGAGTACATTGAATTCCACATCTTCTACTAGAAGGATCTGGATTTGCTTAAGATTTTGATCCTCAGGTTCATATATGTGGTCGTCGGTTCCGATTTTGTTACTTGTTCCAAACGTAAGTGAGAAATAAAAACGTGAACCTTTTCCAAGATCACTATCTACATTAATGTCGCTTTTTTGTAGTTGAAGCAATCTCCGAACAATTGTCAACCCTAACCCTGATCCTCCATATTCACGATTAATGTTTGAATCCGCTTGTGTAAAGCGCTCAAAAATTTGATCTTTCATTTTGGTGTCTATACCGATACCAGTGTCTTTAATCGAAAAATTTATTTTAAGCTGGTTCCCTTTGGATTCTTCTAACTGAATTTCTATCAGGACCATTCCTTGGGTAGTAAACTTTATGGCATTAGAGATAAGGTTATTAAGGATTTGGGCCAATCTTACCTCATCGCCAACCACAAAATCAGGAATCTCTTCATCAAACATGATCTTGATTTTGTTACCCCTTTCGGTGGCCTTAAAAAAGTTGGCAAGCCTTATGTTGTTGAGGAGTGTACGTAAATTAATATCCTGCTTAGCAAACGTAATTTTACCTTCTTCTATTTTGTTGAAATCCAATATGTCATTAATTAAATTAAGCAGATTGTCAGCAGAAATTTGTAAGGATTTGATATATGTTTCCTGTGATGGTAGGTGCTCCTCCTGCTTTAATATGTGAATGCTTCCAATAATCGCATTGAGTGGCGTTCGTATTTCATGACTCATTACAGATAGGAAGTTGCTTTTTACTTTTACGGAGTTTTCAGCAGAGGTGATCGCTTCCCGAGCCATTACTTCTAGCATGTTAAATTCCGCAACTCTTCTTTCTAAGAAATTCACGGCAAATTCCAAGTCATATTGATCAGGGTTTTCTTTTTCAAGCTCACTATCCATAGAGAAAATCAAGTTTTTGATTTTGGATACTTGGCGCATCTGTGCCTCATACTGTTCCGCACTTACTGGGAGAGGGAGCGCCAATACGTCATTTTGAGAGTCTTCTTTGGCGGCTAACTTTCCAGCATTCTCATAAGGAGGGAAATTCTTACTAATCAACTCAAAAAGGTGACGCATTTCTGGTGCGTCTCTTAGATGTTGTGGTAAAATTGTCTCTATTTGTTGTTGTAGGGTTTTGTGAAGTTCCATGTTGTTTTTTCAGAAAAAATAGTCGTAACCATAATTTGCGTAGCAGTATGTAACCCAATTCTTTGTAATTAAAGCATATAATAGTACTGTTGCAACTTTTGCGAATGTTTTTTGGGTTTTATGAGTAGAAATCTCTAGAGTTCGTTTATGCATAAAGGTTTTTTTAGTCTTTATTATTTAAAGATAGTTCAAATAGATAAATTATTATAAACCCCTAGGATGTTTTGGAGTAATCCCCGCAATAAGGTAATGTTTGTGAAACCAAGAATGCTCTCTTTTATAC
>CAMFLX010000021.1 GCA_945957555.1 uncultured Cytophagales bacterium
GAAGAAAACCAATACTGTTGGAGTCGGGATGCAAACGTTTAGAAAGATCCGCTTCTTGGATTTTGGGCAATTGCTGTGTAAGGCGTGTCCTGCCTTCTTGCCATAGTTGGATCAATGCTGCTGTTTTGCTCATGCTTTGGAAGTTGAAGTATTTACTTGTGAAAATGCGTAGAAGAGTTCCCTCGCGATGTCCTTGCAGCGCTCATTGTATTTTTCCTCTTGTTGAGGCGTGCCGTCAAAAGCTTTGGGATCTTCAAAAGGCAAAGAGATCCTTTGTGCTGCCGTAGGAATCAAGGGACAATTTGTATCCGCATGCGTACAGGTCATGATAGCCGCAAAGCCCGACTGAGGGTTGAACGCATCGTCGTAGGTTTTTGAAAAGCCAAGAATAGGATGTCTGTTTGCGGCATATTTGATACTATATACAGGATTCTTGCCCTCAGAAAGTGCCTTCACAGCAAGTCCAGCTTTTTCTAAAGCCTTAGCCGCCGAAGGGAAAAGGGCCGTAGCCTCTGTACCTCCTGAATAACTGTAGACGTTTTGAATACCATAATAGTGTGCCGCCACTTGCACCCAAACCTGTGACAAGTGACTCCTGCGAGAGTTATGGGTACAGATGAGGATCAGGTTCGCATCCTCGCCTTTTTGTATTTGAGAAGCAGTAAAAGAAGCAATTTGCCTCAACACGCTTTTCCTTTCTTCTGTGATTTGCCCAAATTCTGAAGTCACAGACTTGATGTAAGTGTCTAATGCTTGTGTATTCATTGTGTGAAAAATGTTTAAGATCCTTTTATGTGTATCTATAAGAACCCCACTTTCCTAGAGATAATGTCGTTAAGATGTGGTTTTAACCAATGCTCTAGCGTGCGTGGCTGTCCACGAAAGGTGCGAACTGCAAGATCGATGGACAGGGCGGAGTGGCCTTGTGCGAAAAATCGATCTTGCGGTTGGCTTTCGTGGTGCCCTTTCTTTTGTTACTTTTCTTTGGGCAAACAAAGAAAAGTAAAGAACATCGCAAACCAAAGCATGTACTAGTCTTAAATACCATTAAATAAAGACATTGCCTTCGGAAGAGGGGGAAGGTATGGGTTTTTAGAGATTCCTTATTTAAGTCTAGCAGCAGCCACCGCCTGGTTTACAAGTATTTTCCGAATTCTGTAAAGTAGAAATTCTAATTTTTGGTTTTTCATTTGGTACCCCACACGAGTCGCTTGCCAGGCAAGCGGTAGCCTTGTTGCTCAAAACAAAATGTTCCCCACTAAACTCTAAGCCAAATTTGCCAATAGTCTCCGCTTGATATTCTACTTCTACCTCCCAATCGCCAAGACCCAATACCTTTTCGGCCAGGTTGATGATAGAAACCAGTTTTTGAGGTGCCAAGCGGTGGTCGTAGTCGTTGGCTTCCCAAAGTTGAAAGCTTACCACTTTCTCATGTCTCACGGTGCCACCACAGTCTATAAAGTCTTTAGTAACGGCTCCAACTTCCGTTACGTGAAAGTGTTTAGGCACAAATGTACCGTTTGCCAATTGGAAATTCAGCTCTTCAAGTGATTGCAGTTTGTTTTTTACTTCAGAGAGTTTCATGTTTATGCATGTTTAAATTTAATATTGTAATATTACGATGATAAGGGGCAAATTTTTTTAACAGCAACCAGACTTAGGTACAAATGACTGAAAGAGATGTGTCATTTCCACTTGAATATCCGACCAAACCTTCTCATTAATACAGTAACAGATGCTGGTACCTTCTATATCGCCCTTGATGATGCCAACCTCCTTTAGTTCTTTGAGGTGCTGCGACACGGTTGACTGAGATAAAGGTAGTTCTTCTACGATATCATTGCAGATGCAGGCTTGCCTACGGATCAATACTTCTAAAATCGCAATGCGTGCAGGATGTGCCAATGCCTTGAAGATGGCTGCCCGTCTGTTTTGTTGTTCTGTGAAGTTTTCTGATTTAGTAAGTCCCATGATTCGCATCTATAACGTAATATTACGATGAATGGTTCTGGGCTGCAAGAATAATTTATGTATTTGATGTGAGTATAGTGATAAATAGTTGTGGTAAAGCGTTTTAAGGTTTTATTTCTAATAATGGTATTTTAACAACTCTATCCTTAGAATCAGGCGAAGCCGCTCCAAGGATTTTCAAATGGATGTAGAGGCTGAGCCTCGGATTTGCTCCTCTAGACCTTTACTACTTCAATTTAGTAGGTTGCTAGGCCATTTGAAGAAAGTCCGAGACGGAGTCCCTGCATTCATTATCTGGTACGGAGCGGCTACGCCTGATTCTCCGTACAGGCACGTACGCTTGAACTAGACATACAGCTAGAATAAAAACAGATCGCCCTAAGGCATAAAGACTTAGGGCGATTTAATTGTTTATATACTATAGTGTTTTTATGACTGTGCAGCATCTGAGAGCTTGTGATAGCTCCAGTAAGAAGCTACCAATACACCCATGGCAATGATGGGGATAAGCGAAGTTGCATTCACACCATCAACAGCAACTAGGCTATACAGTGCTACAATAAAGTCTAGTCCGAAACCTGCATAAGCCCATTCTTTAATACGTTTGGGAACCTGTGGCACAATTAAGGCCAAGCCCCCCAAGAGTTTGAAAATGGCCAACATTAAAGGAAAATAGACAGGATAGCCTAAATGGCTCATGGCAACTTTGGTGCCTTCGTCATTGGTTGTAAATATGGGCATAAGCCCTTGCGTTAAAAACAGGAGACCTGTGGTGCTCCAAAAAACAATTTTAGCAGTTTTCATTTGATGATTTTTATTGTTTTGACAAATAAGTTTCCAATTGATCCAAAGTACCTCCAAAACCTTGTTGCATACTATCAGTCATACCTAAGTACGTGGCTTCTTGTTCAGGGGTAGCATTGATTGGATGTCCCTGTAAGGTAAGTGTAGTTACACCTGCGTTTTCCACAAGAGTGACTTGGTTAAAGATCTCCAAAGGGAAATCTATAGGAAAGGGAGATTTGCAAATATTCCCTGCCTCATCCGAAAAAGAGCTGACAAACTCTATGAGCTCTGGTCTTTCAATGTTGCCATAAACAAATAGCCCCCACATGACTTGGCCATGACCTTCCATTTTATAGTGGAATTTTCCTTTGGGTTTGAACTCGAGGGATACAACCTGCAAAGGCATTCCTACTGGCCCCCACCATTGTGCGAGTGCTTCTGCTTGTGAGAAAGCGTCGAATACTGCTTCCTTGGGCGCTTTGAACTGGCGTTTAATGCTGAATTTCTTTTGATTTGTTGTCATTTGTAGATGTTAATTTTTAGTTTATAAAAGTGTTTTGGAACCTCTATTATCGCGTTGAATCGTAAAGAGTCATTTATTTACCTATTTTGTCTAAATATTCGACCAAACCGATGTTTAGGATATGGTTCCAACCTTCCACAAAGTTTTCCCTGCGTAGCGCTTCTTCTTGTGGGTCAAATGGAACCTTGAAGTAGTGGGTGAAGGTAAGTTCCGTGCTATGGTCGTCGATACCACGCAGCTCCCAAGTTACTATAGAAGTGCCTGAGTAGCCTGGGTATTCCCAAGAGTGGGAAAGTTTTTTGTTTTCTACGACCTCGAGCATCTTGCCTTTATGCAACCATTGCTTGCCATCGGGCGGACCTGCGAGCCATTCAAACTCAGAGCCAAGCTTCAAGTTCCAATCCTCGGCAAAGTCAAAGTACCATTGCTTCAAGTGTTCCTTTTGGGTAATGACCTGCCAGACCAAATGAACCGGTGCCTTGTAAGTTCTTTTCAAAGAAAAGGTATCGTTTGTGGCCATGGTCTAAGACTTGGCTTCGGTACAGTTGAACATCCAGTTGATACCGTATTTGTCGGTACAGCTACCATAGTAAGCACCCCAAAACATATCGGCAAGTTCCATGGTTACTTTGCCGTCTTTAGAAAGTGCGTCAAACAATCTTTTGGTTTCAGCCTTTGTATCCGGTTCCAAATTGATATGCATGTTGTTGCCTTTTTCAACCGTGAAACCCATACTTGCAGGTGCGTCAGTAGCCATGAGCACATGTCCGCCAAGAATTGGCAATTCCACATGAATGATCAGCTTTTTGTCGGCATCTGATAAGGGAGGATGACCTTCGACTGCAGGAATGTCTCCAAACCTTTGAATGCCGCCGCCACCAAATTCGCCACCGAATACAGATTTATAGAAGTTGAATGCTTCTTCTGTGTTGCCCGGAAAGTTTAAATAAGTACTTACTCTAGCCATTTGATTTATTTTTAATTGTTTGTGAATACTTAATCTCGTTTCCAAGTAGTGGTTGAGTTTCTCCACGTTTTGTTTCAAGCCTTCATCTGCCTTGAATGTTTTCACCACTTGTATGAATTGCTCCTTGGTTTCAAACAGCATGTTCCAGCTCAGGAAAGTCTGGTTGCCCCTAGGTTCAAAGTCTATGGTAGCGATGAATTTGGGTGCCGAGACATGCTCATACACAATTTTTTTGTGCAAGATGACCTCTTTAAATATGCTTTTGTTTTTATAATCGGTACCGTCTGGGCCATGCATCACAAGATCCCACTCACCTCCTTTAACCACATCCATCTTGGAGATCGTATTGCTAAAGCCATTAGGGCCCCACCAGTTTTTGATATGCTCTGGTTGCGTCCATACCTCCCAAACCAGATCAATAGGAGCGTTTAATAAGCGCGAGATCGTGATCTCACGATCTGCAGTGCTATTTTGTGGATTTGTCATTACTTCTATCTTTTTGGATTTTATCTAAGTACATTTCTAATGCATCTAATTTGGTTTCCCAGAACTGTTTGTATTGGGCTACCCACTCGTTTACCTCTTGGAGTTTGTCCAGTTTCGCTACACAGTACCGCTCCCTGCCCTGATCGGTAATGGTGATCAAACCACATTCATTGAGTATTTTGATGTGTTTTGAAATGGCTGGTCTGCTGATGTTGTAATTCTCAGCGACGGCATTCAGTGTAAGCGCCTGCATGGCCAGCAGTCCAAGAATGGACCTTCTGGTCGGATCGGCAATGGCTTGAAATACGTCTCTTCTCATGTTGTATGTATTTAATCTAGTGAACAATATTGTTATGTAACCGTTCGGATACAAATATATGTAATGATTCGGTTACGCAAAATGTTTTGTAAAAAATAGTTTAGTGGGAAGGAGACTATTAATGCTCTGAATCCTTTTGCGTAGCCATGAGAGCATTTACATAGAGTGGTAGTTTATCCCAGAATAATCATTAGAAATTTACTGCGACAAAAAGCTACCTCAAATTCATTTTGATACTCGTTTTTCTTCATTCAAGCTAGCATTACTAGCTTTTCATTCAGAAAAACTTCGTGTATCATGACTTTTTCCTATCATTTCGTCTCGCTACAAAGTCTAATGCTTAATCCGGGTTAAAAAAAAATGAATGAATACCAACAAACATATGCTTCCCCATTTTTCATATCTCGTCCTGTTGCATTGCAGGGCAGTATTATATTATATAACTTGCCTTTTTTTAAGAACCAGCAATTCATACATGAGCAATTCACTACAATTAAAAGCCATCATTACCCTCAGGGCCATGGAAAACCAAAAGATCAATTGGGTCATACGCGACGAGCCACTCAATGACGACGACAGCGGATGGCAGCTCTACTTTGGGGACGAAGATGAAGACTATTTGGAAAACTTCGATAACTCGACATTGATCACATTAGAAAACGTACTCCTTTTTGAACCCAAATTGGCCAAAGCCTTTGCATCGGAGCACAATGCCTTTGAGTGGGACGAAGCCAGCAAGGAGTTTGTGGAGCTAGAGGGGTATGAAGAGGGGGAGGAAAGTTAGTATGAATAATCTTCTTGATGGGGCTAAAAGTGTAAGCAAAGAGGAGTGGCTGTTCATTTAAGTAAATTTTGAATGATATCATTGTCGTTCTTGTCACAAGAGAAGGCCCTAAAGCATCTAGTAGTAAAGCAAATATATAGGTATATTTAAATGTCGAACTTTAAATTCGTAGAAAATGAAAAAAATTAAACTATTAATGGCTGTTCTCTGGGCCCTGGAATCCATGAGCGCGCAATATGTGTCTATTCCAGACAGCAACTTTAGGAAAGTTTTAAAGTCCTATTATCCCACTTGTTTCAATGCCCAAGATCTCATGGATACCGCTTGTGTGAACCATGGTAACGTAGATGCCAGTAATTTGGATGTGCGCGACGCCAATATTGAAAGCTTGGAAGGGATTCAGTATTTTACCGAACTGAACGTATTGTTTTGTATAGGCAATAAGCTTACGAGCTTGGACTTAAGCCATAACAAAAAATTGCAATCACTCTATTGTAATAAAAACAAGCTAACAACTTTGGATTTGAGTAAAAATCCCAATCTTACGTATTTGGAATGTTATCAAAACCAGTTGACCAGCTTGGACATCAGTGCTTGTACCAAAATGACCAGTCTTACTTGCTACGAGAACCAGCTCACCAGCCTAGATCTGAGTAATTTTAAATCACTTATTGGAGTCGTATGTTCTTCAAATAAGTTAACCTCATTAAAACTGGATAGTGCTGTGGCCTTGTATGATTTACAATGTCACTACAATCAGTTGACAGAACTCAACCTGAGTGCTTGTAGTAACTTGGTCAATTTGCTTTGCCACGGAAACTTGCTGACTTCCCTAGATTTAAGCCATTCTCCAAATTTCAGGCACCTTAGATGTTACCAAAATCAATTGTCCGCGATAGACTTAAGTAGCTGTCCATCACTTTCGTATTTGGAGTGTTACGACAATAAACTAAAAAGCTTAAATCTGAGTAAAAACATGTTTGTAGAGTATCTGAATTGCGGCAATAACCAAATCGACTCTTTGGACTTTAAGAATCTTCTAGCGCTTAAGTGGTTTTTATGTGATTCCAACAATATGTTAAGCCTAAAGATGGATAATTGCCCCGCAATAAATTATATTACTTGCAATGCCAACATGTTCACCAAACTCGATTTCTCAAGTTTGACAAGTATCTTAACCATATCAGCACAGGATAACCAGCTTGCTGTTTTAGATCTGGGTGCTAATACTAAACTGACAGATTTAAACATCACCAATAACCGATTCTCGGGCATGGTTACTTTGCCCAATACCTCAGCAAATATCAAAGCTGCAGGGAATTGCTTCGAACCCATTCCAGACATGCCTACAGGTTATTCCGGTACTTGGGATGTAGGCCCCAACCGTGCTGACTGTATTTATACTGGGGTCAGTGATGCAAGTATTGACGGTGGTTTTGTGTGTTACCCCAATCCAGGAACGGATTTTATTACTATAAAAACCAATTCCTTAAACAATATAGAATGGTATGATGCGCAAGGTCTTTTGGTAAAGCAGCAACAACCAACTTCTTCATTGGAGCTGCTGGATGTGTCTATGCTCAAGTCTGGTATCTATAGGCTCAGACAAGGTTCGGTAGCGACCATGTTTGTGAAGGAATAGGTACTCAATCGCCATAAACAAACGACAAAGCCTTCATAGAATGAAGGCTTTGTCGTTTGTAATTAGTAATACACAAACTGCCATATAAGCGGCATAAGCATCAATAAAGTACCAATTTCGTATTTTTGATTTCCTTATTCTTATACACAAAGGTTAATGTGTAGATTCCAAGGGATTTATCGATGTGAATATTTTTAGAAATCGCCAAAGACTCACTCTTTCCGTCAGACGAGGTAATTATTAATTGATCAAGTTGTGTAATGTCATCTATTACAATATTTCCATGACTTGGATTTGGGGTAAACATTTGTAACGTTGTATCTATGGTGGGGTGATCATTGATGTCCACTGATTTATGGTCAAACAATTCCATTTTTGTGTAGCCATACACGATTTTGTGCTGGAGTCGTTTATTATTGTTGGGATATTCCGTAAAAGAAACCTCCTTGATTCGGTTCCCATTGTACAAATTGTTGTATTCTGATCGCAATGTGTATACTGAATCGACAAGAATGAAATTTGAGACATTGATTACCCTGCCTGAGTCATTATATGTGGTTATCTTTTTATCTTTGTTTCTAGTCCAAATCATCTGATTCGGGCTGTATTGCCATCTCTGAATATAGGGAGCATCATTATTATGGATACTCCAAGAGAGTACTTTTCTCTGTAGGCTGTCATATTGGGTTCTATAGTAATAATGAGTGTTGGAATAAGGAAGGGTTATATCGTAATTGCTACTATCTATATAACTAATAATTTCTAATAAGAATGTGTCTCTCACTTCACTAAAACAAGTTGCATGTATGCCATATTCGATCGTGGAGTCTAAGATGTCGTTTTTATATTTGTATTCCGTGTAGCCTTGTTGTACCAAATTAGTCTTGCAGCCACTTATATTGCCATAAGAATCACTCTTGATAATCTGTCCTTTTTCGTTTTTAAAAACATCAGTTTTATAGCTACTGGCTGGTTGCCAGTAAGTCAGATAATAATTGTCAGTTGTTGACGTTGATGATCCAGAAGTGTCATAAGTGAATTCTGTCTTCCAACTATGCATATAGTGGGTGGTGTCTTTGTCAGAATAGAAGCCTACAATTTTAGAGGTGGTTCGCCCTTGTAAATCATAGCTATAGGTGGTAAGATGTCCCCAATAGTCGCTGGATAAGTATTCTGCATGACTTGTGAGCCTACCTTGCTCGTTGTACTTGAAAATATTTCTTTGAGAGTCTTTTACTATGCCTAAACTGTCATACCAATACTCTATAGCATTAGTTGGATGCCCATATTGGACGAAATCAAGAACATTGTCGGTTTGGGCGGTACATATCCCTAGTCCAAGATGTATGAGCAACAAAGTTACTATACTCATAACCGAATTCAAAGATCTTTTAGCTTTGAAATACATTTTTGAAGTCATTGTTTTTGTAGACTTGTTTCTGAAAACTCCTAAATAAGACGACACTGTTTTAAAATGTTCCACTAAAATAAGCAATATATTATTGAAAATTCCATAAGGTCATGTTTTTTGTTAATAAATGGCCACTTTCGGTAGTAATGACCAACAAAGCCTTCGATTTACGAAGGCTTTGTTGGTTGTATGATTTCAGTACGTTATACCTTACTCAAAAATGACCTTTTTAAAAGCTTCGTGCTGAGATTTGAAAATATAAATTTGTTCATGCTTTAAGTGGAGCTCAGATTCCTTACCTTCAGCCACCTTTTGGCCCATGAGGTCATATACTTCATAGAATTTATCCGAATTGTCAGACTGTTTGCTGTCTTGTATTTGCAATAGTGGTACGGAGCTGCCAATCCTGAAGTTATAGATTTCGATTGGATAATCAATTAGATCCTTAACGTCACTTTCCTTGTCATAATAATTGTGAACGATGATTTTGACCATAGTTACGTTAGAATAATCGAATTTGATACCAGGGCTGGGCTGCATGTACATATTGCCATCATATGGATCTTTTTTCATTTTTCCACAAATGGCCTTACTAAAATCAAAGCTAAACTTACTTATGCCACCGTCATAGGTAACATCTTCAAACGTATGTCTATTTATCGAATAACTAGTCCAAAATTCGCTGAAATTGCCTGAGTTATTACCAATCTGTAAGCTGTAATTATAATACAAGTCTATCGCTGTGGTATCCATGTCTGTGTCATTTTTAAAGACTAAATCGTTTTGATTTATGTCTTGTAGGGAAACCAAAATGTTTAGACTGTCAGACTTGCCTCCGTTTTTTACAGTAAACTCGAGCGTTGAATTTTGGGACAAATCCAAGGCAAATTTCTTTTCAAGATTTCCATCGGCATAACTGCCAAATGATACCGTGATGGGTTCATAAACACCCTTTGGCTGAGTAATTTTGTATCTCATCACGCCATCGCCACTTCTGGTTTTGATCGCACTAAATCCATTTTTGTTGATGGTCTCAGACCAAAACAGCCCCATATAGGCCTTTTCGTTGGGCTCTGGTACGCCACTCCATCTGGGTTTATCTGTTTCTAAAAGATATTCGTTTGTACCACTGTTGGGCGCAAGTTTGAAATCATCACAGGCTCCTGTGGTACTTAAGTTGGAACCCACACAGTTTTCTTGGGTTACCTTGTAGCAGTTTTCCCAGATAGTGTTGGCATCCTTCTCTCCCTTTTTTGTAGCCATATCAACGTCGCTTACGCATACAGAAACTAGTGCATTGTAGTCACATTTGATAGCATTGAGCCCATACGGAACCAGAAGTGTTTGTAACTGATTGTGACCAACGTTCAAATAGCTTAAATAATACATATTTTTGACATCCAGTGAGGTTAGTTGGTTGTAACTAAGATCTAACCCAGATAAGTAGTACCAAGGGTCGCTAGAGAAACTTTGAATATTATTATGCCTTAGGTTTAAATCATCAATACTGATATATGGGGTATTGGTTTTTGGGGTTTTATTGAGTTGGTTGTAACTCCAGTCTACGTACTTTATATGCAAGTAGCTTTGGGGAGATGAAATACTGTCAATCATGTTGTGGCTTAGGTTGATTGTATCAATAGAATAGTAATGATTTTGCAAATTCAATTGTTTGAGCTGATTATAGCTACAATCTAGTTTCCTGAGCTGTTCGAAGGCTTCTATACCTTTGAGCGAAGTAATCCCCATATTGGATACATTAATTTCTCTGGGCTTTGATGACCATTGAAAAGCCTCATTATTGCTGATCTCTTGGTCTTTGTTGGTATTTAACTCTGGTATGCCCAGTAAATAATTTTTGAATATGGGGTCCGGAATATCTACGTTTTGGGCAATACTGCAAGTGATGGTGCTAGCAAGGACTAGAAAGGAGTAAAAAAGTTTTTTCATTGTTTTAGTTTTTTAAAAGTACATAACATGCCTAAGAGAGGGATCACTACTAATAAGTTAACAACGCAATGATTTAAATATTTTGAGGAGCTAAAAGGGTGATTTTTGCGCCGTTAATACCTTTATTCTATCGCAATAGTCCGAAGGTTATGTATGGTGTTATTTATAAATCATTGATAATAAGTCAGATTTGTGATTTTGGGGGCTTGACATTTGCCCAAACGGACTATTGATTTTGAAAACAATAGTCCGTAGACAACTTTCCAAAAACTTTCAGTAAAAACTACCCTCTGAAAACGCCCTTATGTTTTTGATCCTGAACAAGAAACCAACGGACTATTGGACTATTGTCGGACTATTGATGGACTATTGCAATAGTCCCTTTGCGAATCTCAAACACACTTTTTAGGTTTGTGTCATGTCTGGCTGACGAGCCCGGCAGATGCTGAAGTACAGCGACCGAATACTTAGGGAATATCCGAAACGCCTATTCGGGAAGGTTTATTTTTAATGTTTCAATTATGAACAACAAACAAAACGCCAAGTTGCGGATGTACCTCCAGGTACAAGACACCGCAGAAAAGTACGAAAAAATTTGGATGGCAATGCCTGCTTTTGTAAGAGGAATGAATAGGGTCAATGTGGCCGTAAAGGTCATCAATGATCATAAAGGTGGTCTTCAGGTGAGTTCAAAAAGTGTCACCACCGTGAAAGACGAGAAAAGGCTGGAAATGGCCAAACGCACTGGGGTGATCATGGCAGCCTTGAGGGCTTATGCATCAGAACATAAGCTTAGTGACTTGATTACTGAGCTAGATAAAAGTCCAAAGGATATTATGCAGTGCAAAGAGAACGATGCCGATGACTATTGTCAGCACATTCATGAATTGGCACTAGTGCACAAAGATGGCCTTGCCGACCAAGGGGTAACTGTGGAGGAGCTCGATGCACACCAGCAAAGTATCGACCAGTTCAGTGATCTCATCGGCAAGCCTAGGACAGTGACTACTAATAGAGTGGTTACACGTAGCAAGATTGACCTAGCCTTTGACGAAGCTGATGATGTATTGGACAACATTCTGGACAATTTGGCGCTTAGGCTTGAAGCCCAAGATGCTGACTTTTATGGTGCATGGCAGTCGGCACGTGTGGTCATTGCTACCGGAGGTGGTGGCTCTAGGTGGAAAGGGGATGATGATAAAGGCGGGGATGCACCTGTATAATCATTCATAATATAAAATCTTGAGGATATAGCTATACTATATCTTTAAGAGTGTAAGTAGTAGAAAGCCATTCCATCGGACGCGATGGGGTGGCTTTTTGTTTTATAACAGGTTAAACCTATACATTGAATTTGAATGTATTGCAAATTGGGTGAAGGCTTAGTATACTCGGGTAGACGAGTGTGCAGAGCGGGTGGAGGTGTCGGATACTCGGGTGAACGAGTATGCCAGTCGGGTGAAGGACTTGGCAAATTGGGTGAAGGCTTAGTATACTCGGGTAGACGAGTGTGCAGAGCAGGTGGAGGTGTCGGATACTCGGGTGAACGATTATGCCAGTCGGGTGAAGGACTTGGCAAATTGAGTGAAGGCTTAGTATACTCGGGTAGACGAGTGTGGAGGGCAGGTGGAGGTGTCGGATACTCGGGTGAACGATTATGCCAGTCGGGTGAAGGACTTGGCAAATTGAGTGAAGGCTTAGTATACTCGGGTAGACGAGTGTGGAGGGCAGGTGGAGGTGTTGGATACCCGGATGGACGAGTATTCCAGGCGGGTGAAGGACTTGGCGAGAGCGTAGAAGGTGTCGGCAGAACCGTGGAAGGAGTTGGAAAAGCTGTGGAAGGATGCTACAATCACCCAGAGAATAGGCGTAAACTAAAAGCACCACCGAAGTATTTCGGTGGCGCTTTTGATGTTTATAGTGCTACAGGCATTAGCAGTTTTACTCCACTCTTATTTTTTGAATGGCTTGTTGGCCATTGGGCTTACTTAGGTGTAATAGGTATAAGCCACTTGGTAGTGACTCCTGTATGGTATTGCCACTGCCATTGAGGGCCTTTTGTACCCATACTTTGCCAGTAGCATCACTGATCATCAGTTGGGCTTGTTCAAAGCTAGGATCCACATGCAACACAAATTGTCCTTGATTGGGGTTGGGTGCTATCGAGATCATGTCCTTTGTCAAATTCGATTGCTCGTCACTCACCGCAGTAACCACGCTGCTAAGTTCAGTAAAGGTGCCCAATGCCTTATCGCCTTTGAGCCCTCCAATGCTTAAGAATGCACTCATGACCAAGGTGTTTTCATCTATAGTAAAAGCCTTACCGCCCTTGAGGCTGTTTGAGGCGAGTCCCATACTGAGGAGATAAAGTTTGCCGTCAGACCCAAGGCATACCCCACCATTCATGCCATTGGCATCACCCGTAGTGTTGGTTTTGAACAGGACATTTCCGGTGCTGATTTCATATCTATAGGCAGCGATCCAAGAGTTTACTCCTAAGGCGCCATAGATATAGCCGTTTTTTTCAACAATACTGCCCACAGGATTGTCCGTACCAGGATTGCCATTGCCAGATGCGGTCATGTTGAGGAGCGGCGTTAATGTAGTAGTACCGACATTGTATGAGAATAGGTAAGTGCTGTTTGTTCCATAGAGCAGGCCATTAGAGGCTAGTAAAAGTTTGCCATAGTTTTTGTTGTCCATATAGCCGTTGGTACTGTTGTCAAAAGAGACCTTACCTGTAATGCTGCTCGTGGCAGGGTCAAATTCATACAGCATACCCCAACCTGCCGTGCCACCACCTGTTGCCAAACCGTACAGTTTGCCATTGAGGGCCTTGGTGAGGGCTCCCATTGGTGAATAAGGAACGGCAGTCTTGCCGGCAGTTTGAAACGATGCCTCCAGCTTAAACGCTGAGGAACTAGGGTCAAAGCTGTAGATGCCCCCACTTTGGTATGCTCCTCCGTCTATAATGTTGCCATACAACAAGCCATTGCCACCTTCGGTAAGGTCGCCTGCGGGGAATACCCCAGTGCTTGCTGCTGCTTTGAAATCGAACTTCTTGGTCAATACATTGCTCATAGGATCGTACTCAAATATCACCCCTTGGCCAAAAGCGCCTCCTTTTGAGGTAGTGCCGTAGTATTTACCATTGCTATGTCTGCACAGGTTGCCCTTAGGGTTGGCACCTTGCGCTTTAGCATTAAAGGTGAAAAGTGCTTTGTAGGAGTTATTGCTGAGGTCATATTCCATAAGTCCCCCATCGGATGCATTGCTAGCATTGGCACAGAGGCCATAATATTTGCCGTTGCTGGCTTTGAGGAGCTGTCCAAAGTGGTTGTAGTAGCTGTCGGTTATGTTCACATCAATGACTTGCGAATAGACACCCGTACTAGGGTCGAACTGAAAGATTCCACCACCGTATTTTGTGCCTCCATAGTAAGAAATCAAGCCAATAATCTTGCCGTCGCTAGTTGCAGTAGGAGTACTGCTTACCAAAAAGCCCTTGCTCGTAGAGCCTTTAACCACCGCCGTACAAGTATTGTTAGCAATGTCATATTCGATCAAAGTACCGTAGTTGCCACTGGTAGATGAGGTCGTCGCATAAAGCTTGCCATTGCTTGCCTCTACAAAAGCACCTTTGGGCTGGGTACCAGTGCTGCTGTTTAAGTTAAATTTTTTTGTAAATGTTTTAGTAGCAATGTCAAATTCATAAATCAAGCCTCCAGAGGATACAGGCATACCCAAATCAGTACTCAAACCATACAGCTTACCGTTAGCCGCCTGAATGAGCGCCCCATAGTTATTGTAGCCGTCATTGGCTGTAAAATTATAAACGAAGCTGAGCGCGTTACTGGTGATGTCATACTCAAACAGCCCGCCTTTGGTATAGCTCCCACCATTGGTGATCCCGTAGAGCTTTCCATTGTTGGCTTGCATAAGTGTCCCATATGGACCATCTTCCGCAAATTCTACTTTCTTGGTATAGCTACCCGTCGTTGGGTCGAATTCAAATAGAACCCCAGACTTGGTGCCACCTTTAGAGGTAAGGCCGTAGAGCTTGCCATTATCTGCTTTCATCAGCCCGCCTAAAGGTAAGTAGCCTTTATTGTTGGCAGTATTGGGTAGCGTGTCGCTAAATTGGTACTTCACGGTATACTGTGTGCTCGCGGGGTCATATTCGTAGATTACCCCGAGGTTTTTGTAACCACCACTGGGGCTCATGCCATAAAACTTGCCATTGGCCTCCACGAGTCCGTTGCTGTAAGAGTAGCCATTGTTATAGCTGTAAGAAGCCTTGTTGCTCACCACAAAATTGTACAATAAAGTTTGGTTGGCAGTGGTGCCATTTGTTTTGAAGATCACACCAGCTCCGTCGATACCACCATACTGTGTCGTGGCTATGAGCTCCACTTGCTGTGCCATAGCACCGATGGGCCCTAAGATTGTTGCTAATAAGTAGTAGACTTTTTTCATTAAATAGTATTTATTTTTCTGCACAAATGTATTGAAATGGTTAGTTTAAAGCATAGTGAAGCTGTACGGAATTATAATATGAGACTTGAATTAGGGTGCCTGAATGGCTTGAAAGCCCAAGTCCGAATGTTTCAGGGAGGCCTTACGAAGATGAGTGCTTGGAAGGGTAGGGTAAGGTTTTTGCATATTACTAGATCTTATGGTGATTTATGGAACTGTTACAGAATGCCTCAGATCTCGATTTTATGGTCAGGAAATATTCTTAAAAATATTTTTTAAAGAGTGTAACATTTGTTTCAATTTTAATCTAATCTATATATTTAATAAAATAAAGATGAAACTAATTAAGAAACCGAATTGGCTCCTTGCCATCTTAGCCACGACTTTTTTTTCTAGCCACTCACAAACTTGTGATAGCTACGATCCAAATTCAAAAGTGATACCCCCAGACTTAAACAAAACAATTGTCTTTCAGTCTGGCAGAACTAGTACTTCCTTTTCTGATTTTCAGAGTACTGTGGTCGGCCAAAGTTTTAAGGCATCGGCTCCCTACTTAACAGAAGTGTCGGGCAATTTTATAAAAACACAAGGTGCCACTGGTACTCTTAATGTAAAACTTTATGTCTTTGACAATCTGAACAAGCCCAAACACAGAGATAGGATACTTTGGAGTAAAGATGTAGACATAACGGTTACTGATTGGAACATTATAAAGGTTGATCCAACAATAAGGCTCAAGCCTAATTTGTGTTACTATTTGGAATTTACCATGCCTGCTGGGGTTACTTACAAAGTAGATTATAACTATAATCCTGGAGGCAGCTTGTTTGTCAATGGAGAGAAGCAGACCAATTATGACTTGGATCTAAAGATCTCAGGTGCCTTTCCTGTTTCAGGGTATGACGATCTCAATGTCTTTAGCTATTTGAACCCAAGTACTTCTAAGAACTTTCAATGTCATGAGATTGGTCAAACATTTATAGCAACCACACCTTTTGTGAAAAAGGTAGTTTTTCGAGCAGGTGCTAGCACTGGGATAGGGGTTGCTAAGATATATGAGTTTGATGAACTGAGTAACATTCGTACATCTAAACAAATTGGTGAAGCATGCAGAGCCTCTATTCAGAACAATTTTGGCTTGAGTACTTTCGATTGGGTGGCTAGTGGATTGAATTGTCCCCACCTCAAAGTAGGTAAGAAATATTTTGTCGAAATTACTAAAGAACCTTCTCAAGAATTTATAAAAAACGTTTCTGGGGTACTTACAGGCATTCATGTATATGCAAGTACGACAGATCTTTATCCTCAAGGGGGTATGTATGTAGATGGCAAAGAAGATATTAATTGTGAACTGCAAATGGAGTTGACAGGTTTTGACCCAGATGCCAGAAATGAAATCATGGCCAATTCAATGGAGGATTTTGATGGCTGGCAATGGCCTGAATCCTATCCGAGTTTTGGGGTGCAGTTTAAGGCGACTACGAGTTATGCTACTACAGTAGCAACGAATGTATGCCAACCACCTGCTATGCATATTAGACTTTATAAGTATTCTGGGAATGTCAGCGATCCTAAAGGCACTTTGCTCAAGGAGGTCTTGAACTATCCTTCGGGAGGTTGTGGCATGACAAAACTTCGTTTTGATTTTCCTGTGCCATTGATCGTTGGAGATGATTACTATGTAGAATTCACCTCTACCTCTACGACTAACATTACCATATATGGAACTACAAGGACAGGCACTGATCCCGAGAATTATGAATATGGAAACACCTTTTTCAAAAACTCCTCAGGCGTATATTCCCTTTCAGCTACTACGAGACCTGCCAACATCATTATAGAAGGTTTAAAAACAGGAAGTATCTATACTGGTTGGGGTATTGGTATTATCGAACATACAGGATTTAACTATGATGATTACAAAACCAGAGATCTTAATAATGATACCTATGGGAAAAATCTCATGAAAGCTGAGCAAACCAATGCCCACAACAATAAATCTAACGCTTTTATTACTATTGGAGCGAACTGGAAAAGAGTTGGGATGAGTTGGCATAATGAAGCCTTTAAAAATACTTGGCCAATAGATGAATTTTTCAGAATCCAGTCTGATAAATATAGTGCAGATGGTGGTGTGGTGGCTATTTTAGGACTCAGCGATAATCTCATTAGGAGCTGGAATATTAATTCTCCAGAGCTTACAGATAAGTTCTATGAACTCGCTGAAGACTTTGCCGCAAAGGCTGCTTATTATGCAGAAAGGTATAAGGGATATCCTGTGATATGGGAAATCTTTAATGAGGCATTCGAAGAAAGTGAAAATAAAGCTATAAACTTAAATAATATCACAAATAGACAATTGTATTATTTAGTAAAATTAACTTGTGAAAAGATTAAGGAAGTAGATCCTAGTGCAATCATTTCTACAGGCTCAATTTCTTGGTTGAGTTTTCCGATTTCTAATGATTTAATCCAAAAAGGTATTGGGAGCTATATTGACATATATGCTTATCATCCGTATTTTGAAAGTAACCCTGAGGCAAATTTAAGTAAATGGATAAAAACCAGAAAAGTGAACTTTGCTAAGTATACCAAGAATAGACAAGTGCCTTCCTTGATTTCCTCCGAATTTGGTGCAGGCCAAAGAGAGGCCCTTACGAGCGATGGGGATGGTATGTGTTCACTCGACTATTATGTAAATAGGACAGGCGTTGAGGCGTATTCAGTAACTAACAAATACATAGGGCAGGTATTTACAGCTACAGGTGATATTCATTGGCTCAAGATTAATGTTGCGGCGGGAAGTACTAATTTACTAGTGAAAATTTATGACTTTAGTGGAAATACAAATGATCCAAAAGGAACTCAAAGAACGTCTATGGCTCAATTTGGGGCAGTAAGTGCTGATGGTTGGGCTACTTTTTATTCTTATGCTCCTACTTCTACATTCATCAGTGGAACACGATACTTTTTAGAACTGTCCAGCAATACAGCTGGGGCTAACGTAACTGTTTTGGGAAATAAAATAAGTACTACTCATGCTGATGATTATGGTTCGTCTGATAATCAATCATGTGCATATATGTCAAGCACAGGAGCTATTGGGTCATATACACATCCCGATTCATATACGCCAGCTGGATCTACAGTTACTTATTACGATGATTTGAACATGCAAATTAAAAAAGTTGGTGTCAATTGTGTGTTTTCCTATCAAGTGAACCGAAGTGGCAACCATACTTATTTCAATAGTAGCTATAAAATTGTTGGTCAGGTATTCAGGGCTGAGGTAGAGTATCTGAAGTGGATTAAAATCAATATAGGAAGCAATACCAGTGGCATGCAAATAAACCTGTATGAATGGTCAGGAAATCCACAAAACCCCAAAGGGACTTTCGTGCGTACCGTTAAACAATTTGGGACCGCTCCTCTAAACGGTTGGGCATATTTTAAACTTGAAGATATACAAATTGCTTTTAAAAAGTGGCAAATGTATTATGTTGAATTTTCGTCTCAAACCGTCGGTGCCACTATACAATTCTATGGAAATAATGAAGGTATTACCAATAGGGATGACTATACGATAAGTGGTCAAACAGTATCTTATATTTGTGCTTATGGAGCTACAACTGCAACGCCAGTTTCTGGTGATTATCAAAAGCTTGCTGGTGATTTAAATATGGTGGTTAGAAATGCTGGATTTGTTGATGCTGGATATGCTACTGCTGAAGAAACACCATTTGCGACATTAGATATTTGTGCTGGAAATAGCTACAGAAGGGGTGTTGAAACTGAAAATCTACAAGCTGTTTACAATATGAGATATATTTTAAATCAGATGAAAAATAATGTGCCACTGTCCATATTGTACAAAGATGTTGATGACGGCTCAAGGCAAGGAATATTTTTCCCAGACAAATGGTTATCTGCTTATGTCTCGTCATATACGTATCATCGAAAACCAACTGCAATTGCGATACAGAATTTGTCATATTTCTTTAAGAATGCCTTGGCTGATGCTAATTTTGATGTAAATATCCTCAATGCAACTGCTAAAACAAGCCATGTGGCTCGGTATGACAAAACGAACAAAACCTTAGTAGTGGCTATTTGGAAGAATATTGCAGTAGAAAGCAATTATAAAGATAATGTGACTCTGGAGATCAAAAAGTCGACTTTTACGAGTGGAGTTACAATTGTAGTGAACAATAATTTGACTTCAGTGAACAGAGGCACACAGACACCATGTGCTACCAATCCATCACTTTGTCCTAATTATTGGTGGGCTGATGGCTCAAGTGGCACAAGTCTTTATGTTAACAATATCGAAGTGGGTTCTGCACCTGTAATTGTTACTATAAAGCATCCTGGAGAACTGTAGTTCCAATCATTAAAGGGGCTGTAAAAATATACAGCCCCTTGTTTTAGTGCGAAATAATTAAATGTATTTATTCTTTAGTCCCCTCCAGTATGTCTTGGTAATAAATCCCGCCTCTAAACAATAAATTTTATTCAAATGGTTTTTTTGAGTTTAGGGATAAAAAACTTAATTTCGCTTCCTTACGTATCGAGTTGATTCATAGCAATGAAAAGAAACTTTATTAAACAAAAATTACCAGCCTTTACCTTAACAGAAGTCTTGATCGTGCTCGTCATCGTTGGAATTCTGGTATTGTTGGCCTTACCAAATTTAATGCCCCTCATCGCTAAAGCCAAAAGCACAGAGGCAAAGCTCCAGTTGGAACACCTGTATACTTTGGAAAAAACACATTTTTACGAAAAGTCTAAGTACAGTACCGATTTGGCTAATGTAGGTTTTATTCAGGAAAAGCTCGTGACTGAGGGCGAAAATGGGCAGGCAAATTACAGGATAGAGATCGTGAGTGCATCTACGACCGCTTTTTTGGCGAGGGCCACTGCGGTGGTCGATTTTGACGCAGATGGCACTTTTAACGTGTGGGAGATAGACCACGAGAAGAATTTAAGAGAGGTAACACCTGATTAGTTGCATGTTGGAGTTGATCTATATAGTGACCTTAGCCCTTTTAGTAGCAATAGTATATCAAGATTTCAAGGAACGTTTGGTTTCGGCATATCTGTTGGTAGCCTTGGCAGTAGTATTGGGGCTGCTCTCTCTCCAATATGTACAGGTGCAGCAGTGGGTGTATCATGTAGCGATTAACATGGCTTTTATCCTTTTACAAGGTCTTATTTTGGTGTTATACTTTAGGTTTGTAAGAGGCGTGAAAGACTTGGGTGCATTGATGGGCTTGGGAGATATTATTTTTATAGGGGCTATGGCTTTGTTTTTTGCACCAGTACCATTCATATTGTTCTATTTGATCTCATTGGTCGTGACTTTGATGGGAGCATTGATAATGGCACTGCCAAAACAAAATAAAACAATACCATTGGCTGGCTTTATGGCGATTCAACTTACACCTGTTTTAGTTATGCAGTATAGTAAAGTATTTTATAGTAGTACAGGAGATTTTTTGCAAATATAAGATTTGGAAGAAAACGCAAACATAGCGGAAATAAAGACAGAAGTGTTGCAACTGTTCAGCCCCGATCAGGCTTGGCAGTATAGGCTGGTACCCTTTGAGGTCAGCCAAACACAGGTGTCGTTCTACACCGATGTAGATAGTATAGCCTATATAGACGAGCTGGAACTGCTATTTGCCAAAAATATAAGCTTACAAAACATTGGGAACGTGGCCTTGCAAACGCTGCTGACGACGTACTACCGCAAGACGCAAACGGGCAACAGTTCCTCAAGCGCCAATCGCCAGAAATATACTGGAACCTCCAACGACTTCCTGAAGAACCTGATCTCAGAGTCCAAATCGCTCAAGAGTAGTGATATTCACATAGAGATCTACGACGAGCGCTGCCGAGTGAGGCTCCGTATTGACGGCGTGCTTATGGAGCGCTATATATTAGATAAAAACGAGTATCCGGCCATCATCAACAAACTTAAGATTATGGCCAATTTGGATATCGCAGAGAAGCGTCTACCGCAAGATGGCCGTATTTTCTTCAACCAAAACGGACAGAAGTTTGACATCAGGGTTTCGGTACTGCCAACCTTGCATGGTGAAAAAGTTGTATTACGTTTATTGAGCAATGATGCTACCAATATAGATATCTACAAGTTGGGTTTTTCTGAGTTTGACTTGAGCAATTATCTGGAAGGTGTGCGTAGACCACATGGTATCATCCTCATTAGTGGTCCTACAGGTTCTGGTAAGACCACCACACTGTATGCTACGCTCAAGCTGCTCAACAAAGAGAGTCGTAATATCCTTACGATAGAAGATCCAATCGAATACACGCTAGAAGGGATCAATCAAGTGCAGCTCAAGGAGTCGATAGGCTTGAATTTTGGAAGTGCTTTGCGTACCTTTCTGAGACAAGATCCAGACATCATCATGGTAGGGGAGATCAGGGACTACGATACTGCATCTATGGCCATAAGAGCATCGCTTACGGGTCACTTGGTGCTGTCGACCATACATACCAACTCTGCTTGGGGTACGGTGTCGAGGCTCATAGACATGGGCGTGCCTCCGTTTTTGGTGGCCAATACGCTCAACGTATCTATTGCGCAAAGGCTGGTGCGGGTATTGTGCAAGCATTGTAAAAAAGAAGTGCCTTTTGAGGAATCGCTGTTCCCTAGGCAGTACAAGGCTCCAAGGGCGGTAAGTAGCCACTACGTGGCGCAAGGCTGTGAGGAGTGCTTTCATACAGGATACCGTGGCCGAAAAGCGGTGTATGAGGTAGTGCCCATAGATCAAGACTTGGGCGATGCCATTAAAAAGAATTTAAATATGGTAGACCATCTGTACAAAGAGCGAGGCATAGGTACGCTTTCGGAAAATGCCTTTATACTGTTTGAACGTGGCGAAACTACTATTGACGAAATATATCCATTGTTATTAAACTTCTAATTTAAAGTGATAAAGAAGATACACGTATTTATATGCATTATAGGCCTCATGTTCGCCTCGATGGCGCAAACGCAGGACCGCATGCTGGAATTGGAAACGAGGCTCAAAGAGCTCAGTAATCAAATACCAGGCTTGAAGCAACCCATAGACTTCTCTGTATCAGGCGTGAGCCTTCAAGAGTTTTTGAGAGGCATGGCAGAGACCAATAGTATCAACATCAACGTGGATCCGAGTATTGATGTGAAGATCTACAATAATTTCAGTAATGAGTCGGTGCTCAATGTACTCTTGTTTATCTGTAAAGAATATAGTTTGGACATCAGAAACGTAGGTTCTATCCTGTCGGTGGTGCGCTATGTACCGCCTGTGGCAGAAAAGCCAGCGCCAAAGGCAAAGGAGTTTTTAGTAACCTATTCTGCTTATTCAGACCTATTGACTTTAGATCTCAAAAATGACAGTCTGGATGCCGTAGCGAAAAAAATTACACAGGTTACCAAGAAGAACGTGATCTTAGCGAGTGGAGTAAGGGGGCATTTGGTAAGTGGCTACGTGGAGGATATGCCTTTTGAGGGGGCTTTGCAAAAGATTGCTTTCGCCAACAAGCTCAAGATGTCTAAAACCACAGACAACTTTTATGTATTACAGCCACTGGATGAAACGGAGGATCCTTTGAACATAGTGACTGAGGCCAAAAACAAAAAGAAGCCTAAAAAGAACAACCAGGGTAATAATACCAATGGTGGCATGAATACTATGGGACAAGGCACCGCAGAGGCTTCTCTGGATGTAGAAATTACGGGTGATTCGTTGGGGCCAAAGTTGATCAATTTGGAGGCAATCAGTACACCGATCAACGAGATCATCAAAACCGTAGCCGAAGAGTTAAAGGCAAGCTATTATTTGTATTCTGAAGTCAAAGGTAATGCGACCATTAGGGTAAATAATGTAACATTTGATCAACTGTTAACCAACTTGCTCAATGGTACCGACTACACCTATCGCAAAGAAAGCAACGTTTTCCTGATTGGTGAACGTAAACTAGAAGGCCTCAGGGCCTACAAGGTGGTACAGTTACACTTTAGGTCGCTAGAGTCGGTGCAAGAGACGATCCCTTCGGAACTCAAAAAAGGGGTAGAGGTAAAGGAGTTCAAGGAACTTAACAGTATCTTGCTGTCGGGCTCACTACCACAGATCAATGAAATAGAGGCATTTGTAAGACAAGTAGATAAGGTGGTTCCCATGGTCCTTATTGAAGTGATCATGATGGATGTGAGAAAGTCTAAAAGTGTAAGTACGGGCATCTCTGCAGGTATAGACTCTTCTGCCAAGACAGGTGGCTCGATCTTTCCTGGTCTTGATGCGACTTTTAGTTCCAAGTCTATTAACAATTTTTTGAGCTTTGTAGGCATTAACAACCTCTTTAATATTGGCAAAGTGTCGCCATCGTTTTATGTGAAACTCAAAGCCATGGAAGACAACAGCAACGTAGAAGTAAGGTCTATGCCCAAACTCTCTACACTCAATGGGCACGATGCGAACTTGAGCATCGGGAGCACGAGATACTATTACGTGGAAACCCAGAATACTTTGGGAACTTTGACTACGAGTACCATTAAAACCAAACAATGGAACCCTGTGGAAGCCAACTTGTCCATCAACTTCAAGCCTATGGTTTCAGGTGATGACCAGGTGACCATGGAGGTAAATGTGAATATTTCAGACTTCTTGGAAAACACCTCTAATGATGCCCCTCCAGCATCTTCCAAATCGCAGTTTAAGTCAATCATCAGGGTGAAAAACGAAGATATGGTGATCTTAGGTGGCTTGGAACGGACCCAAAAGTCTGATGGAGGAAGTGGGGTGCCCATCCTTTCAAGGATCCCTATCATAAAATGGCTCTTCAGCAGTAGGACAAGGAGCAAGTCTAAAATAGTTTCGGTAGTATTCATCAAACCTACAATCATTTACTAATTGATAGCGAAATTTAAAAATAGTATTTACAAAGTAGCAGAACTGGTCGGGCTAGAAGCAAAGTTTTTAGCAGATGGTACCGTAGCCTGGTCAATGGTGCATCTCAAAAAAGAGAAGGAAGAGATCCTACTTGCAGCTGCCAAGATCAATAGCGATACGCTAGAGGCTTGTACGGCACTCATTCCTAAAGATGTACCCGTAGTACTTAGTTTTTCAGGCAAAGGCATCATTTGCAAGAAGGGTCCAGTATCAGAGGCAGGCCTAGAAGCGGCCTTAGGTGCTTTGGTACCCAATGCAAACTTGGAGGAATTTGCTTATGACACAGAAGAGCAGGGGGACCAGTGGTTTGTGGCCTTGATCAGAAAGTCTAGATTGGAGCCCATCATTGCCCAGCTGGAGGCGCAGAAAATACAGGTAATCGGTGCCAGTTTGGAGTTTATGCCATTACTGAGATTTCAATCGGTACTAGGGATGAGCATGAGCGATTTTGTGGTCAATGGTTATTTGCTCAAATATGGCAAAGATGGGTTGGAAGACTTCACACCTTCTGCCAATGCTACAGAAGCCTTAGTGGTGGGGAGATCGACCATAGCTGCAGAGCAAGTCTTGCCCTATACTGCGGCATTTGTACAAATATTGTTTCCGCAAGATGCAAAAAGCATCAATATCCCCGCGCTGCAAGGTGCACATAGTGAGTTTTTAGAGAAAAAGATATTCAAGTTTGCATTGGTAGGTACTTTGGTGGCGATCTTGGTATTGCTCATAGGTAATGCGCTCGCCTTTACCAATCAATTCAGCAAAAACGAAGACCTCAAACAGCAGTCGTACCGCTTCAAGGGTAAGACCGATGATATCAAGAAAGAGGAATTGGCAGTGTTGGAAAAGGAAAACTTCTTAAAACAAAATGGATGGTTGCACAAGTCAAAGCTTTCGTTTATGTGCGATAAGCTGGCTGCTACCGTGCCTAGCAGTATTACTTTGAAGGATTTTGACATCAACCCCATCAAGGTGGATAACACTGCGGCGGTGAAGAAATCGTTCTTTATAGACAAGAAGCTAAACTTAAGAGGTAGGTGCTATAAGTCGTCCGACTTGAGCAATTGGATCCAGATCTTGAAAAACCTCAATTGGATCTCAGACGTGCAAATGGTCGACTATACCTTTGACCATAGCAACAACAGTGCGGTGTTTAACTTGGAAATCATTTACAACATTGAGTAATCAACTTACATATCAGCAAAAGAACAAGTACCTACTCTTTGGAGGTTTGGCATCCTTGATCTTGGTGTACTTATTGGCGGTGAAGAACACACTCACCTTGTACCAAGAGAACCAAAAGCTGGAGGCTTTTGTGAGTATCAATAAAAATAGCCAACAGAAAGTAGAGGATCTCAAGCAACGCTCGGAGCAGATCAATGCACAGGTGAAAAAGTACTTTGTGGATTCTATTACCCATGATGAGAACTTGATTAAAGCCGTATCAGAGCTTTGTCAGTCGGAGAATGTCCTGCTCAAGGAGATGCCGATCATAGAAAAGAACAAACAAGGTAATTATTATATTTATACCAATAGAGTAATGCTCGAGGGGGGCTATCATAACCTCCTCAAGGTGCTGTATCAGCTCGAAAACAAACAAAATGTAGGTCGTATTGCCTCTGTGCAGTACAAGACCTATACCGATCATAAAAAGAAAAAAGAGGTGCTCATGCTACTCTTGTACATACAAACAATCATTAATTAAGGAATTATGAAAACGAAATGGCTTATATGGCTTACGGCTTTGCTCTTGACGCTCTCTTCTTGTAGCGACATCATAGAGCCGAGCTTGGAAAAGGATAAAATCGTGATCGTGACCCCGCAGGATACGGTATTTGGAGTGTATAACTTGAATTTTACTTGGGATATACTGGAGAATGCTACCCAATACCAAGTTAAGGTCATAGAGCTAGACTCTATGGGCAAGCTACAGTACGATGTGAATGTGGATACCTTGGTGAAAGACAATTCCTTTAGGCATACTTTTGCACCAGGATATTTTCAGGTACATGTGAGGGGTAAGAACAACAGCTCCTATACCGACTGGGTGATGAAGCGAATTAGAATCAAACCTGTAGGGCTCTCCCAGCAGACCTTGGTATTGAAAAGCCCAAATAATAAGGCTATATATAATACCGCCAATCCGCTCCCTTTAGACTTTGCTTTGGAGTGGGATAAGATCCCTGAAAAAAAGATCAAGTATAAAGTACAGTTTGACAGCTCGGGTGATTTCAGTACTATCAAGAATTTTCCAATCGGTTCACCTACTGATGAATCCTCTATACTGTTGAGCATCACCAAAGATGCCACTTATTATTGGAGGGTTAAAGCTTTAAAAACGAATGATAACGGTAATTATATAGATAGTACAGATTGGTCTGAACGTTATTATTTTACCTATGATGTTACAGCTCCACAAAAGGTGGATATGGTTTCTCCTGTAAATGGTTCAACTACACCTCTTGCAAAACAGGGAGCATTGAAATGGTCGAGTACACAAAAAAATGTAATCTACATTGTGAACATCAAATATGGCACTACTGCCGATACGCCACATGAGACCTACAATTTGGAATATCCATATGACAATAGTAGTGCGACTACCACAACTAAGGATGTCACATGGTCTGTGGATGTGAAAGATAAAGCGGGTAATATTACTAAAGGAGATACTTGGTCATTTACTACTCAATAAATGAAAAATAAAACAACAACGTACGCATTGCTAGCGCTGGTCTTGTGCCTCTGGGGCTATATCGTGTATAAAATCTATATGGGCGTAAAAGGAGATGATATAGTCGTGCCAGTAGCTTCCACAAAAAATAAGCCCGTTAAAGAAAAGGAACCTATGGCGATAGACAATTATGAGTTGACGCTCAATTACCGTGATCCTTTTTTAGGAAAACAAGCTGCAAGCCATGTTGGGTCTTCTTCATCTAGCGCATATACTGGTACTCCCAGACCTGTAGTGGTGAGGCCTAGAGTAGTGACTCCGGTGGTTGTAGCTCCTCCTAAGCCACAGGAGACCATCGATTGGAGTGTGATCAGGTTTCATGGAATCATGAAAAATCCTACTACCAATAAAATGATCTCCATAGTGATGGTCAACAACCAGCAATATATGCTTGGAGAAGGTGGCGTGGGCGGTGGCGTCAAAGTCCTCAAAGTGTATAAAGATTCACTGAGAATATCTTATAAAAATATCAATAAAACCATAACGAGATGACGTTCAAAAAGATTTGGTGGCTTTGCTTCTTGTGTTTGACTTTGTATACGCAAGCGCAAAAGATAGACTTGAAACTCACCAACAAGATCACAGTAAATAGGGATACGGATTATGTATATGCCTATACTTTGCCTGAACCTTCTACATTTTCGCCTCATCCCGAATACTGGTACTTCTGGTATAGTGGTGGTACAATTAAGGCGACACGTGGAGGCTATGATGGCAAGCTGCTCAATGGCAAGTTTTCCTGTTTCTATCATAACAAAAACCTGGAGGAACAAGGATACTTTAAAAAAGGTGTAAAAGTAGGACGTTGGGTTTCATGGTATCCTAGTGGAGAGATGGAGAGCATCAGCCATTGGAAGAAAGGAAAACAAGTACGTCGCAGTCACCACTACAACGAGCAGCATCAACTAGTACGAGTTTACAAATACAGAAAAGGTGAGGCGATTCTTAAATATCCAAAGGCTATCAAAAAGAAGAAAGTGGTAAAAGATACCTTGCAGAAAAGCAGTCCTAAGAAAAAGTGGTTTTCCTTTAAAAGGAAAAAGAAGTTTCAGACTGAGAAAGCTCCCAAGGTAAAGAAGTCGAAGAAAAATCAGAACAATGCGGCTCCATTGCCTGCACCAACGGTAGGAGAGCCCTCAAAAACAAATGCACCAAAGGAAAAGCCTAAAAAGGAAAAGAAACCAAAACAGGAGAAGGTAAAAGACACTAAAACCAAGCAAGAGAAACCCCAAGAGGGCACATTGCCTCAGCCTAATGTGCCTAGTTCCACGCCGATTCCGGTACAAAAGGATAACCCTAAACAATAAGCGCATGAAACTTAAAGGCGGCTCGCTCTTTTTGGTTTTGGTAATTGCTATGGTCGTAGCCATCATCAGTTCCTCAATGATCATGCTGTCTTATCTAAACAGGGTACAGGTATTTAACAACAATCTGTATGTAAACCTGAAGAATAATGTGGAATCGGGTATGGCCATACTCTTGGCCAGTAAAGACACCACTTTTGCACAGGATGGTATTTATGTAGATCTCTATGGGGCAGGCACCGATTCAGTGTATGTGAAAAAACAAGATTGGGGTATCTTTGGCTACGTGTTGGCCAAGGCAAACGCCAAAAATGTAGAAGTAAAGAAACATTACCTCATTGGTCAAGCTTTGGCAGAGGAACTCAACTGTGCTATTTACCTCTCCAACCAAGGGCGTTCGCTTTCTGTATGTGGCGATACCAAGATCACGGGTAACCTGTATTTGCCAGAAGCAGGAATTCGTCGCGAGTATTCTCCAGAACCCTTTACGGGCATGGACCTCTTCAAAGGTAAGGAACATAAAAGCACCTACAGCTTACCCAAGATGAACAAACGCATCGTTCACTTCCTAGAAGCATGCGAGTCTCTGCAAAGCCAGAATTTGCCTGAGGAACGAAGGGACTCTCTGGTAAATAGTTTCGAGAACCCAACCATTGTATTGAGACTGAAGAAAACAACAATGGTACCTTATAGGGTGATCAAAGGTAATGTGATGATCCTGAGCGATTCGGTATTGCATCTGGATAACAACCAGGAAGTAGAGGATATCATTTGTATTGCGAGGGGGATTACCTTGTCTGATAATTTCAAAGGGATCGGTCAGTTTTTTGCCCACGATTCCATCATAGTAGGTGTAAATGTTAAACTCCAATATCCTACGGTGCTTGGACTTATCAAGAAGGATTTTAGATACACCAAGCCATTTATTAAAGTAGGCCAAGACAGCCAAATAAAAGGAATTGTATTTGCTATTCACGATGTAATAGACCTTGCAGGGTCTTTGGTTCAGTATAGAAAAGGTAGCTTTCTGGAAGGGATCTCCTATGCGGAAGGATTCACCGAGGTTAATGGAAAAGTCTATGGATCGGTACTGACCAATAAGTTCGTGCTCAATACCAACTCCTCGATCTATGAGAACTATTTAATGAATGCCACCATTGACGAAACGAGGCGTTCAAAACAGTTTTTGTCGGGAACACTTTGGGAAGGTAAAGGCCAAAAGAAAATCGTGAAATGTCTGTATTAAACCATAAATATAAAGGCAGCACCTTGGTGGAGACGATCATTGCGATGGTGATTTTGCTCTTTGTGTTTTCGGCAGGTATCACGGTGTTTCATAAAGTCATGCAAAGCTCTGTAAACTTACAGAAAGTAAAGGCGCAACAAATAGCACATCAGATCATAGAAGATTGCGCCAAAGAAAAGACTTTCTTTGACGTCACTGTAGTCGGTGATGACTTTACGAGTATTAAGAAAGTAGAGAGTTCCACTTGGGGCGCTAATTTGTATAAAGTATCCGTCATGGTGCTCGGACCCAAGAAAGACACCTTGAGTCTTCAAAAAAAGATTTTCTATGCTGAAGAATAAGAAGTGGCCTGCATATACGCTCATGGAACTCATCATCATTATGGTGCTTACAGGGATTTTATCGGCCATTACGTTTTCGGCCATTGGCTTGTTTACCAAGAACTTCTTCATGTTTCAGAAAATCACGAGGAGAAGCTACGAGCTTACCCTTTTATACAAACTGCTACTCAAAGACATAGACGTTTCGCAACAAGTGGAGTATCCCAACGAGAATACCATCCTTTGTAAGTATGCAGACAAAGAAGTGACTTACGAGTTTGACCCGCAGAAAATATTGAGGCGTGGGGGTATAATAGATACTTTTCATTTTGCAAATCAAAACTTCAAGTATGAATTGCTACCATCCAGTGACAAGGTAGTGCAGGAACTCAAGTTTGAGTTGGTGGTCAACGAACAAATCCTGCCCTATAGCTTTAGAAAAGAGTATCCTGCGGATATATTTGTAAACCAAAATCAAGAAAATCCATGAGCGGTATAGATCTTAAGAATATCAAGAAGAAGACACATAAGTCTGGCCCTGCCCAAGAAGACAATAATATCTTGGCATTCTTGAATAAGGACATTCAACTATTTGGTTCAGGCTTATCTGACAAACTGAAAGAAGAGTTCTATCATCAGTTGTCGATGTTGCTGGCCTCCGGAGTCGATGTACGTACGACCTTTGATATCATTGTGGACGAACAACAAAAAGCCAAGCACAAAGAACTCTTTGCTCAAGTAAGGGATATGGTGATTAAGGGTGATACCTTGTCTCAGGCTTTACGCAAAGCTGGTAAATTTACTGAATATGAATATTACAGCGTGCAGATAGGGGAAGAGTCTGGTCGATTGGTGGAAGTTTTGGACGAGTTGGTTTCTTACTTCAGCAGGAAGATCAAACAGAAACGACAGATCGTAGGTGCTTTAACATACCCTGCAATTGTATTTTGTACTTCTATGGGAGCGGTATTCTTCATGATCAACTTTGTGGTGCCTATGTTTTCTGATGTATTCAAACGCTTTGGAAGCGACCTGCCAGCGATTACTTCGTTCATCATTTCGTTCTCTAATGCTTCCAAAAAGTATTTTCCTTATATAGCCCTCATCGTTATAGGCATCGCTTCTCTCTGTTATTGGCAAAGACAGCAATTGTGGTTTCGTAAGTATACTACTACTTTAGTACTGAAGACTCCTTTCTTCGGAGAAATGGTGCGGAAGATCTACCTCGCACGCTTCTGTTATATGATGAACCTCCTCATAGGTGCCAAGGTGCCCATTCTGCAAAGCTTGGAGCTGATCCAGAAAATGGTGAAGTTTTATCCCATAGAAAGCACCCTGATGACGATATCTGATGATATTTTGCACGGAAAGAGTTTACATGTGGCTATGGCAAAATATCCTGTATTTGAAAAGAAAATGATTTCTCTTATTAAGGTAGGGGAGGAGGTTAATCGACTGGAACAATTCTTTGAAAAGCTAGCCAAGCAATATACCGATGAAGTGGAGCATAAAAGTTCTCTATTGAGTAGTGTGGTAGAACCACTATTGATCATATTCTTGGGAGCTGTGGTGGGTTTGATTTTAGTGGCGATGTATCTGCCTATGTTCCAGCTTGGTAAAAGTTTCTAAAAAATATTAGAACTACTAGGGGGACACAATCTAAAAAATTCTTATTTTTGAATATATCAACTCTCAATATTTTTGACATGAAAAAAGGAAATGCATTAGTTTTTATTTTGTTTTTTTGGAGCATTGTTGTAGCCCAAGCACCCGATATCAGTAGACTGTACTCTGAGAAAGAGATCACTTATTTTGGATTGGATTTTACCAAGGCAGCATTCTGTGGTAACTTTAGTGTGTTTGGTGATGAAAGTTATAAACCATCTATTATTAGAGATAAATATATGGTAGGGTGGAACAGAATTGTTGCCAAAGAAAAGGATAAGTACAATTTTAAAGAAGCCTACAAAAAGGAAAGTGTGAATTACGATATTGAAGTGACTATTAATAGAAACAATGCTATAGATACTACAAAAATCTTCGAATACATCAATAAAGATTTGGTTAATCCACATTTGACCCAAGAGGATATTGCTAAGATTGTTAAAAAATATGAATATTCAAATGTAAGCACAGGTTTGGGACTCGTTTATGTAGTGGATTATTTTAATAAAAACAACGAGGAAGGTTGCATATGGGTTGTCTTTTTTGATGTAGTTACTAAGAAAATAATACATACAGAAGCCTTTAAAGAGAAGGCGGGTGGAATTGGCCTACGTAACTATTGGGCAAGAACTGTGTATAATACCCTTAATACCTCAAAAGCTGCCTACAAAGGGAAGTGGAAAAAACAGCTTAAAAATTAATATTGGATAGTGGGGGGAGCCGCGGGCGCGTTTTTATTTAAACAATATATATTCAACTAAACAACTGAAAGGTTATGGAACAAGGGCAGAAACACATGGAAGAGTATTCACAGAGGAGCAGCTTTATGCTGTATGCAGAGACGGCCATTAAACAAGGGCTTCCTATGGATGAGGTTCTGAAGAGACTATCTGAGATGGAAAAGGAGATACAGTTAAGGCTCCATGCTTTATCGGAGACTTTGGATACAAGGATGAATTAATTTATCTTTTAGTCATTTAAATAATGAGGAGTTTGGTTGCTTATAGGCACAGGCCCCTCATTTTTGTTTATGGATTTATATATGAGGAGTGCTTGACCATTTGGATAATTATATCCACTAGTATATTTTGTATAACTATTATTTTATTTTTGAAGAAACAAGATTGGGCAATCATAAGTAATAAGGAGTAGGATGGGGTAAAACTGTACTTCTCCAATCAAAGGATACCGAATATGTACAAAACATTAGAGATTCAAAACGAGGCTTCAGTATTAACGATCTGGCTCAATAGGCCTGAGGTACACAATGCGTTTGACGAAACGATGATCGATGAGATCAAACAGGCTTTTTTATGTGCATCCAAAGACGATGAAGTTCGAGTAGTAGTGTTAAGAGGGAAAGGAAAATCTTTCTGTGCAGGAGCAGACCTCAACTGGATGCGCAACGTGAGCCAATATTCCTTTCAAGAAAATCTAAAAGAAAGCATTAATCTCTCTGAATGCTTTTATGCCATATATACCTGTAAGAAACCCACGATCGCCCTAGTTCACGGTGCTGCGATGGGTGGAGCTAATGGTTTACTATCTGCCTGCGATATGGTATTGGCACACGAGGAAACCGTTTTTTCCTTGAGCGAAGTAAAGATCGGGGTTATCCCGGCATGTATTTCTCCCTATATTATTAAAAGAGTTGGTGAGGCACGCTCGAGAGAACTTATGCTCACTGGGCAAAGATTCAAAGGCCCTAAAGCGTATGAAATTGGGATGGTAAATTATAGTTTGTCAGAACAAGGTATGGAAGAGAAGCTTTCGGAACTTGTGAAACTTTTACTCACTAGCGGACCGAAAGCCGTAAGCCAGTGTAAGGTATTGATAGAGCAGGTGGCTAATCACCTCACTTTGGAGGAAGCCAAAGAATTCACCGCAGAAATGATTGCTAGAATTCGTATGTCGGAGGAGGGGCAGGAAGGGATGGCTGCATTTTTAGAAAAAAGAAAACCTCGCTGGGTTGAATAAGGCTGTTCGATTTGATATAAAAGATTGAATCTTAAGTCAACTCTTCGAGACAAAGCAAGTATATAGACAAATAGTATGATTACCTTTTATAAGGCCTGTAAAACACCTTATAAAATATTTTTAAACTGAACAAATCATGAAAACAAGCGTTCGTATTGCCAACAGTAGTGGATTTTGGGGCGATGACCCAGGAGCAATGTTACGTCAGGCACAAGCAGGTAACTTAGACTATATCGTGTCTGACTACCTAGCAGAAGTCTCCATGAGTATTTTGCAAAAGCAACAGCTCAAAAATCCCGAAGCTGGGTATATTCAAGACTTTATACAACATTTTGTGGTGGCGGCACCACATATCCTGTCCCATAAAATCAAATTGGTGACCAATGCAGGGGGCAACAACCCGCTAGCTTGCGCAAGGGCGCTCATCAAAGAACTTGAGAAGCAGAACATCAAACTCAATATTGCTGTAGTAGAGGGAGATAATATTGTGGCAGAACTCCCGAAGTTGATTGCAGGTGGCGAAACCTTTAATAATTTCGAAACGGGTCTACCTTTGGGCGACAAAGCTTCGAAGATTAGAAGTGCCAATGCCTACGTAGGTGTACCTGCTATTCTTAAAGCACTAGAGTCGGGAGCGGATGTAGTGATCACAGGGCGTGCTACCGATAGCGCTGTTGCCATTGCCCCAATGGTCTATGAGTTGGGTTGGTCACTACAAGACTGGAATAAGATGGGTGCAGGCATGATCGCAGCACATATTATAGAATGTGGTGGGCAGTCCACTGGAGGTAATTTTACCGATTGGGAGACTATAGAAAGATGGGATCAGTTTGGTTTTCCTATCATTGAAATGTTTGCCAATGGAGATTTCCATGTTTATAAACACCCTAATACAGGTGGTGCTGTCACCATCAATACCGTAAAAGAGCAATTGGTTTATGAAATTGCCGACCCAGGGAACTACTACGGGCCAGACGTGATTGCTGATCTTACAAATTTACATGTGGAGCAGGTGTCAGAAGATGTGGTAAAAGTGAGTGGTGGTAGAGGTAAAGCACCTACGCCTTACTTTAAACTTTCTATGGCTTATGAGTCGGGCTTCAAAGCGGTGGGCTCGATTATTATCTCAGGGCCAGATGCCCTTAAAAAGGCCGAGCATTTCGGAAAGATTTTCTGGGATAGGCTTGGTCTTGAATTTGAGAAGACGAATACTGAGTTCCTCGGTTATAATGCTTGTCATTTGGGTATGGCCATGCCAATAGTACCCAATGAGATCCTCTTGAGGTTTCATGCTTTGGACAAGGACCGTAAGAAGCTGGAGACCTTTTCTCAACTGCTAGCCTCTTTGATCCTTACAGGCCCCCCTGGAGTTGCGGTAACAGGAGGTAGACCCGATATTCAGCAAGTTATGGCCTATTGGCCAGCACTTCTACATAAAAAACACGTGCTATTGACCCTAAAAGTACTTTCGCAAGATGGTGAGATTAAGAAGGAAGAAACTATATCGTCAGTGACAGGTTTTGAAGCGATACCATTGGCTTCACCTTCTTTGACTGCGACGCAAGGTAAATCGGGTCATTTCTCCTCAGAGTGGAAGTCTTGTCGTTTAAAAGAGCTTTGTTTGGCCAGATCAGGAGACAAAGGCAACAGCTCCAATATAGGCGTGATTGCTAGGAATGCACAAATCTATGAGTTTCTAAAAGATTATCTAAGTCCTGACTTGGTGAAATATTGGTTTGAAGACCTCTGTAAAGGCGAGGTGATCAGGTATGAACTTAAGAGTTTAAATGCCTTTAACTTTGTGTTGGCAGATGCCTTGGATGGCGGTGGCACTTTGGCGATGCGTATAGACGCGCAAGGGAAAACATTTGCATCGGCGCTACTAAATCAACTCATTCCTGTGCCAGATGAAATCTACGAATTAAGAAACTAGAGTCTTTTGGTTACTGTAGGCACTTCGTCGGGTAATACACTGACGTTATAGCCCATTTTTTTGATAAGCCCCATGATGGCATCACTCTGTACGGTACCATCAAGAGAAACAATACGGAGGATTTTGTCACAATCTTCTAGATCAAAGCTGGCTTTGTAGCCAACAAAGCTAGTATGGATCCTAGCTAAGATCTTTTGAGCGTCTGGATATTCTTTTACATTGGTTTTAAATACCTCTACCATCAGTGAAAGATGTTAACTGTTAAAATCAAATTTGAGCAATACCTTATACTTTTATTTTCTTCCAATTACCCTTTTTGAAATAGTACCAAGCAATAATTGTTAAAAGTGCTTGAGCTGCGGGCACTGCTATAAATGCCCCCGTTGCGTTCAGATGAAATCCTTTGGCTAGCAAATAGGATAATGGAATTTGAAACAGCCAAAAACATACGAAGTTGATCAGTGTTGGTATTTTGGTGTCTCCAGCACCGTTTAATGCCTGGGTCATTACCATGGCGACACCATAAAAAATATATCCAGAACCTATGATCTCCAGAGCTTGTGTTGCAAACCCAAGTACGGCCTCATCTTCAGAGAATACACTTACGATGGGTCTGGAACAAAAAATGAATAGTAACATGACCAATGCCGTAAAAATCGCGTTGTATTTGGTGGTGAGTATCACACTTTGTTCTGCTCGTGCGATCTGGTTGGCACCAAGGTTTTGCCCTACCAAAGTTGCAGCGGCATTGCTAAGGCCCCAAGCTGGTAGTATGAAAAATACGAAGTTTCGGAAGGCGATTTGATAGCCTGCCGATGCAGAAGTGCCCCCTGTTTCTGCAACCAATCTTGTAAGTACGATCCAGCTACCACTTGCAATGATAAACTGAAAGGTGGCGGGCCATGCAATGACTGCAATGGATTTGATGAGTTCTATGTCTAGGCTGAAATTGACTTTGCTGAATTTTAAAATGCCACTGCCTTTGAACAAATGATAACACTGATACAATACACCTGTGCTTCTGCCAATGACGGTGGCTATCGCAGCCCCCTTCAACCCTAGAAAATGAATAAGAATTGGGCAGAGTACGATGTTGATGATGCTTGCAATCCATAGGCTTCTCATGGCCATGGCAGCATCGCCAGCTCCTCTAAAGATACCGTTGATCAAAAACAAAAGCATGATGGCCACACTACCTCCGAGCATGATACGTGTAAATATGGCACCATCTCTAACGACCTCCGTACTGGCCCCCATAAGGCTTAATATGTCATCTGCAAATAGGATCCCGACCGCACTGATGACTACTGTGGCAGCGAAAGAAACAAGTAGTGCCTGGGCACCAGCATGGCCGGCTGCTTCTGGATTTTTTTCACCTATCCTTCGTGCTACTATGGCTGATGCAGCGGTACTGAGGCCTATGGCAACAGAATAAACGATCATGACCACAGATTCTGTTAAACCCACTGTTGCTATGGCATTTTCGCCTAGTTTACTTACAAAAAACATGTCGACCACGGCAAAAACACTTTCGAGGCTGAGTTCAAGAATCATCGGGATGGCCAATAGAAACACGGCTCTGGGTATACTCCCTTGTGTATAATCTTGCTGTTCCCCGTTGAGTGATTGTCTAATAAAAGAAATTACTTTTGATGTTTTGCTGATACTTGTCATTTTGATTTGAAGAAGGACTGTTAAGCTATATGGGTTCTATTTATAGATACAAAGGTATAAGGAATGCCTTTATGGTTAAGGGTGCGAATACGGCAATCTGAGGGGTTTATTACGACGAGGTGCGCTATTGTGCCATGGCCCTAGCAGAGCCCACAGTCTCTCTGTATAGCTGTGGTGAAACTTCTGCATTGTTTTTAAAAAATCTGCTGAAATAATGTTCGTCATCATAGCCAAGTTCGTAAGCGATCTCTTTGACAGATTTGTTGGTAAGGTAAAGTTCTCGTTTCGCTTCTATAATGATTCGCTCAGAGATCAAGTCTGTAAGTGTTTTGTTAAAATGTGTTTTTGTGATTTTGGCCAATGCCTTAGGAGTCATGTTCAAGAGGTCGGCATATTCGCTTGCGGAATGTTTCTTTTTAAAGTGTAATTCTATATAATTTTTTAGGTTTTGAAGTACAAAGGGCTCCTTGCCTTCAGGAACTTTTACTGTTTCCAATGACTGTTGTTTTGTTTTTAACCTAGAAGCGGTAATTAAAAAGATCTTGAGATATGAAACCAAAAGTTCATATTGTGCCAGTGCATCATTTTGCATTTCAGCTTTGATCTGGTCAATCAACATTTCAAATGTCCCATGGCTGCTCTCATCAACAGTCACAAAAGGAGGGTTGTAGATGTTATTGAACAATACACCGTTACATGCCACTTCTTGCTGGTGTTTATGTATACAAAAGAAGTCGGGATGGAAATGTAATACCGTTCCTTCAAATATCTCTTTTGTTTGTATCAGAAAAGGTTGATAGGGTGCAAAGGCAAATAAATGTTGGTCAAAAAACTCATGTTCTGCAAAATCAGCCCTTACGGTACCTTTACCTTTTTGGATCCATATAAGAGAATAATAATTGAGCCTCTGCACATGGTCAAAATGGCCGTGGTTGTCAAAATGAGACAGTTTAAAGGCCAAATTGCCGCTCAATGGATCCACTAGGGTAAAAGAATTTGAACTTAACATAAGAAATGCTTTTTGGTTTTAGACCTTAATCAATTCCTGCAAATTGTTTAAAGTCCTCTAAAGATACATGATCGTCCAAGTGTTTGCCATAGTGTGCCCTCACTATCTTGAAGTTTTCATCAATAAAGAAATCTGCAGGAATTAATGTCTGCGTAGCATCATCATCCTTAGGTAATTGCAAAGCTTTTGTATCTGCCATAGCAGTCAAAATGTTCGAATGTAAAAAGGTATTGAATGTTTTTAATAAAGATGGCTCTACCCCATATTTTTTATATACTGTTTTTTCTGGATCACCAACCAATGGCCAAGGGTTGATCGCTTTGTGGAAAACACTCTCTGAGAGTTTTTGATTTGTGCTTTCGAACATGAATACCAATTGTACACCAGAATCTTGTAGTTTTAGGTTGTTTCCCATGATCGCATGGATTCTCCTGTTACAAAACGGGCAGCTTACGTTTCTGTAGAAGCTCAAAATGATCTTCTTTCCTTTATAATCTGAGAGATTGATTGTTTTTCCACTCACGTCTGTCATGGTGAAATTAAGCGCGAAGGAACCTTCTTGAATGATTTTGCTCATAATGATTTGTTTTTTGCTATTGAATCAAGCTTATACTAGTACTAATTAAAGAGATAATTGGTTTCATGATTTTGATACCTAATTAAATCCAATATCAATAACTTGCAAGCACAAAATCTCATGCTTGCAAGTTGGGGGTGGTTTTTACAAACTTGGCGCCAAAGGAAAGTCTATTGGAATTTGAGTGAGATTGTGTAGATAGTTCATTGCTGTTTTGTCACTTATCTGCAGTATAAGGTCAACCAAGTTCTCTTTGGTATAACCTTGAGCGAAATAGGCGTCAACCAATTCTGCACTAGCTCTACCTTTGTTTTGGGTGATGTCTGCAGTGAGCTGAACCAAAGTTTTGAGCTTGGCATCATGGCTAGTGCCTTTTCTGAATTCAATAAGTTGTTCATCAGTAAAGCCATTCATTTTGCCAAGCACCGTATGCGCACTTTGGCAATACAGGCAGCCGTTTACTTGACTTACTACAAGGTTTACCACTTCTTTTTCTTTGTTACTTAGTGTGGTTTTTGCATTTTGATAAGCCAAATACCTGCTAAGACCATTATTGGAATAGGCAATCGTTGCGTATAGGTTGGGCACAAATCCTAGTGCTTTTTCCAGATTGTTGAAGATCTCCTGATTTGCAGGTGCTACTTGCTCTTTTGTTGGAACGCTGAATGTTGTCATGATTTATGTTTTTAAAATTTGTTTGTCATTATTGACAATACAAAGATCCGACAACTAGAGCCTACTTAAAATGGACAATAAACGCAGGTTCATGGATGATTTTCCCTATTGGTAAATTTTTTGTCGCAGAGATGTTCTTGTGTATGCTTATCCTATAGATAAGCCACATCAATGGGAGAAGTAAAGACTGTTTTACTTTTGAATATCTGTATTTGTTGGATGTGCGAAAGTTTAGGTTCTTTTGCCCTAGTCCTTTTATAGCTTAAAAAATACGAAATACCTGTAAAGGTGACTTCATGTTCTCGATCAAGCCATTGTATTCTGGAATTAATCTTTTTCGAAACCAAGTAAAATTTACTCCCAAATGCCACGGCCAATTTGATAACTCAAGCGGAGCATGTATTCTCGTGAGTTACCAGGCATCGGTCCATGTCCTCCTGCATAAGGTTGTATGAAGTTGTATGTTTGGTTCATGATGTTGTAACATCCTATACCCAGTGTAAGGCCCGAAATGTTTGTATGGTAGTTGATGAACAAATTACCTAACCAAACGGGAGCAAAAGCAATGATCTGAGGATTCTGGTTTTGATCGATTGCCCCATAACCATAGCGCTTTCCTATCAGGTTAAGAGATGGGCATACCCAAAGTCCCCTGTTTTTAAACGGTTTGAACTGTAAGAGTAGATTAAACTTGTGATTGGCCAACCCCAGTACGGAATTGTCCTTCCCCGCAATGGCATAATAAGGCACTTCGTTTTTACCAGCCGTAGAATAATAGGCGTAGTTGGTACGTAACAATATTCGAGATGATTTGAGTAAATATTCTAGCTCTATACCTCTACTTCCTACCTTTGGGAAATTGCTATAGGCGTCACTGTTTCCAGTAACAATGGTAGTGTCCACGGTGTAAATGATGGGGTGCATTGTGGTGTAATCAAACAAATTAGCGGAGACCAAAGAACTTCTCGTAAGTTGATAGCCTGTTTCTAACTCGAAAATCGTCGATTTCTCAGGCTTTATAATTCCATCCCCTTTGTCTACATTGGCAATGCCTGGAAAACGGAACGATTGTGAAGCCAATAGCTTACTATGGAACTTATTGATACGCTTGGTGATCCCAACTCTAGGTACGAAGGCACTTCCAAACACATTGTTGTGGTCATATCTAGCGCCAAATGTGACGTTGGCCCAAGATTTCCTTAGAAGTCCCTGCATAAACATCGCTACAGTGGTGTAGGTCAGTTTATGGGTGCCGTTCATGAAATTGTCAATGTGGTTGATACCCCTGTCGTGATAAGTTTCTGCACCTATCAAGAAGTTCAGGTTTTCATGAGCCTCCCAGTTGGCGGTAAGGTTCCCCTTGTAGCGTTCAGAGTACAAATCATATCTAAAAAAGGAAGAATCGGGAGGAGCCAAGGCTTGAGTTTGCTGGTAAGCATTGTGCCCTTTGTAATTAAATTTAGGAGTTAAGGTAAGCTTATGAGAGATCACAATGTCATATTTGAGTTCACCAAGATAGCTCCTGAAATTATTTGGATACGAGCGAGAGAGAATATTGCCACTACCATCTTCTTGCATATTCATACGGTAGTCGTCCACGATAATTTTCGTACTTAGCTCTTTATAAGACAAGCCCAAGTTGATCACTGTAGGGTTCAGCGTATAAACCTTTTGCATGCCTATACTATTTCCTTTCAAATCCCTAAGGCTTGCATCACTTCTCAGGCCTTGGCCCAGCGTACCGTGGATATGGTATTGGAAATCCTTTTTACTATTGCCCAACGAAAGGGAAACGTTCCGTCTCAAGTAGCCTTTGGCACCCACACCATACGTTGCGGTAGCCTTTGCGCCTTTTAGATCTTCGCCATTATAAGTAATAATGTGTACCACAGCATACTCTGCAAATCCACCGTATACCGCAGAGCCAGGGCCTCTTATGATCTCGATGCGCTTGATGTTATCAGGGAGGTAGTTGTTGCCCAGCTGAAGCGTAGAGAATGTAAGTTCGTTCATTTCTTGGCCATCGACCATCAGCAGTATTTTGCCCTCGTGTGCCCAGTTGCCACGAACACCTATGCCCACCACACCTTGTACGTCTATGCCGAAGTCGAAGCCTGGTACCATTCTCAGTACGTCCATAAGCTCCCGGGCACCCATGCGCTCTATTTCGTCATCTGAAATAACAGTAACCACAGAAGGGCTATTGCGAGAAGAAAGTGGTTTTTTGGAGGAAACGCTGATTTTGGAGTTTACCAATAGTTCTAACTCTGTGGGCAAGTTCGATTGGTTCAGGTTTACGAGACTGTCAAGAGACATGTTGAAGATCGAATCTTCAGTAATGAGTTTTTCATCGCCATTAAAATTTTGCGCAAATAAATTGCCGTAGCCAGAAAACAGAGCTACTGTGAAAGCAAAAAAAGTATTTTTCATTCTATAAATTAATTTCAAAACCCGACTATTCAACAACACCAGATGGTTTATACTGCTTCGACGAGAATGGGGCTTTGCAAAAATATTCAAAAATATTTAATGAACTAATTTCTCTAAAGCAATTACTGAATCGCAGGATTCCATACGTGAATTCAGGGGAAGGGGTGTGGTTTTTTTATGAGACTGCATGCAGGTTTATGGCAAGTAGGGCACACTTACGTTGAATACCTTTCTTTTATACATTCGTTTATTTAATCGTTATGTATACCTGTTGAAGGATAAAGTGCATTTTAAAAAGATTATATACATCGCTGCAATTAAGGATATTTTCTTTAACTTAAACTTGATTTGTGCTGAGGCATTAAGAATGCCCTATTGCAAAAGTGAATACCCCAAATTGATTTTAATTTTTAGTCGTATGAACAATACCTCCATATCTGTCTTGTTGGTTACCCTCAGCTTTTTGCTGTATCATTTCATCACCAACCATGACAAGTTAAAGAACCACATGCAGTCGCGCTATGGTGCAGAGCGGGGCCAAATGCTGACCGTCGTTTTCAGTAGATTGTTGGGTGCCGCATTATTTGCTAGTACCGCAATATTCAATTGGGTGAAGCAGCTCCCGCTCATAAGTGTGGGGATAGATTTCAAATACAAAGCTTTGCTGTTATTACTCGTATTGATACCCGTTTTGGTAAACCTGTTTGCCGCAAAAGGCGTTGGCAACTTAGCCATGTATCCACAAATCAGGACCAAGGTATGGTCGAAAGGGCTGCTCGTACTCAGTGCGCTCACATGGATGATTTATTTGTTGGGTTACGAAATCATGTTCAGAGGCGTACTTTTTGAGAATTGTGTGAGCGAAGTTGGATTGCTATCGGCCATCGGAATTAATATAAGTATTTATGCCTTGGTACATATTCCCAAAGGACTCAATGAAACTGTTGGAACCTTGCCAATGGGGATTGTTTTCTGTCTGCTCGTTTGGTTTACCGGATCCTTTTGGGCATCATTTGCCTTGCATTGCTTGTTTGCGCTGAGCAATGAATGGTTTTCTCTAAAGTATAGTAAAGAAATTGTTGTAAAATAGACTGTTGTCGCTGTTGAAAGTGATACTTTTCGGGGAATTAGCGTACTATTTTTTCTAAAAACAGTGGTTTTTCTTAGTTGAGATAGTACTATTTCTAAAGATTAGAGCACTATTTTTCACAACAAGAGTACTTTTTTTGAAAAAAATACCACTATTTTTTCTAATAATAGTGGTATGCTGTAGTTGAGATAGTACTATTTATGAAAATTAGAGCACTATTTTTCATAACAAGGGTACTATTTTTGAAAAAAACACCACTACTTTTTCAAAAAATAGTACTGTGTTTGGGCTGGAAATTACTATTTATACCAAAAATATGAATCCAATCTAAAATTCCCTCTGGTTATTTACATTCAACTAGCCCCGTGCTTGCCCCCAACATAAATATCTTAATGAAATTGGTTTACCTAATCCCCTTGTACTTTTTACTCGTTATTCAAAGAAGTCCCTGTACAAAAAGACTTGATTTGGAGATCGTCTTATTGTCACATAAATGAGACGTTTTGGTGTGTTGAAAAAGCAAGTATTTGAAGGTAATGTGGCTTATTGTATCAGAAAAGCCACATTTCTTCGCAAGGTCTTTAGGAGGGTACTTGATAGAATGACTTGCATTTATGTATATTTGAGGAAATATTTTTTTAATGAACCCGAATCAAATAGCTATAGTGAAGTCTACCTGGAGCGATGCCATTTCTGAGGGAGATGCCGTTGGAGAGTTGTTTTACAAGATTTTATTTGAACTAGATCCTAGCTTAAAGCCTCTTTTTGGTGACGATGTAAAAGAGCAAGCAAGAAAATTCACGGCAATGATCACCTTCTGCGCCTATAAACTGAACGATTTGGATAGCATAACTGCCGAAGCAAAGGAATTGGGGCGCAGGCACAAATACTATAAAACCACCGAAGGTGCTTACAGGACTGTTGAAAAGGCGTTGATTGCAGCCTTGGCACAAAGTTTAGGCGCCAGTTGGACCGAGGAAGCAGCATCAGCTTGGGGCCAACTGTATCTAACTCTGGAAAATGCCATGCTCGAAGGCGCTACCGTGTGATAGCGTGTCTTATATAATTTCATTAGGGGAAGAAATTTTTTATGAACCAAGTTGCTGCGGGTGGAAAAGCAGGAAAGGTGTGAAATCTTGCACTTTGGACAGGGCTGGGCGGCTTTGTGTGAAAAAAAAGTGCTAGATTTGGTCTTTCCTGCCACACTTTCTTTTGGTACTTTTCTTTGTGTGAGCAAAGAAAAGTACAAGAACAATGCATGCTGATGGGGAAATTGTGACCAATAAATTTTGCACAGGTTTACAACAATGGGTAATAAAGACAAATTTTATATTGCTTGTTATCTTTATTCGGAGTAAGTTACCTATTGTTACTAGCTAAAGCCTGTATTTGGCTCTGATAGCTCTTTTCTTTTTCTCGTAAGTGGTGTACTATGGCTTCAGAAAGCTCCATTTGAGTCTTGTATTTAGCTTCCATCAGTTGTTTTTCCTCTTCTCTCATACTTACGATTCTACGGAGGTATTCTATTTCTTTGCGGGCGGTTTCCAGCTCGTCTTTTAGTACAGCTATTTCATTGATACTGATGCCTTCGTTGCTGGTGGAGGGCTTATTTGCTGGACTGACTTGGTAATGTTGGAAAAAGTCGTAATCAAGTACTTGAGAAATTTTATATAATAGGTCGCTGTCTAGGGAGTCCCTCTCAAATAGTCTATACACGTTTTGTCTTACGGTGCCAATTTGATCGGCGAAGTCTATTAACTTAATGCCCTTTGCCTCAAAAACTTCTTTTATTTTTTCCCCAAGCCTCATATGTTGCAAATATACCTGAAATGGTACAAAATAGTTACGTTTTTGTGTATTTAATTATACATAAAAGAATAAAATGTAAAAAAATATTTACATTTATTTGATTTGTAATCAAAAGTGTTACATATTTGCACCATAATAAGGCTGTGAAGATTTAAAAATGTCTTATTTATGTTAAAAATAAAAAATAGTGTAACAATTTATTTACTATACATTATGACGAATGATCAAATTCAACTCGTACAACAATCTTGGGCTTCGGTAGTTAGGCTTCCTGAAGTGGTAGGCCCGCTGTTTTATGGAAGACTTTTTGAGATTGCGCCAGAGTTCAAACCCATGTTTAATAAAACAAGCGTACCTGAGCAATCCAAGAAGCTGTTTATGATGCTCAATTATGTAATCACAAAGCTGAGCCGCCTCGAGGAAGTCTTAGAAGAAGTGTCGGCGCTTGCCAAAAGACATGTGGGCTATGGCGTGCAACCGGTACACTATGCGACTGTAGGTGCGGCATTGCTTTGGACTTTGGAAAAAGGTCTTGGAGACAAGTGGACAGAAGAACTGAAGGCCGCTTGGACAGCGTGCTACACTATATTGTCGTCTGCTATGATAGAGGCTTCAACAGTAAGTCAATAATTCATATTTTTTAAATCACATTCAATATTGTAGTAATTGTATATTGCATCTGTTCCTTATTAATACTAGGGAACATGACTTTGCAGGAAGATTATTGAAGGTTAATTCATAATTCATGTAAAAACATAAAGTATTTATATCATGAAGCACATATAAAGTAAAAATCAAAGAGAATTTTTTAATGTATTTTCCGGAATACTAGCCCCCTTGTTGTTCAATATCAATATGTTGTTCAATATGCTACTGTGATATGCTATATATCATTATCAAAACCCAAAAATAAAGAAGTACCAAGAATCCTTTAATTCCAATTTTTAAAAAAATGAAAAAAACAGTTAACAATTCAAATTTTATGACAAAGCTTTTTATGGCTTTTGTGTTTTTACCATGTGCTTTATTTTCCCAAGCGTGGATCGCAAGACATGGCATGAGTTCCGCCGACTATCAAACTGCCTTTACTACCAATGCAAACAATGGTTACCGATTAACCTCCGTAAATGGCTATTCAAGTAATGGCTCAGAACAGTAT
>CAMFLX010000022.1 GCA_945957555.1 uncultured Cytophagales bacterium
AAAATGCAGAGCGATAACATCGTTTCTAAATTTAGTGACAGTATTGGTCTTTCATTAACTAGCTATTCCTTGTTTAGTTTAGGTGTAATGCCTTATATATCAGCTTCTATTATCATGCAATTGGTTTCGTTCGCGATTCCAAGATTTCAGCAAATGAATGAAGAGGAGTCTGGTAGAAGAAAGATCAACCAATATACAAGAATGTTAACCATAGTTGTTGCAATTGCTCAAGCATTTGGATATATGGGTTACATATTCAAGCCAGAAATCTTGTTGAAAGGTGTTGTATTTGAGGAGGTAATGTATCTATATATTTTACTTCTGGTTGCTGGAACGATGTTCTGTATGTGGCTCGGAGAAAAAATTACGGATAAGGGAATTGGAAATGGTATTTCACTATTAATAGCTATAGGTATCATTTCAAGGTTACCTAAGGCTTTATTAGGCGAGATTGATAAAAATGGTGTAACAGGTTTAGGATTTTTTATTCTAGAACTTGTTGGATTGTTCTTTACGATTCTTTTAACTGTCGCAATTATTCAAGCAACAAGAAGGATACCTTTGCAGTATGCTCGTCAGATGGCAGTAGGTAGCTCTATAGCAGGTGGTCCTAGGACATATTTGCCATTCAAATTAACATTGGTAGGTGTTATGCCTGTGATTTTTGCGCAGACGTTGACAATCATTCCTCAATTTATTGGTAATAGCCTAGGTGATGTGGATTATATTGGTGGCTTCTTAGTGAGTTTGAGTCAATCTGATTCCGTTTCACATAATTTGTTTCTTTGTTTCTTGATCATAGTGTTTACGTATTTTTATACGGCACTCACTGTTAATCCGACAAAGATTGCTGATGACTTGAAGAGAAATAATGCTTACATACCTGAGGTGAAGCCTGGTGAGGATACTGTAAATTATATTGATAAAATATTATCATTGATTACATTTCCTGGGGCGATTTTCCTGTGTATTATAGCAGTATTACCAGCTTTAGTAAAGGGCTTATTTGGCCTTGATCAAGAAGTTGCTAGTTTCTTTGGCGGTACATCATTATTGATCATGGTTGGAGTGGTATTAGATACCTTGCAACAAATAGAATCATATCTTTTGATGAGAAAGTATGATGGCATGATTGAAGGTGGACGTATCAAAGGTCGTACAGAAAATGAATTTGTTACTGCTTAATGATTTTTTATAAGTCAGAGGAGGAGATAGCACTTATAAAAGAAGGTGCTGTTATTTTAGGTAAGGCTCATGCTGAAGTATGTAAAAATATAAAGGCAGGTGTTACCACAAAGTTCTTAGATAGTATTGCTTACGAGTTTATTTGTGATCATGGAGGACAACCTTCATTCAAAGGTTACAATGGTTTTCCGGCCACACTGTGTATTTCTTTAAATGATGCGGTAGTTCACGGGATCCCCAATGATCAAGTTTTGAAAGATGGTGATTTAGTTTCAGTAGACTGCGGTGTTTATTACCAAGGATTACACAGTGATAGCGCTTATAGCTATTCGGTAGGAACTCCTAGTGTCGAAGTCAAAAAATTGCTTGAAGTCACAAAAAAATCGTTGGAGCTTGCCATAAAGGAAGCGAAACAAGGCAATCGGATCGGCGATATTTCATATGCTGTTCAATCTTATGTTGAAAAGCATAATATGTCTGTAGTTCGTGAGCTTTGCGGCCATGGTTTAGGTAAAGATTTGCATGAATCACCGGAAGTGCCAAATTTTGGTAGGAAGGGCTCAGGCCCTAAACTTCTTTCGGGCTTAGTAATAGCTATTGAGCCGATGGTTAATTTTGGGAAAAAGGAGGTATATCTTGATAAAGATGATCATTGGACTTTCAGAACAAAGGACAAAAAGCCTTCAGCACATTTTGAGCATACTATAGTAATAAGAAAAGATAATGCGGAAGTGTTAACAACTTTCGAGTACATAGAAGAAGTATTAAATAAGAATGGCTAAACAGACGTCGATAGAACAAGATGGTACAATTTTAGAAGCACTTTCAAACGCAATGTTTAGAGTGGAGCTAAAGAATGGTCATCAAGTAATTGCTCACATATCAGGAAAGATGAGGATGCACTACATCAAGATTCTCCCAGGTGATAGAGTACGCTTGGAAATGTCGCCATACGATTTAACAAAAGGTAGAATAGTTTACAGGTATAAATAGCAATAAGATGAAAGTTAAAGCTTCCGTAAAGAAAAGAAGCCCTGAATGTAAAATCATTAAGAGAAAGGGCAAAATTTACGTTATAAACAAAAAAAATCCACGGTTTAAACAAAGACAAGGTTAATTTAAGCAATATGGCAAGGATAGCAGGTGTTGATATTCCTGATAACAAAAGAGGAGAAATTTCTCTGACCTATATTTTCGGAATAGGTAAAAGTTCTGCCCAAAAGATTTTGGCGAAAGCTGGAGTTTCTTTGGATAAGAAAGTAAAAGAATGGTCTGACGCTGAGTCAAACGCTGTAAGGGCAATCATTTCTAACGAGCACAAAACAGAAGGTGTTTTAAAGTCTGAGATACAACTTAGTATCAAACGTCTTATGGACATCGGTTGCTACAGGGGTCTTAGGCATAGGAAGGGTCTTCCTCTACGTGGACAAAGAACGAAAACCAATGCTAGGACTAGGAAAGGTAGACGTAAAACTGTTGCTAATAAGAAGAAAGCTACTAAATAAAAAATAAATGGCACAAAAGAGAAAAGATAAAGCTAAAAAAAGAGTTGTCGTAGTAGAATCAGTAGGACAGGCTCATATTAAAGCTTCTTTCAATAATATCATTATTTCTTTAACCAATAATGCTGGTCAGGTGATCTCTTGGGCATCTGCTGGAAAAATGGGTTTTAGAGGTTCAAAGAAAAACACTCCGTACGCAGCACAAGTTGCAGCACAAAACTGTGCTCAAAGTGCTTACGATTTGGGTCTTAGAAAAATCGAGGTTTTTGTAAAAGGTCCTGGTGCAGGAAGAGAATCTGCGATTAGAACATTACAAAATGCAGGACTTGAAGTATCCATCATTAAAGATGTTACTCCGCTTCCACACAATGGATGTCGTCCTCCTAAAAGAAGAAGAGTTTAATAAAATATTAAAGTAAAGAAAAAATAATGGCTAGGTATACAGGTCCTAAAGCAAAGATTTCGAGAAGGTTTGGAGAGCCTATAATGGGCCAATCTAAAGCTTTGCAAAGAAAAAACTACTCACCGGGACAACACGGAAAGGGTCGTAAGAGAAAGAAATCAGAATATGCTATTCAGTTAAATGAAAAGCAAAAAGCTAAATACACATACGGTGTATTGGAGCGTCAGTTCTCTAAGACTTTCCAAGAAGCAGCTAGAAAAGGTGGTATTACAGGTCTAAACCTGTTACAACTTCTAGAGGCAAGGGTTGACAACGTAGTATATCGTTTAGGTATTGCTACAACAAGAAGAGCAGCTCGTCAACTTGTGTTGCATAAACACATAACTGTAAACGGAGATGTGGTTAATATTCCATCTTTCTCTGCAAAGGTTGGTGATGTCATTGGTGTAAGAGAAAAATCAAAATCATTAGAAACGGTTACTCAGAGTTTGTCTGTAAGATCGGCTAAAAGATCAACTTGGTTAGAGTGGGATGCTAATTTAATGTCTGGTAAGGTGATTTCTATGCCAGATAGAGAGCAAATCACTGAGAACATCAATGAACAGTTAATTGTCGAATTATATTCTAAATAATAATAATTTTCATAATATGTCAATCTTATCATTTCAAATGCCAGATAGGGTGGTGATGGAGAAGGCAGACGATTTCCAAGGTCTGTTTGAATTCAAGCCACTTGAAAGAGGTTTTGGTGTAACCATAGGCAATGCCTTGAGAAGAATCTTACTTTCTTCTTTAGAAGGTTATGCGATCACTAGCATTAAAGTGCCAGGTGTATTGCATGAGTTCACTACTATTCCTGGTGTGGTGGAAGATGTGACTGAATTGATATTGAATTTAAAGCAGGTTAGATTTAAAGCTAATGCTGCTGTGGTTGATAACAAGATTTCAGTTACTGTAAAAGGTAAGAAAGTATTTACTGCAGGTGACATATCTCAGTTTACAAGTTCATTCACGGTACTTAACCCTGATCTAGTAATTTGTAACTTAGATGAGAACAAGCAGTTTGAGATTGAGATTGTAATCGAGAAAGGTAGGGGCTATGTAGCAGCAGAAGATAATAAGCCAGCAGAACAAGTTTTTGGTGTAATTCCTATCGATGCTATTTTCACTCCGATTAAAAATGTCAAATATCATATCGAGAATACTCGTGTTGAACAAAGGACTGACTACGAGAAATTAGTTTTGGATATTAAAACAGACGGAGCAATACATCCTGAGGATGCATTGAAAAGTGCTGCTTATATCTTGATTCAACACTTTATGTTGTTCTCTGATCAGACTATGACGTTTGAAAAAGTGAAATTACAAGAAGAAGAGGTTGTTGACGAAGAAGTATTACACATGAGAAAACTTCTTAAGACTCCAATTTCTGATCTTGATCTTTCAGTAAGAGCGTACAACTGCTTAAAAGCAGCTGATATTAAAACACTTGGCGATTTGGCTAAACTTGAGATTTCTGACATGATGAAGTTCAGAAATTTTGGTAAAAAGTCGCTAAATGAATTAGAACAATTAATGTCCGATAAGGGTCTTAACTTTGGTCTTGACTTAGCAAAGTACAAACTAGACGAGGAGTAGTAGATCTGACAAATTTAAATTAAAATGAGACACGGGAAAAAAAATAACCATTTAGGAAGAACAGTAACGCACAGAAGGGCTTTGCTTTCTAACCTTGCTTCATCGTTGATTTTGGAAAAAAGATTAACTACAACTGTTGCTAAGGCTAAGGAATTAAGAAAATACGTAGAGCCACTTATCACTAAATCAAAAACTGATTCAGTACATACAAGAAGAACAGTGTTCTCTTATTTGCAGAACAAAGACTCTGTAAAAGAACTTTTCGGCCCAGTAGCTGATAAAGTGACAAACAGACCAGGTGGATATACAAGAATCATCAAACTTGGTAACAGGTTGGGTGATAATGCAGATGTTTGCTTGATCGAGCTTGTAGATTTTAACGATTTGTTATTGTCTGAAGTTAAAGAGGTTAAAGCTAAAACAAGGAGAAGTAGAAAATCTTCTGGTTCTTCTGAAGCTACTAAGAGTGCTGTAGAGGCACCAAAAGCAACTGAGGCAACACCTGAGGCTCCTGAAGCTTCCGCTGAGGCATAATCTTTGCAAAGATTTAGGTAATAAAACGAAAAAGCCCTCTTTTGAGGGCTTTTTCGTTTTAGTTAAAAACACTTTTTAGTGCTTTCCTTATTTTTTCTACTCTTATATCTAGTTCTTCTTCTGTCCAACCTACCTTTACTGTCATGGAAATGAGTCTGTTTACGATGTCGTAACTTTGAGGTAACTCGAGGTTTGCATAATCCTGAGGTTTTTGGGATTCATGTATTGGGAGTTTATTAACACTTTTCAGTGCTTTGATGTGATCCCAGTTTTTGATGAAGTGGTACATGTTGTCATACCAATAGGCACAGGAGTCCACGCCCTCTGTTGCAAGTGCTTTTACTATTTGGCGTGTTGTAGTTTCATCAGGACCAAAGAAGCATAAGAATGTGCACGAATCCCCAGATTCATCAGGTATATGCCTGAATTTTAATTTTGGGAATTCGGAGATAACAGCCTTCAATTTTTTATGATTATTTTTTTGTGCGATCAAAATCTTGTCAAGCTTGCGCATCTGTGCAAGGCCAACGGCTGCATGTAACTCTGAGGTTCTAAAATTCAATCCTACGTTTGGATGTTGTTCCATACCTCTCATTGGACCAATGTGATCATGGCCATGATCTGTAAATGTATCGACATTCTTATAAATCTGTTCGTCATTAGTTACTATAGCACCTCCTTCGCCTGAAGTTACGATTTTGAAGAAGTCAAACGAATAACAGCCAACTTTTCCGAAGGTTCCCGCATGTTGCCCTTTGTAAGTTGCCCCTAGTGCTTGTGCAGAGTCTTCGATAAGGATAAGATCATGTTCTTTACAAATTTTAAGTATTTCTTCTATATGCCCGATGGCGCCACACATGTGTACCAGTGCAATAGCTCGTGTTTTGGGAGTAATTGCTTTGCGAATACTTGCTGGGCTAAGACAAATGGTGTCATCTATTTCAGCAAATACTGGTATCCCTCCAGCAAACATAACTGCTTCTATGGTTGCTAAGAACGTATATGGCGGTACTATAACTTCGTCGCCGAGTCCTATGCCACATGCAGCCATGCCTGCATATACAGCTGCTGTGCCACTCGATACAAAATGACAATGTTTTGCCCCCGTAAAGTCAGCTATGGATTTTTCGAGTTCTTTGGCTTTCCAGATGCCTTTTCTTTCGTTGTCATGGTTGTAGCGGAACAGGATGCCTGTTGCCATTACATCATTTACTTCTTTTCTTTCTTCGTCTCCGAATAATTCTACGCCTGGCATGTTTTTATTTTTTTCACAAAGATAAATAATTCATGGATTCAAATAGTGATTTCTGTACTTCCTTTAGGCTGTTGTTTTATAATTATTAGACTTTATGAGTTTTCATTATTAATAGTTATTTTAGGATAAAATTCCGATTATGGTTTCGAATTACAAATTTAGTGTCATCAAGTTTATTCCATGGTTATTGGTAGTAGTGTTGGCACTCGTCTTGTGGTTAAAGCATTTCAATACTGTTCAAGATATCAAAAAGGAGGAAAACTTTCATCAAATGATTGTTGATCGTATAGAAAGTATGGGAAAGCTAGAAGTTGTTAAATATTCATTTAAAGATATTTTGGAACACAAACGTAATTCAACAGTATGGGGTGTTGGGATATCTTCTAAAACCTTGCTCATTATCGGTGCTGAGGCCGTTGCTTGTGTGGATCTAATGAAGGTTTCGATCACGGATATAGATTCGACTGGAGGAAAGTTAAAAGTAATGCTTCCTTTGCCAGAAATATGTTATATAAAGGTAGATCATAGTAGGTCAAAGGTTTATAATACAGAAATGAGCATTTTTGATGATGCCGAAGACAAATTGGTTGACGATGCGTATCGTGAGGCAGAGGCATACATCAAATCTGAAGTCGCTAAGACAGATATTATAGATATGGCGAAAGTAAATACTGAAAAAGTATTAAAACCTCTTCTGGCTTCGATAACAAGTAAAACAGTGGTTTTTGAATTCAAAAAATAGAGGGGTTTGGTTTTATTTGTAAGATGCGAATCGAGCTTTTTTACTACTTTTGCCTTGGATTAATTTTTTTTCAATGGCAAGAATATTAACAGGCATTCAAAGTTCGGGTAGGCAGCATTTAGGAAATATTTTGGGTGCGATCTTACCTGCGATCCAACTTTCTAATGACACCAAGAACGAATCTTTTTTCTTCATTGCTGATTTGCACACACTTACTAGTGTGAAGAGTGCCGAAACGTTAAGATTGAATACGTATGCCGCGGCCGCAGCTTGGTTAGCTTGTGGTTTTGATACTCAAAAGAATACATTTTACAGACAATCGGATATACCAGAAGTATGTGAGTTGACCTGGTATTTGAGTTGTCTGACCCCTTATCCGATGTTGGCTAATGCACACTCTTTTAAGGACAAATCAGATAGATTGGCGGATGTAAATGCAGGATTATTCACTTACCCCGTATTGATGGCGTCTGATATCATTCTTTACGATGCGAATATTGTACCTGTGGGTAAAGATCAGATCCAGCACTTGGAAATGACACGTGATATTGCCACCAAATTCAATCTTACTTATGGAGATACGTTTGTGATACCAGAGGCAAGGGTGGATCAATCAGTGATGACAATACCTGGTATAGATGGACAGAAAATGAGTAAGTCGTATAACAACTATATTGATGTGTTTTTGGATGAAAAGGCTTTGAAAAAGGTGGTGATGAGCATTCAAACGGATAGTACACCTCTGGAAGAACCTAAAAACCCTGATACTTGCAATGTTTTTAAAATTTTCTCACTGGTCGCAGATGCTTCCGGTGTAGAAGAAATGCGAAAGAAATATCAAGGAGGAAACTATGGTTATGGTCATGCCAAAACTGAACTCTTTGGTGTACTTGTGGATAGATTCAAATCGGAAAGAGCGCTTTTTAATCATTATATGTCCAATACGAACGAAATAGAAGCTCAGCTCAAGATTGGTGCTGATAAGGCACGTAATGTCGCATCAGCAGTATTGGCAAAGGTAAGGAGCAGAGTTTTAGGAAGGTAATCGGTTTGAATATTCATTCTGAAATATTTATGCTTAGGGCGCTTGAGTTGGCCGAAAGAGGTCGATCGACAGTGAGCCCCAACCCAATGGTAGGTTGCGTCATAGTTCATAATGATACGATCATTGGCGAAGGTTTTCACCGAAACTATGGTGATGCTCATGCAGAGGTAAATGCTATAAATAGTGTGAAAGATACACATCTTCTTGCAGAGTCTACCTTATATGTTACTTTGGAACCATGCTCTCATTTCGGGAAAACGCCCCCCTGTGCCAATTTGATTGTTGACAAAGGTATACCCAAGGTTGTGGTATGTAATAAAGATCCTAATCCACTAGTCGCTGGTAAAGGGATAGCGATATTAAGAAATGCAGGGATAGAAGTGATAGAGGGTTTGCTAGAAGAAAGGGGACTTGAACTCAATAAAAGATTTTTTACTTATCATGCGCAAAAACGTCCCTACATCATATTGAAGTGGGCGCAAACTGGTGATGGATTTATAGCGAGAGAGAACTATGATTCTAAGTGGATCTCTGATGAGTTGAGTAGGACACTAAGCCATAAGTGGCGTAGTGAGGAAGATGCGATTATGGTAGGTACCAATACTGCCCTGCACGATAATCCAAGTTTGGCCAATAGGGACTGGTCTGGCGATTCACCGATTAGGCTATTGATAGACAGGTCTTTGAAAGTGCCAAGTGATAGTAAGTTGTTTGACCAGTCACAAACTACCATTTGTTACAATTCGGTAAAGGATGAGTCTCATGAGTATAACCAATATGTAAAAATTGATTTTTCTCAGGACATTATTTCGCAAATACTTCAGGATCTTTATAAAAGGAAGATTCAATCTGTAATCGTAGAAGGGGGGAGCACGTTGCTTAATTCCTTTATTCACCAAAACCTTTGGGATGAGGCTCGTGTTTTTGTTTCACATACACAAACCTTTGGTAAGGGAATAGCGGCCCCATTATTGAGACATTTCATGCCTTATTCAAGAGAAGAGCTACTAGGTGACAGCCTCATCATCTATAGAAATTACAAAAACGACTAGCTTGGCATATTGTTCCGCGCTATAAACTTTGATAAAAGACGCTCAATAGGAACCAAACTCACCGCAATACATACTTTCACTAAGAAATCCAAGACTGGTGATATGTTAAAATTGACTAAACTCTCGGCCAATGTGCTCAAGAATTCAATGGTAATAACTAAGGTAAGGAATGTAAGCGCTTTGCGGATGATGTCGTTAGCGTTGCTAGATCTATTAAGTTTGAATGACAACAACCAGAGACTACCGAAGAAAACGACTTCTAACAAGTAGAACCACCAAGTTTGCCAAAATGGTGGCTTAATGGTGAATTTGACGGCCTCCTTTTCCGTAATTTGCCCAAAAGCGTTACGTGATCTTACGTTTATGGTATAGTCTCCACTAGATAAGTAGTTGAGAATTATTGTATTGCTATTACTCCAGTGCGACCAATCCTTTGAGTATCCAACGATTTTGTATTGGTAGTCTAGTGCATTTTGATTGTAATAGTCAGGAGATACTACATTGAGTAAAAGGTTGCTCTCTTCTTGTTGTACAGAAAAGTTATTGATAGACAGGTATTCACCTCTTGCATTCTTTATATTATGAACCAATATGTCTGGTTGGGCAAGAGCGTTATTATTTGTGCTTAAATTCAGACTGTAGAGCTGGTTTTTATCAGTCAACACCCATATCACTTTGCGCTCTTTGTCTATAACGTATTCATCTACATTTTTGAATAGTGATAAATACACAAAATTATCGTTTTTAGGGAAAGGATCTGAGAGTAGTTCCCAATACTTGTTTTTCAAAATCCACAAGGCATCGTTTTGAGAGTAAATCACCCTTTCCGCATGTCTGAAAGTTTCTTCAAGTAGAGAGTTTTTTTCTAATTTATTTTTGTTCGGATCGAAATAGTAAAAACTGGCAGAAAGGGAAAAATTGATTTTATTTTCATAATTGAACAAATGAATGTCATCTGAATACGGATTGTTGATTTCAATTTCGGCAGTTTGTGAGATATCATTGTATTGCCCTAGTCGTACTTTGTAAAGCCTGCTTACACCAGCAAGCCACAAATTGCCTTGAGGGTCTTCACTAATACAAGTGATGGGCTGGTTAATGAATTCAAAAATGGAGAATTTCTCCCATTTTTTACCATCGTATACAAGTGTGATGATACTTTCATCTGCGGTGCTTGCATGTATTTGTCGATTGTTAGACGAGGCATAAAGGTACCGGATGTTTTCATCACAAAGTTTTGTGATTGAATTGCCAGAAATCTCATAAATGCCCCCATTAGTAGAGGCAATAAGCTTATTGCCAAGCAAGACCAGTTGGTTGCATTTGCTTTTAATATTCCCTACTCTTACAAAGTGGTATTTTACTGAAGTTAATATCCTTTTTTTGCTAAGGGTCTCCTTGCGTACAAGATTTTGGGCGGTTTGTTCAGCTACAGGGGCTGGCTTGTGTTTTTTCTTAAGAAGGTTTCGGAAATTGAACCTCTCTTTTTTTCTAATCTCGGTTGCATCATCGGCTTCAAGATTAGGACTCTTAACATAAACGGTCTTTTTTTCTACTAGCTCTTTGTATTCCTTAAGTTCTTCAAGCGCGAAAAGGCCTTCATTGGTACCTACATATAATTTCCCCTGATAAGAGAGAGCTGTCTCTAAGTGTCCTTCAAGTCCAAGATAGTTGGAGTAACAAAGGAATGGGATGTGGTAATCCATCCTAGAAATGCCAAATTCATGAGCAATCCAAACCCCTCCACTTGCATCTTTGCCTATGGCATATACTTCATCGTCAGGTAAGCCCGAATACACATTTATAGTAGCTAATGTATAACCATTTTTTATATTTACGATCAAGCAGCCACCTTTGGCGGTAGCTATCACGGCTGTTTCTTTGCCGATCATCACGGCATCGAGTACTTCGTATGTTTGTATGTAGGCAGAATCTAAGAGCTTGATTTTGGAAAATACTTTGTCCTTAAGCAGGAATAAATTATTGTCGGTAGTGCCCACCAACACGGTCTTGGAATTTATAGGAGTAGTAAAACTAAAATTACTTTGGGGGGCGTTTGAAAATGTGGAGTTTTCGGTCGACTTAATATTTACGAGTCTGATCTTGTTATCTTCGTAGCAAGCATAGACTGCATTGCCGAAAACTAAAAGATTAGAGATATTTCCTTTGTGCAGGCTCACTATCCTATGTTCGGTCTTAGAATAAATAAAAAGTATTTGCTCGCCAAGGAAATAGACGAAGTCGCCTACGATTTCTATTCGGGCTATGTTTTTTACATTTTTATCGCCTTTTGATATGGAAACATAGTGATCGTGTCCCGTTGGATCGGTAGATACATAACCAAAATCATTAATACAGCCAACAAAGGTGATTTTGGAGCCGCTGTCATTTTTTATGGAGAATACTGTGCCAGGCGTTGGCGTAATACCCCAAAAAGTACCGTCAAACTTTAAAAGGCCCTTTCTGTTGGCAATGCGCATGCGCCCGAGCTCATCTTGTACTATTGCATAATTGTCGTTGTCAATGTTAGGCAGGTGAATGTTGAATTCCTTTAGGTAAAAGTCACCTGATTGCGAATAGCTGATAAAGCCCCCGAATGCGAGGCATAACGATAATAAGAAATACTTCATTGTTGTTAACTGTGTGGTTGCCGGTAAATATAAAAGAAAATATATTTCGATGTGTTACATAAATATGATATTTTAGAGCATTTAAGAGAGGTTTTGCACTAATTAAAGATGGGATTGACTTTAATGAATTTATTTTACAAGTAAAACAATTTAAACGATATCTTGTTTTAGGAAAACAATGAAAGTATATCATTTTGAGTCTACACAAATATTGCCAATTAGTTTGGCAGAAGCTTGGTCTTTCTTTTCCTCGCCTACTAATCTTAAAAAGATAACACCTGAAGAATTGGATTTTAGGATCCTGAAAGATTTTAAGGATGAAAAAATGTACGCGGGTCAGCTCATTAATTATATAGTTAGGCCTGTCTTGGGGATACCTATGCGGTGGACAACTGAAATTACCCATGTGGTGCAAGGGAGCTATTTTGTGGATGAACAACGTTTCGGCCCTTATACGTTGTGGCATCATAAACATTTTTTTAAGGAGATTGATGGTGGTGTGGAAATGACAGACTCAGTGCACTATGCGCTTCCATTAGGTGTTTTAGGACACATTGCTCATTGGCTTTTTGTAAAGAAAAAGTTGGCTGCTATTTTCGAATACAGGCGTAAAGTGTTAGAGGTGGAATTTGGTAAGAGATAGGGTAATACTCCTATCATCAGTGAGCTACATTCTGCCATCAGCGGGCTACTTTCGGTCATCAGCGAGCTACTTTTGGTTATCAACAAGTCACTTTTGTACATCGATGCGTTACTTTCGATTATTCACACACTACTTGTGTGCTATTATTCATATTAAATTTATTCCGATACTGGTCTCTAACTATTTGATCCTATTCTTGATAGAACTGTGTATGGGTGAATCATTATGCAACGATTCGTTTATTGCTATTTTTGATAATTTTCGTATTTTCGCCCTGTGAATATTAAAAAGCATATAGCCATTTTGGGTTCTACAGGATCTATTGGCACACAAGCTTTAGAGGTGGTGAAAGCCAATCCAGATAAGTTTGAGGTCGAGGTACTTACCGCTCAAAACAATGCAGAGTTGCTCATTCGACAAGCAATCGAATTTAAGCCCAATACGGTAGTTATTCAAAATGAGACGCTTTATCCTTTAGTAAAGGAAACGCTCGATCCTTACGATATCAAAGTATATACTGGAGATAAGGCGTTGGCAGATGTAGTGACCATGGGTACCATCCAAGTTGTGATTACGGCATTAGTGGGTTATTCGGGCTTGTTACCGACCGTTAATGCGATCAAAGCTGGTAAAACCTTAGCCCTTGCGAACAAAGAAACTTTAGTAGTTGCAGGAGCACTCATCAAAGAATTGGTAAAAAAGCATAAAGTGAGCATTTTACCTGTAGACTCTGAACATTCGGCGATATTCCAGTGCTTGGTAGGGGAGTTTGACAACCCTATTGAAAAGCTGATACTTACTGCATCGGGTGGACCTTTCAGAGGGAAAAATGTAGAATATCTTAAGACCATAACCAAAGAACAAGCGCTCAAGCATCCTAATTGGACTATGGGGAGTAAAATCACTATAGATTCGGCCACTTTAATGAATAAAGGCCTGGAGGTAATCGAAGCCAAATGGCTCTTTGACGTACAACCTGAGCAGATAGAGGTGGTTGTTCATCCACAATCCATCGTTCATTCTTTGGTACAGTTTACCGACGGTTCATTGAAGGCACAGCTGGGGCTTCCAGATATGAAGTTGCCCATTCAGTATGCATTGAGCTATCCTGAGCGTTTTAAGAATGATTTCCCAAGATTTGATTTTTTGAAATACCCACATTTAACTTTCGAACAGCCCGATGTGGCAACTTTTAGGTGTCTCTCTCTTGCGTATGAAGCCATGAAGATAGGCGGTAATACCGCATGTGTGCTCAATGCGGCCAATGAAGTGGCTGTTGAAGAGTTTTTAAAGGACAGGATTGGCTTTATGCATATTCCGGAAGTGATTGAACTAACCATGCATAAAGTAGGTTTTGATAAAGGTACTGATTTGCAGACATACATCGCTTCCAACCAAGAGGCAAGGCTAGTAGCACAAGAGTTGGCGCATAAGTTTTTAGTAAAAAATATATAATTAATTTACAATGGGTTTCCTTATCATGATTGGGCAGTTTTTGCTCGCACTTTCTATTCTCGTAGCCATACACGAGCTCGGCCACATGCTACCAGCCTTGTGGTTTGGTATGAGGGTCGAAAAATTTTACATAGGCTTTCCCCCAAAGGTATTTTCCTTTGTCCGAAAGGGCATAGAATATGGACTAGGTGCTATCCCTCTTGGTGGTTTTGTGAAGATTTCAGGTATGGTAGACGAAAGCCTCGATACCAAAAACCTAGATGCAGTGCCTCAACCATGGGAATTTAGAGCCAAGCCTGCTTGGCAACGACTTATCGTGATGTTGGGTGGCGTATTCGTCAACTTTGTCTTTGGGATCATCATAGTTGCAATTATGCTTTGGGTTTGGGGTGTAACCAAGGTTCCTATTGAAGCTCTTAAAAACGGTATTTATCCCTTGGAAGCAGCTCAGGAATTAGGCTTTAAACCAGGCGATAAAATTTTGACGATCAATGATAAGAAGGTAGAGTTTTACAATGATATTATTGTTCCCAGAACTATAATTGATGGTGACGCGACATATTTGGTACAGAGAGGCTCTGAGCAATTGAAAATCAATGTTCCGGTAGAAACCTTGAACAAATTGAACGAAAACCCATTCATGCTAGCTAGAACAGAACTCTATGTGTCTGCCTTAGTAGATAGTAGTGGGGCGCAAAAGGCGGGTATAAAGCTAGAGGATAGAATCATTTCAGTAAACGGAACGCCTGTCAAGTTTTTAGATGAACTAAAGAGTATATTAGGTAAAAACAAAGGTAAGGCAGTTGCAGTTGGGCTTATAAGAGGTAAAGATTCATTGAAACTCAATGTGAACATCTCTGCAGAAGGTTTGATGGGTGCTGGTTTGGACAATGCAATTCCATATCCAGAAGTGAAAGAAGAGTTTACTTTTGGTCGCGCTTTCCTTTCAGCCCCAGGTCATGGCGCAGATTTGATTATGACTAATATCAAAGCCTTTAAGCTAATGGCTCAAGGGAAAATAAATCCTATGAAGACGGTTGGAGGGCCGATAAAGATGGCTGGGCAATTTGGAAAGAATTTTATCTTGGAAAAATTCTTTTCACTTTTAGCTATTATTTCCATAATGCTAGCCTTTATGAACTTGCTTCCAATCCCAGCTTTGGACGGTGGCCATGTCATGTTTCTTTTGTTTGAGTTGATCACACGAAGGAAGCCTTCAGACAAAGTAGTGGAGATTTCTCAAAGGGTCGGAATGGTGTTTTTGTTGACATTAACGGTTTTGATTACCTTCAAAGACGCGTTTGAATCTGTTATTAGATAAAGCACGTTTCAGGAAGAAAATTAAAGGAGTGGTTGATGGTTTTCAGGAATCGTCGACCACTCCTTTTTTGTAAATACTCACTAAGGATAAACTATAATTCTATATTCTTTGTTATGTTTGTAAATAGTTTACAAATTCAACCATCTTTAGGGTTTACAAACAATCATAAGAATACATGCTTACAAGACATTTGCCATTTGGCACACAAACATTCATACTGTCAAAACTATACTATAGTGTACTTAGTAAACGCTTAGAAATGCTAGAGATTGAGCGTTATTTTTCACTCATGTTATATGTGAAGAATCATAATGGTTGTACGCAGCAGCAGATATGCGATGATTTGTACATTGATAAAACTGCTATGGTTAAGGTAATTGACTATTTAGCTAAAGCTGGTTATGTAGAGCGCAAGACCAACCCTAGTGACCGTCGTCAGCATTGCATCACACTTACAGAAACCGGTTTAAAGCGTACGGAAGAAATCCTGATTGCCTTTGAAGAGTTGGATCGTTATGTTTTTGCGGAGATGACGATGGAACAAAGAGAGGATTTTGTGACGACCATAGATACCATGTGTGATCGTTTAAGAGATTTGCCTGCCAATTCTCTGTTTTTTAATTACAAAAAGAACAAATAATTTTTTTATGAAGAACTACAAAATAATGATTGTCATAACCATCATTGTAGTTGCATTGGCTTTAATTAAGATTTTTTATTTAAAACCTGATGATAACAAAAATAAAGTTGGCAAGCCGAATGCGGCACCAATAGCTACTACGGCTTACTTAGTGAAGCCCGAAAAAATCTCGCAACAGGTATATGTAAGTGGCACTATTGTACCTTATAATCAGGTTTCGTTAAGAAGCGAAATTGCGGGAAAGATCGTATCCATAGGTTTCAAAGATGGAGAATATGTACAGAAGGGGGATCTGTTGGTTAAGATTAATGATGCAGACTTACAGGCTCAGTTGCTTAAAAATACCTCACTCGTACAGCTAGCCAACCAAAAAAAGGAACGTCTGTCGAAGCTCAAATCCATAGATGGTGTGAGCCAAGAGGAGTTGGACATTGTTGAAAGTGATATCAAAAACCTAGAATCGGATAGAGCATTTCTAAGTGCGCAAATTGCTAAGACATCTATTATAGCGCCATTTTCTGGTACTATTGGTTTAAAGTTGATCTCAGAAGGTGCTTATGTGTCTCCTAATGACGTCATTGCATCGTTTGTTCAAACCAAACCCATCTATATCGATTTTGCTTTACCAGAAAAATATGCGGGTATAGTAAAAAGAGGTATGGGTATTAGTTTTCAAGGCGAAAGTTTAGTAGGAGGACCGGCACTTAAAGCCCAGATATCTGCGATGGAGCCCATCATAGAGCCCTTAACAAAAACTTTAAAATGTAGAGCTACTTATTTTGGTAGTGAGCAATTATTCGCTGGAGCTTTCGTAAAGGTTTACCTAAATCTAGCTACACTAGAGCATGCTATATTGATCCCAACTCAAAGTATTATTCCAATCTTAAAAGGTCAAAAGGTATTTGTGGCAAAGAACGGTCTGGCGGAAGAAGTTAAGGTAACTACTGGTATACGTACCGACGAGAAGATTCAAGTATTGGACGGCTTACAAATTGGTGATACGATTCTTACTTCAGGCCTATTAGGGCTCAAAAAAGGAGCCAAACTTAGGATTACTAAAGTACAGTAATTGTTTATGACTGTACTCAAAGGAAGGACTTATTTTTTTGAACAGAATAAAAGTGTATAGCCAAGTGATAACACAAAGATATTTATGGATTTAGCAGAATTAAGCGTCAAAAGACCAGTGATGGCATTGGTGATGTCCATCATTATTGTGCTTTTTGGGGCAATAGGCTTTAAGTTTTTGGGCGTTAGGGAGTTTCCTTCGGTCGATCCGCCCATTATCACAGTAAGAACAAGCTATACAGGTGCCAATGCAGACGTGATTCAGTCGCAGATCACGGAGCTATTGGAGAAGATTATCAATGGAATCGAAGGGATTCGGACCATATCATCTGCATCCAATTTAGGGTCTAGTTCCATCACAGTAGAATTTAACCTTGGGGTGGATCTCGAAGCTGCCGCAAACGATGTAAGAGATAAGGTGTCTCAGGGCATACGTAACCTACCGCAAGATATAGATGCTCCTCCAGTGGTCAGCAAGGCCGATGCCAACTCTGATGCGATTATTTCTATGACCTTGGTAAGTGACAGTCGAAACCCCTTGGAAGTAAGTGATTATGCTGAAAATGTACTTGCACAGAGCTTGCAAACCATAGCAGGAGTAAGTTCAGTGCAGATCTGGGGGCAGAAAAAATACGCGATGCGGATTCGTCTGAATCCGCAGAAAATGGCTTCTTACAAGATCACGCCACAAGACATCAAGCAGTCATTGGATCGTGAAAATTTGGAGTTGCCATCTGGCAAAATAGTGGGTAACAATTCTGAACTTGTAGTGAAGACCAATGGACGCTTGACTTCCGTACATGAATTCGAAAATATAGTGATTCGACAGAATGGATCTGACTTTGTTAAATTACAAGATTTAGCACTAGTGGAATTAGGTGCCGAGAACGAGGAAACGATTCTGAAGAATTCCGGCACACCTATGATCGGCTTGGCACTTGTGCCTCAGCCAGGTGCCAACTATGTAGATATTGCAGATGAATTCTACAAGAGATTTGAAAAGCTGAAGAAAGAACTTCCAGCAGATTATAAGATCAACATAGCTTTAGATAATACCAAGTTTATCAAAAGGTCCATAGAAGAAGTTGTTGAAACATTAGTAATAGCTATTGTTCTCGTTGTACTCATTATTTATTTGTTCTTTAGGGATTGGATGATTGCCTTTCGCCCACTTATAGACATTCCAGTATCCTTGATTGGGGCATTTTTTATCATGTATATGATGGGATATTCGATAAATGTACTCACACTTTTAGCCATCGTACTCGCTACTGGTTTGGTTGTTGATGACGGTATCGTAGTTACGGAGAATATCTTCAAGAAAATGGAGGAGGGGCTGAGTCCAGTAGAAGCAGCCAAGGAAGGCACTCGTGAAATTTACTTTGCGGTCATTTCTACATCGCTCACACTAGCAGCAGTTTTTTTACCAGTGATCTTTTTAGAAGGCTTTGTTGGAAGGCTTTTTAGAGAGTTTGGGGTAGTGATTGCAGGAGCGGTACTCATTTCTGCATTTGTTTCCCTTACGCTTACTCCGATGCTCAATGCTAAATTAGTGGGTAAGAATCCACATAAAAGAAGTCGTTTCTATGAACTTACTGAGCCTTTTTATGAAGCTTTAGACAAAAGGTTTAAAGCATCTGTGTCTAAGTTTTTAATTGAGCCAAGATGGGCAGTTGTGATTATTTTAATTTCCGTAGTGGGTATTTATTTTTTTGGTAAAAGTTTACCCTCTGAGTTGTCACCACTAGAAGACAGAAGCTGGTTTCGGATGGTCGTTTCGGCACCAGAAGGCGCTTCTTATGAATATACTGATGCTTTGATGGACAAGATCTCAAGTTTTGTGAGTGATTCGGTTCCGGAAAAACGAGTATGCCTAACAGTAACGGCGCCTAGTTTCTCCGGGTCTGGGGCGGTGAATACAGGTTTTGTGCGTCTAGCTTTGGTAGATACCAAAGAGAGAACGCGAAGTCAACAGGAATTGGCAGCATATCTCACCAAAAATCTTTCACAGTTTCCTGAAGGCAAGATATTTATTGTTCAAGAACAAACGATTTCATCAAGTGGTGGTGCACGTGGGGGCTTGCCAGTACAGTTTGTGGTGCAGAACAATGATTTTAGTAAAATACAATCTCAAGTGCCGAAGTTTCTAGAAGAAGCAGGTAAAAGTCCCGTATTTCAAGGTATAGATGTAAACCTGAAGTTTAACAAACCAGAGCTTACAGTTGAAATAGAACGTGAAAAGGCAAAAGCGATGGGTGTGTCTATCTTAGATGTGGCGCAGACCATACAATTAGCACTTAGTGGACAAAGATTTGGGTATTTTATCAAAGGCGATAAACAATATCAGGTCATTGGCCAAGTAGACGGGCAGAATAGAGATGAGCCTTTAGATCTTAAGTCATTTTATGTGCGAAATGCCCAAGGTGAAATGATACAGTTAGACAATATTACCAAAGTGTCTGAAAAGAGCAGTCCCCCTCAGTTATACCACTATGATAGATATCAGTCGGCCACAGTATCGGCAGGTGTTGCTCCTGGTTACACTATTGGCGATGGTATAGAGGAAATGAAGCGTATTTCACAGAGGGTTTTAGATGATAGCTTTAAAACCTCGCTCGCAGGACCGTCACGGGACTTTGCAGAGAGTTCATCAAATACCTTATTTGCATTTTTATTAGCCCTATTGTTGATATATTTACTTCTGGCAGCACAATTCGAAAGTTTTGTCGAGCCATTTATTATTATGATAACAGTACCTATGGCATTGGCAGGAGCCTTATTTAGTCTGTGGTATTTTAATCAGACCATCAATATTTTTAGCCAGATAGGGATGATAATGTTGATCGGCCTCGTTACTAAAAATGGAATCCTTATCATAGAATTCACCAATCAGTTGCGGGAAAAAGGTCTGAACGTGAGAGAAGCCCTAGTGGAAGCTACTACTTCGAGATTAAGACCTATCTTGATGACGAGTCTTGCTACAGCCCTAGGAGCACTCCCTATTGCCATGGCGTTGGGTGCGGGAGCTAAAAGCAGAATGGGTATGGGAATCGTGATTGTAGGGGGAGTATTGTTTAGTATGGTGCTCACCTTATATGTGGTACCTGCGATCTATTGTATCTTGATCAAAAATACTAAGGATGCTAGTGGACAGCCTGTAGTAAATGAAGAATTGGATGCTGTAGAAACTCAGAATAAAGTGGCAGAAGAAATCGGCAAGAAAATTAACTTGACAAAAGATGAATCTTAAAACTATTTTTTTTTCAATTATTATTGGTTGTCTTTCGCAGGCTTTTGGACAATCGGTACTAACTTTAGAGAACGCCATTAAAATTGGTTTGGAAAACAACTATAGTATTGTACTGGCAGAACAAGACAAAGGAATTGCCAAATCACAGAATAATATAGGCAATGCAGGCATGTCACCCATTATTACTACCACAGCATCTACTTCATTAGCTAGTGTAAATTCCTACCAAGAATTTGCCACTGGTGCTAATCAAGAACGTAAGGGGGCTCAATCTACCAATAATAATTTGGCGGTGAATCTCAATTGGACGCTTTTTGACGGCCTTAAAATGTTTGCAATCAAGAAGAGACTTAACCTTGCTGAGAACATTTCGGATCTTAATTATAAACAAACCTTACAAAATTCTATATACGATATCTCTATCGCCTATTTTGATTTGGTGAGACTACAAGAGCTGATCAAGGCTGCAAAACAAAATCTCGATATCTATGAAGAAAGAGAGAAGATCTCCAAATTAAGATACGAAATTGGTTTAGATGCAAAAATTGATCTGGCTTTAATTCAGCTAGATAAAAATAGGGTTGTTGCCGATTTGAAAAGGCTGGATTTACAATTATTCATGGCCAAGGCAAATCTAAACCGTGTGCTTGCTCGATCAGCGGACGAAGATTTTACAGTTACAGATCCTATCGAAATAAAAGTAGAGGCTAGTTATGATGAATTGAAGAAAAACGTATTAAGTGGGAACCTTACACTTTTGGCATCTATGAAGACTGAATCATTAATGGACCAATACGTTAAGGAGGCGCGAGGCGTGCTAATGCCAATAATCCAATTGACTTCCTCGTATAATATCTTGAGATCGCGCAACCAAGCTGGTCTTTTGTTGACGAATCAGCAAGCAGGTCTTAATGCAGGTCTTACGGCGAGTTGGGTGCTCTTTAATGGTTTTAAAAATTCACAGTTTGTTCAAGAGCGGAAGTTGCGCTATGTATCACAGCAATATTTAACTCGTCAAGTACAGCTACAATTGGATGTATTGCTGTATACTCAGTACAAAAGTTTTGCGGTACAGAAAGAAATCATGTTGCTAGAAAAACAAAATCTAGATTTTGCACAAAGCATCACTGTCGTAGCTACAGAAAGGTACAGGGTTGGGAAAGCCAGTATTTTGGAGACAAAAGAGATTCAGAAGAACATAGAAGACGCACAAGCAAGGTATATTTCTGCACTCTTCGAGGCTAAGAAGGCCGAAATAGAACTCCTCAGGGCCACAAGTCAGCTCGTAAAATAATGATATTGACGACCCATAAATGTTTTGTAACGTAAAACAGCAAAATGTTGGAGTGTTACCCATGAGTTTCCAAAGAATCAAAAATACATGTTTTAACATCTATTTTTAATCTTTCACTCCCCACATAAAAGAAATTTCACCCGTTTGTCAAGATTTTTATCACATTTATCAAATTAATTATATCAAATCCAATAATTATTACGTTATTTGTAATAGATATCCGAACAGGATATCATTCATGGTATTAGGTTAAGTTGTGTTAAGACTCAGGCATCGTTATATTAACGATGCTTGTTTGTTTTTAGAACCTTATCATTTATTTTTTTGTTTCCCGTACTATGACAGGACATAGGTTTACTCAATATATTCCAAAGGATACGAAACAAAACACTTTCGAGGCTTTATTGGACATGTTTCTACAGCTGGTAAGTATGACAGCTGGAAATGTTGCTGAGGCTTTATCATGGATGAGCGATCTAGACCGAAAGTATAACTTTACCTCAGATGCTTATGGGATGGCTGACTTTATCAATGATTTAAAGGATAAAGGATATATTAAAGAAGACCAACAAGGCCTAGGGGGTGATTCTCAATTTAGAGTAACTGCTAAAACTGATCAATCGATTAGAAAGAATGCTGTCGAGGAAATTTTTGGGAAGCTTAAAAAATCAGGAAAGGGAAATCATAATGTAAATGTCAGTGGAATAGGGGATGAGCCTACTGCCGATAGGCGCGAATTTCAGTTTGGTGACAAACCTGAACAAGTGGCCATTTCTGAAAGTATAAAGAATGCACAGATTAATCATGGCTTAGGAGAGTTCGTACTTTTGGAGAGCGATCTAGAGGTACAAGAATACGAATATAAGGCTCAGACGTCCACGGTACTTATGCTGGACATCTCCCATTCAATGATCTTGTATGGGGAAGATAGGATTACTCCTGCCAAGAAGACCGCAATGGCACTTGCGGAAACTATTAAAACCAAATACCCTAAAGATACTTTGGATATTATTGTTTTTGGCAACGATGCTTGGCAAATTCAGCTCAAAGATTTACCTTATCTAGAAGTTGGACCCTATCATACCAATACGGTGGCAGGCCTTGAGCTTGCCATGGAACTCTTGAGAAGAAGAAAAAATAAAAACAAACAGATTCTAATGATTACCGACGGCAAGCCTACCTGCCTCAAGGAAGGTTTGCGTTACTACAAGAACAGTTTCGGCCTTGATCGAAAGATTGTAGCAAAGACCTTGAATTTAGCAGACCAGTGTCGTAAGGCAAAAATAACTGTGACGACTTTTATGATTGCTTCAGATCCTTATTTGCAAGAATTTGTTCGTGAATTTACACAAGCTAATAACGGCAAAGCATATTATAGTGATTTAAACAAACTCGGGTCTTTCGTGTTCGAGGATTTTCAGAGGAACAGAAGGAGAGGACTATAGACACGTCAGACTATTAAAATTAAACAATTTAAAAGATCAATAAAATTTATTTTTAGGTTATCAAAAAATAAATTAAGTTTGTTTATATTTAGTCTAAATAATAATTCAATGAATTGGTGTCTATCCTTCATATCTAGTTTGCTGTTGGTTTCGTGCATAAAGCCGTTTGATCGTCCAGTACCAGTATCTTCTTATGAACCATTGTTAATTACGAGGGAGGCGGCAGATAAGATCATTAAAATAGATAAACCTAGATCAGTTGTAAAAGCTGGCAAGTTTTACATTTACAAAACCTATATCTTAGTAGTAGAGGAAGGAGATGGCTTACATATTTATGACAATACAAATATTGACGATCCACAAAATATAGCTTTTTTAAATCTGCTTAATTGTACTGACGTAGCTGTCAAGGACAATGTGTTATATGCAAATCAAAGTACTGATTTGTTAGCGATTGATATTTCGAACATGCAAGAGGTTAAAGTCCTTTCTCGGATTATGAATGTCGCTAATGATATTACCCCTGATGGACTTCCTTTGGCTGCAAAGTACAATAAGGAAAGACCAGAAAATACGATAGTCGCCAAATGGGAAAAAATAAAGTAACAATTATGAAAAATGTATTCAAATGCCTAGTTGTATGTGCCTTTCTGAGTGCCTGTTCGAAATCGGAAGTTTTGCCTTCTAGCACTGGGCAAGGAGGTTCGTTGGCGAGGTTCTCAATCGTAGGAGATGTTATGTATCTCGTGGATAATACCCAAATAAAAGTTTTTGATATAAGTGACCCCAAAAATCCGTCGTTAGTAAATAAAGTAAATATTTTTTCGACAACTGTAGAAACGATTTATCAGCAGGGGGAGTATTTGTTTTTGGGCTCTAGCAACGGTATGTACATTTACAATATTAAGAATCTAAAAGCACCAGAATATGTGTCTATGGCCACTCATGCAATGGGTTGTGATCCTGTAGTAAGTGATGGTAAATATGCCTATGTTACAGTTCGTAATACCACTATCTGCAGACGAACCACTTCAGCTAATATTTTGGAAGTATTTGATGTGACAGACCCTAGTCGTCCCGTCTTAGTATCTTCGACTCAGATGGTTGCACCAATAGGCTTGGCTATTGATGGTGATGTACTCTTTGTATGTGATGATTCTTTGAAGGTTTTTGATGTGAAAGACAGGACTAACCCAAGAAAAATAAAATCGTTTGCTAGCAATGCTGTTGATATTATTATCAATGGTGACAATATTATAACCGTAGATCCTGATGGAATCAATCAATACTTATATGATAGAAAGACAATTGATATTGTCCATAGGAGTAAGATAGTCACAAAACATTAAAATCATGAAAAAATGTCTGTGCTCAATATTATTGCCTATCTTATTGTTGGGATTCAATTTTGCTTATTCCCAAAAAGATTCCACAACCTCTCAAGGCAGTGTTTTCAACCATTACTTGTCCGTAGCTCCATTGTCTTTGTTTTCGGGTATGTTTAGAGCTGATTATGAATATCTCCTTAGGTCAAAAAGATATGCTGTGGTAGGCTCAGTGATGCTTGGTTCGATTAAAAGAAATAAATTGGGCAATGATTTTACTAGGCAGGTAATTGGAGTAGAGCTTGGTAACAAGCTGTATAGTGTAAACATCAATAGCTTAGAATTTGAAGAGGCAGGTTTTTACTTGAATATGGGTTTGATGTATCAGCACTTTACTTTTGAATATCAAGATGAAGTATGGAGAGAGGCGTATGACAATAGTACAGGGTTACAGTTTTATAGAATTACTAATGTTACTTTAAAACCTACAGTAGATCGGTTTTCATTAGCACCACAAATCGGTTTGGTATTAAAGAAGGAAAGATTGATGTTCGACTTTTATGCTGGTCTTACTATGTATCGTGAGATCATAAAAGGAAATGAGGCAAATGTTGTACTTCCTTTGAATGGTTGGAATGATTTTGGGTTAGATAGGATGACAATACTTAATGGTGTGAAAATAGGAATCCTATTTTGAGAGGGAATTTAGACAATACTCAATTAATCCTAACCTTAGACCTTCGTGTATTGTAATATTTCAGAAAAGTGAGTTATGAAAATTATACATTTTACATTATTCCTGACAATATTATTGGGGCTTAGTTCCTTGTTCTACAACAGTAGTTATGGAAAAAACAAAAAAAACAAATCCAAACGGTAAAGTCGCTACTGGTCAAATGAAAGGGTAACTGGCGATCAATCTGCCAAGAGCTATGCAATAGGTCGAAAAGAAACATCACTAAAAGATGAGATCAAACAAAATGTCATAAAAAAACCTGCCCAAAGGGCAGGTTTCCCACAGATAAATATCGATAATAGAACTAACTATTTAATCACACCTAAAACTTTTGCCATAGTTTCTCCAATATCAGCAGGAGACTGCACTACATGAATACCGCACTCGGCCATGATCTTCATTTTTGCAGCAGCTGTATCATCAGCACCACCAACGATCGCACCCGCGTGCCCCATACGTCTTCCTTTAGGAGCCGTTTGTCCAGCGATGAAACCAACTACTGGTTTGGTACCATTTGCTTTGATCCATTTTGCTGCTTCAGCTTCCATGCCTCCACCGATTTCTCCGATCATTACAATTCCTTCAGTTTCTGGATCATTCATTAGTAGTTCAACTGCTTCTTTGGTCGTGGTTCCGATGATTGGGTCACCACCGATCCCAATAGCAGTAGATTGTCCTAGTCCAAATTTAGAAAGCTGGTCAACTGCTTCGTATGTTAATGTTCCTGATTTAGAAACTACACCTATTTTTCCTTTTTTGAAGATAAAACCTGGCATGATACCAACCTTAGCCTCTCCTGGTGTCATTACCCCTGGGCAGTTAGGGCCAATTAAAGTAGCACCTTTTTCTTTAACAAATGCCTTTGCTGTAATCATATCATTTGTAGGGATCCCTTCAGTGATACAGATAATTACTTTAATGCCCGCATCAGCAGCTTCCATGATAGCGTCAGCAGCAAAAGCAGGAGGGACAAATATAATAGAAACATCAGCGCCAGCCTTTTGAACAGCTTCAGCAACTGTGTTGAATACGGGTTTGTCTAAGTGTAAAGAACCACCTTTACCTGGGGTCACTCCTCCTACCACGTTAGTGCCGTACTCGATCATCTGTCCTGCATGGAATGTACCCTCAGTGCCAGTGAAACCTTGTACTATTATTTTTGAGTTTTTATTAACAAGTACACTCATTTCTTTAATATTTATTATTTAGTTTTTAAGTATTCGCAGAACACTAAATCTGCGGGTACAAAAATAATTTTTTTTAATGCTTATACAAATCTACTTTTGTAAATATTTCTAAAAAATAATCTTGGAACAACGGGAAGATGCCTTTTTGGCACTTAGGGTAAGGGATTTTCGCTTATTCGTAATAGGTAAACTTTTTTTTACTTTGGCGCTGCAAATGCAGGGTACAATTGTAAGTTTGCAGGTCTATGACATTACTAAAGATGAGCTAGCTCTAGGCATGATTGGTGGGGCAGAAGCAGTTCCTGCTATTCTCATTGCGCTGTTTGGTGGTTGGGTTGCCGATCATTATAATCGGAAGAATATAGTGCTAGTAACACTTAGTTGTTTGGCGCTGCTTACAATAGCACTTTTGTGGATCAGCTTGGATACTTCAGGGGTTATTCATCAATATGGCGTGATTCCTATATATAGTATTATCTTTCTTACCGGTGTTGCAAGAGCTTTTTTAGGGCCAGCTCAGTTTTCTCTACTTCCGCAAACACTTCCCAATAAGGAATTCTATAAAAATGCTATTTCATGGAATAGCGTTCTTTGGCAAGCCACTATGGTCAGTGGGCCACCATTAGGTGCACTTGCCTTTTCCTATTTTGGTGTTGAAACGGCCTATGTCATTGATGGTTGTTTACTCTTTTTGGCAGTATTTTTCTTTTTGTTGTTGCGTTCTCAAGCATTGCCGGCATCTCGCCAGGACGTATCCATCTTTGAAAGTCTAAAAGAAGGCCTTGGGTTTGTAATAGGGAAGCAGGAAGTTCTTTGGGCCATGACTTTAGATATGTTTGCTGTATTGTTTGGCGGAGCAGTGGCAATGATGCCCGCGTTTTGCGACAAAGTATTGAATGTTGGTCCTGAAGGGGTGGGTCTTTTACGTGCTGCACCAGCATTGGGGTCTATTCCTATGATGTTGGTATTTACGTATTATCCCATTCGGAAAAAAGCGGGCCTTAAAATGTTATGGTCAGTTGTTGGGTTTGCGCTCAGTATGATGATTTTCTCGTATAATGAAAATTATGTTTGGGCGATTATTATTCTAGCTGTAGGAGGAGCTTTTGATGCGGTCAGTGTAATTATAAGGCAAACATTGCTTCAAACCCTAACTCCTGAAAATATGAAAGGCAGGGTTTCTGCCGTAAGTAATATGTTTGTAAGCTCTTCCAACGAAATAGGGGAAGTTGAATCTGGAGTGGCTGCAAAAGCCTTAGGGCTTCAGTCCTCAGTATTTTGGGGTTCCTGTGTTTCTGTATTAGTAGTGGGTATAGCATACTTTAAAGCCAAGAAGCTCAGGGACTTGGATTTGTAATTTATTCGTTAATTGGGAATCTTTTTTCTAATAGATTCAGGGGTTAATCCTGTGTGTTTTTTTACATATTTACTAAAGTATGATTGGTCTGCAAAATTGAACTCGTTGGAAATTTGGGTGATATTTAGTGTGGAATAAATAAGCATTCGTTTGATTTCCAGAATCAATTTTTCGTCTATTAAAGCACTTGCATTTTTACCGGTGAATTGTTTCACCGTCTCATTGAGGTGATTTGGTGTTATTTTTAGGAATTCTGCGTACTCACGCACAGTATAATTTTTTAGATATTTCTCTTCGATAAGCTGTTTAAATTTCTTTACTAAAATAATTCCTCTGCTTGGTTTTACAAACTCTGACGAAGGGAAGGATCTTTTACAATAGTTAAGTATAATATCGAGGAAAGAAAGAACCACTTCTTTGTATGCGGGTTTTTTGTCAACCTGTTCTTGCCGTGCATAGTTAAATATCCGAGCTAGCTCATTGCATTGTTCTTGTTCCAAGTAGATGGCCGATTGGTGAGTGTGGATGCTGTAAAAAAAGGGATAATCAAATAGTTTATTTTGATCGGGTTTGTTAAGAAGGTAAAACTCTGCATTAAACAAGAAGATAATTCCTTGGATGTCATCAGAATATTCAATATCATGAACTTGACCGGGTGATACAAAAAATACAGCACCTTTTTTAATTTCATATTCGGTGAAATCAATTTTGTTGATACCGCTACCTTGAGTAATGAGTAGTATTTCGTAAAAATTGTCATGCCTATGTGGGTATTCCACTTTAACGTGACGATCCTTGTTGAAGCTGGCAATCTGGAAAGTATCCAAGCTCGGTTCTTCAGAAAATTTATCTATTGAATATGAAGGGATTTTTTTACTCAAAGTTATATACCTATTCTGTTTTGTAAAAATACACTGAATTTTAGTATATTTTTTTACTTCTATATACTAAAATATAGTATTAATCACTAGATGCACATCAACCTATTGATAAATAAATGATAATAATTATATTTGTTAAAAATTAAATACCAAAGGAATGCCGATCAGAGTGACTGATGATAACAGTGCGGAAGACCCGAATAATGTTCCTGATGATGGTGGTAGAAGGGGTTCTGGTGGGCGAGGTGGCGGCGGTTTAGGTGCATTGTTACCAGCTATCTTAGGTCTTGTCTTTAAAAACCCTAAAATAGGTATACCATTATTGATTATAGGTGGGCTTTTCTTTTATTTCGGTAAAGGTTGCACACCTTCTGGCGATCAACAATCAAGAAAATCTAGTTTTGCTACTGGCTGTAGCATGAAACAAGAAGTTTATGATAAGGCAGATCAGTTTGAGAAACTTGATGGTGCGTATAATCCTTTACCAGAGTCTGTTTCATTGCTGAAATATTGCCCTCCGATTGGTAATCAAGGCTCTCAGGGGTCTTGTGTCGGATGGAGTAGTTCTTATGCCGCCCGTTCGATATTGTATAATGTGAGTACAGGGGGGGATCCCGGGATTACTGTTTTTAGCCCTGCCTTTTTGTATAATCAAATAGGTCTTGAGGGGTGTCAAGGTGCATATATTAATAATGCAATGGAGACCCTTCAGCAAGTTGGTGATATTTCTTTAGCAAAATTTCCATATGATGAAGATGATTGTACCCGCAAACCCAGTCAAACACTGAAAGAAGAAGCAGCTCAATTTAAAATAAAGGGCTTTAATAGACTATCTAAAGACGCCAATAAATATGAAGTAGATCTTTTGGCGATCAAACAGAACTTGGCTCAAGGTGCTCCCGTTGTGATTGGTATGAGTGTTGGTGGTTCTTTCATGGAAATGATGGGGCAAGAGCTATGGATGCCAACTGATGATGATTATCAGAAGAATGGTTTTGGTGGGCATGCCATGTGTGTTATAGGATATGATGACTTCAAGGAGTATCAAGGAAAGAAGATAGGTGCTTTTCAGATTATGAATTCTTGGGGGCCTGAATATGGTAAGAATGGTTTTATTTGGGTCCCATACCAAGTCTTTCAGGAGTTTGTAAATGAGGCTTATGGGTTGTATCCCATGGGTAAGGCATCGGAGCAAAAGCCTGAAAGTCTGGAAATTAGTTTTGGACTTATAGATTTTGCTACGCAAACCGAAATCCCATTGAGGAAGACCTCTCAGTACCAGTATTCCACTGTAGGTAAACTCAAGCCTCAAACTAAATTCAAGATCAAAGTAACGAACAATGATGAATGTTATACTTATGTATTTGCACAAGAAACCGATGGTTCCACTTACACTATATTTCCTTATACCAAAAAGCATTCACCATATTGTGGAATAACAGGTACTCGAGTATTTCCAAAGGATAAATTTTTTGAACCAGACAATTTAGGTGATAAGGATTATTTTGTCATTCTGGTTTCCTCTAGCCCCTTAGACTTTTCGAAGATTAAAGAAAAACTTTCTCAGGCTAAAGGTAGTACATATCAGGAAAAATGCAGATCTGTGTTTTCTGAAGGTTTGAGTAAAGATTTTCGTTTTAGCAGTGATGATAAGGTTGCTTTTAGAGCCAAGATGGATGATAAGTCCTTGGCATTTGTAGTAATTGAAGTAAATAAATAGATTTGCATTATATTTAAATAAATTTTTCACTAATATGCTTAAAAAAGCTACTTTGTTTTTAAGTTATTTTGTTGTGTTATTGATCAACAGTAATATATATTCCCAAAACCCTACTGATAAAATTGTTTTTTCCAGTTTTAATCAAGCTTATTTCAAGGAAAGATTATTGGCCAAATTAAATCATATTCGTGACACGATGGGCGTGTCGCAGATTTCTACTGATGATTTTCTAGTACAGGCTGCTGATATGCATGTTAAATACTTGGTAAAAACTTCTCAGGTAACTAATGTGGAAGAGGGCAAGTATCCAAATGTAGAAGATCGTGTAAACTATTTTAAAGGCAACTATGGTACCTTGGGGCAGTTGTCTGCTGCTGCTAATGTGGGCAAAACCACTTTTTTGAAAAAGGAAAACAAAAAAGTGATCTATGAAACCTATGAAGAAGTATTAGATGGTCTTGTTAAGGATATTTTCAATTATTCGAGTAACAGAAAGCAGTTAGATAATCCCAATTTTAGTAATGTAGGACTGTCAATTGGAGTTGACGAGCCTGGAAAGCGTTTATATGCAGTTTTTGTGTTGGGTAATAAGCCGTATCAGGCACCTGCAGGGGTGAAGATTCCAGATAATGCATATGGAATTAAGTTGGAGGATGACGGAAAATGTGCTGATGCTAAATCTTTATTGAGGAAAATGCCTGCCACGGTCAAGTATGGTGCATATATTGAGAAAGGCGAGGTTTTCTTTTTTATGGATAATTTGGATTGGTTCGAGAAGATTTTTGAAGAATCTATCGATGCTATATCGATAGACTTGATCCACAAAGACCAGTTTGCTTGTGGAGGGTCGAATATTCAGCATAAATCTCCAATACATAATGGTATATTATTGGCTCCAGTAAAAAAGAAAACTATCATAAAGGGAAACAAAAAGTTGGCGGAACGTAAGGTTTTGGCATCTATAGGTAAGTTACCAACTCAAATCAAAAATGGAGAAGAATATGAAGCTAATGTAATATTTCTGAAAAGTAAATGTCAGTGTGGATACAACAAGTTTGTTCCTTTTGTACCAGATTCGCTACAGATGCTCCATATGGGGCTTTATGTTGATACCATAAATCCTGATAATGAAGTGTATTTGGATCAGAATTTTAATAAAATTAAGTATTCATTCACTGCAACCGATGTGAGTAGCGTTTCCGCCGAGACGGAGAAACTGATCAATTATTTGGGCAAGGTGAGACTTTATGATTTCAAAAAGATTGATTTTGTAAGCTATTATCCAATCAATGCTGATACTGCAGCTACCGAGCTATGTACAAGTATCGCCAATAATTTAGTATACAAAATTCAACAAAATCAGACTGATACTATAGCTGTTACAAACTCTATATTCCCTAGATGGTTAGATTTTTACAAAAGTATTCATAAAACAAAATATGAGGGCCTGAAGGATTTGTCTAGGGCGGATATTCTAAAGAAGCTAGCCGAAAGTCCCGAAATTGTTAAAGACTTGGACTCTGTTTTTCGCAAACCTTATAAGTTTGATTTGATCATTGAAGTACAGGTTGAAAAATTGAAATTTAATCAGCCTTTTGATGTATTAAAAGCTAAAATTGACGAGGCTGCATCCAAAGGAAACAAAGATGAGGTGAATAACTTACTTAAATTGGTCTTTAATGAAATCCACCACAAGGTTATAGGCAAGAATGATATATTGAAATTGGAGATTCCAAGAAAACCAGAGTTCGTTGAGGCTCTGATAGCATTGGAGGCATTTAAATATTTGTACAAAATAAATGATGCCACTTATTCTTATGATGAGTTTGTTAGACTGAATGGTGTATCGCCTGGCAATAAAATGATTTTATATAATATGGCGGTGCTCAATATTATGAAAAGCTTCGATACTAAGGATAAGTTAAAAAGCTTTGATGGTATTTTTGCTGATATTCAAAATCTATTGCCCTATAACATGGATAAGAATTTGATACACAAGTTAAATGCTAACTACTATTTCTTAAAGGCATACAAGGAGCATAAAAATAGCCAAGCTAAGCGTAGAGAAGAGGCGGTTAAAACTGCTGCTACTTATTGTATAGGAGAAGAGTTGACGGATCAGAATTTGTCCATTGCCATTAATAACTACAGCTTCTACTCAGCTAATGATCTTATTATGCCATTAGTAGATAGGAGTATTGTTAATGATAATACGGATAAAGAGGTTTTGTTGGATTTTGTAAAATCTACTGTTGCAAAAAGTTCTGATTTGAATCCAGATGTATACAATCTTGCATTGGAGAACGTTTATACAATTGCTCCAAATGATATATGTGGTTTCTTTACTTCTGAGAATGGGAGCTTTCAAATAAAAGAAAATAAAGTGCTTAAAGATTTCTATTGCAGACATTGTAACAAATAATGAAATACATTTTTATTGTAAATCCAATTTCTGGAGGAAAATCAAAGACAAAACTCATTCAATATTTGAATGAGTTTTGTCTTTCCAATAGGCTTGATTTTGTAGTGAAACATACACAATACGCTGGACATGCCAAAGAAATAGCCAAGCAGTATTTTGATTCGGAGTATACCGTTGTTATAGCTGTGGGAGGAGACGGTACCGTGAATGAAGTAGCATCTAGTTTAATAGGTTCACGATGTATATTCCATGTCATACCTTGCGGATCGGGAAATGGTTTCGCGAGGCATAATAGGATTTTATTGGATTATAAGGAAAATTTATCTGCAATGCTTGGTTTGACTACATTTAAATATGTAGATACCTGTTTTCTCAACGATATTCCCTTTTTCAATGTGTCGGGAATCGGATTCGATGCCTACATCTCTCAGAAGTTTAGCGAAATAAAGGGAAGAGGTTTTATAAATTATATACGTGCGGTGATTATGTATTACCGCAAGGAAAGTGATCATAGGGTTGTTTTGAAACTTGATGAGAGGGAGATTTCGGGAAATGCGTTTTTTATTTCCTTTGCTAATACCTCTCAATTTGGTAATAATGTGCACATTGCTCCTGAGGCGTGTAACGATGATGGGTTGGTGGATGTGGTGGTGGTTACTAAGATTCCCATATATTTAATGCCCTTAGTTGCATTTAGTTTGTTTACTAAGAAGAAAATAAACTCTAGATATGTTAAATATTATAGGACTAATATGATTGGGGTTAGCTGTGAGCCTATAAGCGTACATGTTGATGGTGAGCCACTTGGCGAGACTTGTAGTTATATCAAGGTTGTTGTGAATCCATTGTCTCTTAAAATATTAGCTTAAAATTCTCGAACCAGATTTGTTGTTGAACAAATTTACGTGAATTTTGTTTTTAGTAAAAACTATCAATAATCAAATGCAAGATTCTACAGTTGCAAATAATCCGTATTACTCTAGGATAGACACACAAAAGCTAGCGGTTACTGATGAGGAGTGGAAAAAAATACTACCCCAAAATGTATATCAAATTTCTAGAAAGAAAGGCACCGAATGGGCGTTCTCAGGTAAATACTGGAATTTTAGTGGTTTAGGTACTTATTATTGTGCTGTTTGCGGCAATCCCTTGTTTATCTCTGATGCAAAGTTTGCAAGTTCTTGTGGTTGGCCAAGTTTTTATGAAACCATTAAACCTGATAGTGTAATTTATTTAGAAGATCGTTCTCATGGAATGAACAGGATAGAGGTTTTGTGTGGCCGTTGTGACGGGCACTTAGGCCATATTTTTGATGATGGGCCAAAGCCTACAGGTAAAAGATTTTGTATGAATTCATTAGTCCTTGATTTTGAGCCTAAAAAATAATAGATGAAGCGTTTGTTGGATGGATTGACCTTAAAGGCAGTAATTAATTTTGTCGTATTACTTGTTTTATTGATTTTAGGTGGGAGTTATGTGTATAGGCACAATGTTGTTCCGAGTATCCCCCTGTCTGAAAACAAACTGATAGATACCTTAGGCCAGAGTGTAGAACTTAAGGATTTAAGGGGGCGATTTGTACTGGTGAGTTATTTTCAAACATGGTGTGGCGATTGTATCAGGGAGATTCCCAACATTCAGCATTTGCAAGAAAAGGTAGGGAAGGATAAGTTGCGTGTATTATTGGTTTCTGATGAAGGTTGGGCCAAAATAAATGAATTCAAAAAGCGGCGTAAATATAATTTAGACTATTACCTATCTGAAAAGTCGCTGACAGAGCAGGGCATAAATGTTTTCCCTACTACATATTTGATCGATCCTAATGGCAAAGTGATCATGTCAAAATTAGAGCAGTATGATTGGGATAATGAGGAAGTTATTCATTTGATCAAATAGAAATTTATACCAATCTAGATATCAATCATTTTTTTATTAATAAATATTTTTTCTACGCACTTCTCTTGCGTAGCATCTTTATTCCTTTGTTTTATTAATGATATAATCTTTGAGCTTATGTTAATGAACACAGATTTGTTGAAAGAGATGATTGAGCAGGGATATGTTGAGGTGCAAAAGCATCCTGAACAAGAACTTTATATTTATAACTATACACAAATTGCTCAATACGATAGGATTTGGAATGAAGTGACGCTTATGTGTAGAGGATTGATGCTCAATGAGCAAGGTCAAATTGTGGCTAGACCTTTTCCTAAATTCTTTAACTTAGGCGAACATGAAAATCAAGAGATTCCCAATGAGCCTTTTGAGGTGTATGAAAAAATGGATGGTTCCTTGGGGATTTTGTATTGGTGTGACAATGGACCCTGTATAGCAACTAGGGGATCGTTTACAAGCATTCAGTCACAGAAAGCGAATGAGATGTTGCTTCAGAAATATCATGAAACCCTTGAGCAGCTGGATCAACAATACACTTATTTGTTTGAGATTATTTACCCAGAAAACAGGATCGTGGTAGATTATGGTTCAAAGGAACAACTCGTCTTGTTGGCTATTGTAGAAACAGCCACTGGCGATGAGATGCCTTTGGTCGATATCGGATTTCCAATAGTGAAAAGATATGATGGATTACAAGACTTAGAGGCTTTACGAGAGATTCAAGAAGATAACAAGGAGGGTTTTGTAGTGAAATTCAAGAGTGGACTACGTTACAAAATCAAGTTTGAAGAATATGTGAGGATCCATAGAATCATTACCCAAGTATCTACCATATCTATTTGGGAGTACCTTAAAGAAGGGAAACAACTTGGAGAATTACTGGAAAGGGTGCCTGATGAGTTTTATGCTTGGGTGAGAAAGACCAACGACGAGCTGTTGGGTGCATTCCTTGCCATTGAACAAAAGGCTAAGGAGGATTATAAGGTATTGGATGGAAGAAAGGAGACTGCCGAATACTTTAAAACGTGTACTTATCCTGCGGTGATGTTTAGAATGTTGGATGGACGAACTTATGATGAGATTATTTGGAAAATGTTAAGGCCGAAGTTTTCCAAACCCTTTGTAAATATTGAGGTGGATCGTTTTCCTAGGCGTGAAATTTGAAGATTATGAATATACACATTCACGATCAAGATCTTTTTGCTTTATTAATGGGAGCGACATTGGTTAAAATGGAGGTTGGTTCATCACTATATGGACTAAAGGATGCCGAGAGCGATACCGATATTTTATGCATATATGTGCCTTCGATAAATAAGGTGAACAGTTTGTTGAACTTGCAGCATGTATTGCAATATAAAGATGAGGAGAATCGTATTGACTACATATTTGAAGATGTATTTAGTTTTGTGCGAAACTGTCTTTCTGGTGATTCTTCTATAAACTTTGAAGCCTTACATACAAAGGCTTTAAAGGATTCTCCCTTATCGTTCTTGTACGACCAAAGGTTTGCATTTTACAATTATAATATTGTAAAGGCATATCTTGGCTTTAGCAAAAGAGACAGGAAGTTTCTGGATGAATCATTAAGTGATAGAGAACAGACCAAAAAGATGACTCATATATTTAGGAGTTATCTGTTCGGAAAACAAATACTAGAGAGAAACTTTCAATTGGACGCCACTTTGTTGAAAAGCAAGAAGGATAGCTACTTGCAAATGAGTTTTTCCGAAAAAATCAACGAAGCGGATCGCGTTTGCATGGAAATTGATGACTTTAGAAAAAATGTGTTGAATAAAAGACTGGAGTCGGGTCGAATTCAGAAGTTTATGAAGGTGGCTGATCAGCAAGTTTTGGATCAAAGCCTTAATGTATTTGCAAAAACCGATGCATATTTACAAAGACAGTTAGAGTACATGGATCTGACCATGTTTTATGAAGTAAACGAAAACGGGGTAAATTATTAAAGAAATGAAAAAAGTGATCATCATGAAGGGCTTACCAGGAAGTGGTAAGTCTACTTATGCAAAAAACTTAGTAGCGGAGCAGCCTAATATCTATAAGAGGATCAATCGTGACGACTTACGAATGATGTTTGATAATGGAGCCACCAGCGATGGTAATGAGAAGTTTGTAAAGAAAGTGAGAGATGTGCTGATCATTAAAGCTCTTGAAGAAGGTAAACATGTAATCGTGGACGATACCAATCTTTCAGAAACGAACCATACAAGAATAAAACAACTGGTGCAAGAGTTTAATAAACTGCATAACGACACAGTAGTCGTAGAAGTAAAAGAGATGACTACGCCAATCGAAGAGTGTATAGCTCGTGATGCTCAAAGAGAAAAACCTGTTGGGGAGAAAGTGATTCGCACGATGAACAAGATTTTGCATAAAGATCCAAGATATTTGGTTCAGGATGAATCTCTACCTAAGGCGATCATTTGTGATCTGGACGGGACCTTGGCCTTGTTGAATGGTCGTAATCCTTTTGATGCGGCACATTGTGATAGAGATTTGCCGAACAAGCCTGTAATCGCTTTGGTGAAAAACTATATGGCTTTAGGCTATAAGATCATATTGGTTTCTGGCAGACATGACTCTCACAAGGAGCCGACGCTTAGATGGTTACAGGCTCATGGTATTGAGTTTGAGTTGTTGCTGATGCGTGGCGCGAAAGATCAAAGAAAGGATTCAATTGTTAAAAAGGAAATTTTTGAAAAGCACATTGCTCAGAAATATTTCATCGAGTTTGTCTTAGACGACAGAAACCAAGTAGTAGATACTTGGAGAAACGAGATCGGTTTGCCCTGTTTTCAAGTGTATTATGGTGATTTTTAGATAAAGTAATCAGATTAGATATTGAAATCATGACTCTTCAAGAATTAGATAAATCGCCATACTTACTTTTGCTCAAAAGTATTAGTGGGAGTCGGGCATACGGTCTACATACACCTCAATCTGATACCGATATAAAGGGCGTATATATTTTGCCTCAAAAGGAATTCTATGGCTTGACATATACCGATCAAGTGCATAATGAAACGAACGATATCATGTATTATGAGCTGAAACGATTCATGGAATTGCTTTACAAGAACAATCCCAATATCATTGAGCTCTTGAACAGTCCAGAGGATTGTATTCAATTCAGACATCCGATTATGGACTTGGTGAAACCCGAAATGTTCCTTTCAAAACTTTGTAAGCAGACTTTTGCAGGGTACGCATTCTCTCAGATCAAAAAAGCGAAAGGTTTGAACAAGAAGATCCTGAATCCTGTGGGAGAAGTGAAGAAGGCCGTTTTGGATTTTTGTTATGTAGTGCTTGGGCAAGGTAGCATGCCATTGCAGTCATGGTTGGCAACAAATGCGTTCTCAGCCGAGGCTTGTGGCTTGGTTAATTTGCCACATACAAGAGATATGTATGCATTGTATCATGAGAGCCAAAGGGAAGGTTTGGACTTTAAAGGCATCATGTCTGGGCCAGATGCCGATGAAGTGCGTGTAAGTTCAGTACCTAAAGGTTTGGAACCTTTGGCATATTTAAGTTTTAATAAAGACGGTTACTCTTCTTATTGTAAAGAATATAGAGAGTATTGGGTGTGGGTAGAGAAAAGAAATGAAAACCGCTATGTGGGTACAAAGTCTCATGGTAAAAACTATGATGCCAAAAACATGATGCATACTTTCCGTCTCTTGGCAGTTGCTGAAGAAATAGCCAAGGAGAAAAGGGTGAATGTAAGAAGGATTAATGATCGTGATTTTCTCCTAAAGATTAAATCAGGTGCCATGGAATATGACGATTTGTTGCAAATCGCAATGGAGAAGATCAATCATATTGATGAACTTTTTAAGGGTTGTGACTTACCAGAGGAGCCCGATGGTGAAAAAGTAGAGTTACTGCTTTGTGAAATGCGATCACATCTATACCGACAGTTATAAAATTTGATTAAAACTTAGTTCCAAATTTGGGAAAATAGTATCAAAATGAGGCCATACATCTTTGATTTTTGGCTTCTATTGAGCTTAAAGCCTAGTTTTTACTATTTGGCATCATAATAGAACAGGTGTAATCAAATGATTAAACTTGAAAGCTATGTATGGAATTGTAAACAAGGCTATTGAAGGACTGGTGGTAGAAAACTTCGGGCAGGAAAAATGGGAACAGATAAAAGTGGTAAGCAAAGTAAGAGAAGAACGTTTTTTAAGTAATGAGCTATATGAGGATTCGGTAACTTTTAATTTGGCAATCGCAGCTTCGGAAGTATTAAAGATGCCTATTAGGAGTGTATTGATCTCATTTGGGAAATATTGGGTGCTAAAGACCGCTCGTAAACATTATGGGTCACTAATGGACACGGGGGGGAATAATTTGAGAGATTTTGTGGTGAATCTACCTAATTTTCACAGTCGGGTAATGTTGTTGTATCCAAATATAAAACCGCCAGAATTCAAAATTACGCACTTAACAGAGAAGAGCCTTAGACTTCATTATTATTCTACCAGACGCGGACTTACTGATTTTGTGGAAGGTTTATTATTGGGTCTAGGTGAGGCTTTCAATACAGATGTAAAGGTTGAACCTATCTATAACAGAAGTCAGGATGAACACGATCATGATGCTTTTAACCTAAGCTGGTGACATGGAACTCGTCGTTGGTATTGATACGATAAACTTGGATAGCATCTCCCCGTTTTATTTTAAGGTAGATGCTTCCTTTGTGCTTGTTGAGCAAGGCGTCAGTTTTCGTAAAATCTTTCCTGGTACTTTAGGAAGGCACTTTCTGCAGGTGATTGAAGTGGTACGTCCTTGGAATTTATCTATGAGTTTTGAAAGTTTTATGGAGTACAGTGGGCAAATATTTGTGTTCAAAGTTAAGCCCTTTGGAGTTCTTTACAGAGCACAATGTATTCCTTTGTTTGAGAGTGGCTCGCTTTTATTTATAGGTTCTCCTTGGTTAAAAGATACTGACGAGTTGGTGCAGCATAGGATTTCAGTTTCAGACTATGCGCTTAATGATCCAACTACAGACATGATCCAACTCATGAAGCTAAATGAAATCAATATCCAAGAGACAAAAGAGCTCAATGGTATTTTGATTGAAAGCAAGAAGGTATTAGAAAAAAAGGAACAATTGTATCGAGGTCTTGTAGAAAATGCCTCAGATATGATATTTCGTTGTGATATTGAAGGAAAACTGACTTTTGTAAACGCAGCAACTTTGGAAGTTACGGGTTATTCTCAGGGTGAACTATTAGGTACAGCGTTTTGGGAGTTTATTGACGGTGAGTATGTTCAAACGATCACACTGGCATTTGTATTAGTAAAAGAAGAAAAGACTGTAAAAACTTCTTTGGAGTATCCAATCAGAAGTAAATTCGGTAAATTAGTTTGGGTCTCCCATAGCCTCATGGCACTTATGGAAGATGGTGAGGTTACTGGCTACAGCTCAGTAGTGGTTGATATTACCACGCGAAAAGAAATGGAAGATGCCATGTCAAACGCTCAGCAAAAGGCAGAAGAATCGGCTAGGCTCAAAGAGCGGTTTCTCGCCAATACGAGCCATGAGATAAGGACGCCCATGAATGCAATCATAGGTCTGTCAAACCTATTATCTACTACTGAGCTTAATTCAAGACAATCGGAGTATTTGGGAGCAATTCGTTCCTCAGCCGAGAATCTTCTCGTAATCATAAATGATATTTTGGATCATTCCAAAATAGAATCTGAAAAGCTCGAACTTGAAAATATTTCCTTTAATCTTAAAGATAAATTGTTTGAGCTCACTAGGTCTTTGCAACTCAAAGCCTCAGAAAAGAATATTGTACTAAGTTTTGATTGGGATGATAGCATTGACCCTTTTGTGATTGGGGATCCTTTTAGACTGAACCAAATATTAACTAATCTAATTAGTAATGCCATAAAATTTACACATAAAGGTTCTGTAACAGTTATGGTGAAGAGTGTTAAAATGGATATTGGACATCAACAGCTTCAATTTAGAGTAATAGATACAGGAATTGGAATCCCAGAGAATAAAATCAAGAAGATATTTGACGATTTTACACAAGCTGATGCATCGATTAGTCGTAAATACGGTGGAACAGGCCTTGGTTTGTCTATCAGTAAAAGACTTTCAGAATTAATGGGTGGTACTCTGAACGTAATAAGTAAGGAGGGGGAAGGTGCTGAGTTTTACTTTGACCTTGAATTGCCAATAGACAAAACCGCTAAAATTGTACCTGATTTGGAGAAAAAGAATTTTGAACTGCTTCAAGGCAAACATGTACTTTTAGTTGAAGATAACGAATTTAACCAAATGCTGGCCATGTGTATATTGGAGCAGTGGCATGTGGATGTTGACCAGGCAATGAATGGTGTTGAAGCTTTAAACAAGTTGAAGGACGCTAGATATGACGTTATCCTTATGGATATTCAAATGCCACTCATGGGAGGGGTAGAGGCTACGCAGATTTTGAGGAATCAAATGAAGATAACAACACCCATTATTGCGCTTACTGCAAATGCCATGAAAAGCGAGCTAGATGAATATTTAAGAGAAGGTATGACTGCTTTTGTAACTAAGCCATTTGAGCCAGACGACCTTTATGAGGCTATTTGTCAGGTAGTTAATAGTGCTGCTTGATTTTGATATGATAAAAGGGGTTATCGATATTAACACCCCTTTACTATACTATTATAAATTTTTAAGAAGACTTATATGCCATTTCATAAGGAGACTCTACGTGTGGGCCCATGAAAAGACGCGCATAAATTCTGATGATGGAAAGTCCATCAATAATGAAACTGAGGGAAATGAAGAATGCTAACACTACTTGATCGTAGTGAATGTGGCTAAACATAAGGTCTTCTCCTATAAAAGTTGGGGTAATGGGAAAGCCTGTTACACCTAGACATGCCAATAGGAACAGCAAAGCAAGTCGTGGATGTTTATAGCCATGGCCATGGTAGTGGTCAAGACCAATTTCTTTTACGTGATGTTTTAATTGTCTCAGTGTAAATAAGCCAATTGTACCACAAATAACAATACCACTCAAATAGAAGTAGACCTGATTGTAGTCGAAGTTGTCGTTAAAAGCTATAGCAAGAGCCACCCAAAAGTGGTTCATGTTTACTAATATCCAGCCCAGCATTGCATTTTTCTTTTCAGCAAACGACTTTAAGACTAATAATAACCCTATGAATGCAAATACAAATGGCATGTATTCCAATATTGGTTCAGGTATCATCTCTTTGTTGTATACTAAATAAAGCCCAATGAGATAAATTGGCACCATAAAAAGGATCACCTGTTTTACAGTCAGAAAATCTAGCCTTCTACCAATAGACTTAAATGGTTTCCAATAAAGTCTATAAACGAGGGAGTCTAAGTTCCACTCTTTGAGACAGAGGATATAAAAAGAGTTCTCTATTTTTCTCGGAAGAGAATCCTCTAGCGTAAGTGGACGAGGTACAAAGTTGTAAAATTGTTGGCGGATCAAATAACTCACCACTGATGGTGAAACTAAGAGTTGGTAGGTTCTTAAGAATGCATTTCCTGCAAAGTGTATCAGTGCTAGATTTTCGAAACCTGCCGCAACTTCAATAAAAATCAAACCTATTTGTGAAATGGAGGCATAGGCGATTTGGCTTTTTACGGAAGATTGTACCCTGGCAATACCTCCTGCCACTATACTGGTGCAAAGTCCTAATATACCTATCAATATACGAACTGACAATTGATGCTCCCAAAAGGCAAATGTACGGAGGAGTAAGAATACGCCAATATGTACAGATAGCGATCCATAAAATATGGCGCTTGATGGGGTTGGGCCTTCCATAGCTCTTGGGAGCCATGAAGAAAAGGGCAGCTGCGCCGATTTGGCGGCGGCGGCCATAAGAATCATGATGGAAATAAATACACCAACAAGTGAATGTGCCTGAAGCTTTGCATGTACTAACTCATAGTTATTTAGTTTGAGGAAAGTAATGTTTTCATGCCAAAAGTGGTGTGTTGCCCACATTGCCAAAATAAGTCCCACATCGCCTATTCTGTATATGGAGAATACCTTCACTGCATTTTTTACTGGTAAATAACGATGTCTGTAAAAAGCAATCAAGAGAAACGAGGAAATCCCGAGTATTTCCCAACCAATGAAAAGCGTTTCAAGGTTGCCAGATATAATCGTAAGGTTATACCCCAAATAGAATAATAGAATGGTGTTGAAGAATCTTTTAAAGCCGATTTCCCTGTGCATGTAGAATCGACTATAAGTGGTGACGAGAAAGGTTATGAAAGCACCTACTAGAAGATATACGGCGGTGATCTTGTCAAAGTAGAAATCTATGAAAAAGACATAGTTCTCAGCCCTAAAGAGAGAGATATCCCTAGTGTTTAATGTTGGAAATCCGCGGTAGATCCAAAATCCACTAAATATCACAATGCTAAGCAGCTGAAGGCCCACTATAGTAAAAGCGGCTTTTGATAGTGCCCCTTCGTTTTTTGCTGGCAAAATAGAGTTCAGGACAACTCCAACCAGTGGAATCCAAAAGAATATTTGAAGAAACGATTGCATAAAATATGATTTAAGAGATGAGATGTACTGGAATATTTCGTTGACTATGACTGTTTTCGATGACAGCATTAATATCAGTAGCTGTCGGAATTGTCTGTTGTAAAGGTTGATACGGCAAGAATCCTCCTTCTTTAAATAGATAGAGTTCTTTGGTTTCTGGGTGCAAAGCTACGATATGCATCCAATTGTTGGCATACCAAACATAGTTTGGAAGATTTTTAAGTATTTCTAGCAATACGTTTGGAAAGTGCTCTACGATTACTAATAACCTAATCGGATCATGTGATTCAACCATTTGGCTAGGCAGACCAGGTCTTAAATCTCCATCGATACCATTTGCTACACCAAATAAACCCATTACATTGTGTGGTAATTTGGTGCCTGCACCTAATTTGTGATTATCCACTCTACCAAAGTAATAACTTAAATTTATACCACCACATACAGGGGCAATGGGTCTCATGATACCTGCTAAAAACTTACCTTCTGGATCTATAGTATAGTCGTATGAGTTTAGAAAAGACCTTCTGTCGAGGAACAAGCCTTTGGTAATGTCTCTTTGTCCAATGATTGTGAGGGCATTAGTAGCGTGATCTAATTCAGGTCTAGGTTCAAAAAGAGAAACGGACCTAGTCAGTATTTTTTCATGAATTTTTTCTGCGCTCAATCTGGAGTCAATAGATTCGAACCTTCTCGATCGTTCTTTCGCATTCAGATCCAAAGCTTTTTTGAAGGTAAATGTATTTGCCTCATGATTTTTCTTATTTGTTTGTGAGAGTGAATTTTCGTCATAAAATACGATTTCATCTCTAGTGGTATCGTGGAGTCCGCCTACAAACTGAGTACTTTCGGGGATTTCCAATCCTTTAGTTTTTAGTAAAGTCCTGACTTTTGGGTGATTTGCCATGAAGCACAAAGTGCGCGCATTTACCGAACCTGGCCTGCAAGAGCAGGCGCCACAATCCATCGTAGCATAAAAGGGATTGTTCACGCTACTAGCGCCGTGGCCTATAACATATACTATGGGGGCAAAATCTTTAATAAGGCCGATGCTATTAAGCAGGCCTTCTACTCTCGTTGCCATTTCTTCAATGGTAAATCCTATCTGCAGGCCATTCTCTTTATCTTCCGGATTTTTATTTTCTATAGTAAGTGCTGCGGCTTTGTCCATGTGTTTAAACGAAGAGGCGGTCGCTGGTCCCATTGAAGGTCTGAAGATATCAATGGCTAGCTTTATGGCTGTCTCTTATACACAT
>CAMFLX010000023.1 GCA_945957555.1 uncultured Cytophagales bacterium
TAAACAAAAAGATATAAGCAATACATGTTTTTCCTTATCCCGAATTGAGGTTAATATAATGTCTTAACAGGTAAAAGGACTTGCTTTTCAGCAAGTCCTTTTTGTTGTGTTACCTTAAACTGGCAGGTATCCACCGGTATGTACGTAGTGCATAAGTATTTGTACGTAGTACCATTTGAGTACTTAATACGAGTTTTGGGGGACATCTAAAGACGTATAATTGTATTATAAACAGCACAAGGTTATGAAACAGCACATATTGATTTTGTTATTCGTGATAGTTGCAGGGGCGTCGGCACAGCAAATGAATACTGCCTCCTCAGGAGACTACAAACACCCGCAAATGGCTCAAAAAGCTCAGGTGGCAGAGGCTGAAAAATTGGCAAAGGATACTTCAACACAAGAATTGGTATACGATCAAAATCCGAATTACAAGGATCAGACAAATAATACGCTGAAAGTGAAGGGCAAGAGACCCAAACAAAATAATAATTCACCCTCGAATACAGATAGGCGTAGAATGAATGCGGATTATAAACATCCCAATGGTCTTTGGTAAAAGGACTTGGTGAGGTCTTTCAGAGTTTTGTTATCTAGTTGTTTAAAGGGTTAGATGGGCTAGGGCGTTTGCTAAAAACAAACGCCCTAGTTTGTTTTTAGTCTACCCAGTTTCTAACCAATGGTCCTGTTACTGAGACCAATGTCATTTTGGAGAAAGACTCCTATGAGTAAGTATTGATAATTCAATACTTACACTATTCGTACAAAATCTCCTGAACTTTGTCTATGGCGTTGAATCGGAACTTTAGGACTCTTGTATTGGAATCGCCCTTGCAGGTTGTGGCGTTTTCAGTATAGTAATAGTAAAACTTTTGTTGTCTTTTTCTCAAGTCATTTACATCTGGTCTTCCAAAACTATGAAGGATCTCCACCTCGTTGAGACCATAAATTTCTGCTTTGCGTGCTAATATGATTGCGACAAGGGCTCTTCTCTTTCCCATGCACCCATTACGATCTTCTTTCCAAGACTTGTCATCAAAGTTTTCAAATTTATTGGAGGTACAAGCACCTATAAATAGGAGAAGTACGAGCAATGAGATGTATTTAAGTATTTGATGCATGATCTATAAATTTCTTTTTAAGTTTATTAAGTACCAAAGTGTTCACCAGAAGTCCGCAAAGTATACCCACCAACATGCCACAGACAAGGTCGGCGGGATAGTGCCTACCTAGGTAGATTCTGGTGTAGCAAACAATGATGGCCCATAAAAAGGCGAGGCTACCGTAAGTCGTACCGAAGAGGACCATGACCACTGTGGCCAAGGCGGCGCTGTTTGCCGCATGTGAAGAGACAAAACCATATTTGCCACCACAACCTGTAGGAATGTGAGCGTCTTTATGTCTTGCATTGTGGCATGGTCTATAGCGCTGCACATTGTTTTTGAAAACTCTAGTGGAAACGAGATCAGCCAAGCCCCATGCCATAGCAATTGATATGAATGCGATCCAAAAATTTTGTTTGAATTTATAGACGGAGGCAGCGGCAAGAAGCGCCATCACAATATACCATGATTTGTTGCTTATGAAAATAATCGTACCGTCCCAAGCAGCAGCATGGCAATGATTGATGGTGGCAAAAAGTTCGTGGTCAATATTTTTTAATGCTTCAAACACTATTTTTCGTATTTCAAGAGATCCAAACCAATGTCCCTTCTGTAATATCTTTTATTCCAAGTAATCGTCTCTGCTGCTTTGTTGGACTTAGCAATTGCGTCCCTAATATCTTTGCCAAAGCCAGTTACGGTAATTACCCTACCTCCTGTGTTAATGAGCTTGCCTTCTTTGAGGCCCGTCCCCGAATGGAATACATGTACGTTTTCGGCAGCATCAATTCCTGAAATCTCAAAGCCTTTTTCGTAATCCTCAGGATACCCACCCGAAACGAGCACAATGGTAGACGCAGTGCGAGGGTCTACCTCTATCTTGAAGTTTTTAAGTTGTTTATCTGCCACAGCTTTGAAGAGTTCGCCAACGTCAGAAGTGATTCTTGGAAACACCACCTCAGTCTCTGGATCTCCCATACGGGCATTATATTCTATTACATAAGGTTCTCCATTGTAGTTCATCAGACCAATGAATAAGAAACCAGTGTATTCGATACCTTCTTTCTTGAGTCCCTCAATAGTTGGGATCACTACTTTTTGTTCTACTTTGTCCAAAAAAGCTTGGTCTGCAAATGGAACTGGCGATATAGCACCCATACCACCTGTGTTTAACCCAGTATCTTGCTCCCCGATTCTTTTGTAGTCTTTAGCCTCTGGCAGTATGGTATAGCTCTCGCCATCGCAAAGGACGAATGATGACATCTCTATGCCTTTGAGGAACTGTTCGATGACTACTTTTGATGAAGCCTCGCCAAACTTGCTGTGGGCAAGCATATCTATCAAAGTTTCTTTGGCAGTTTTTAAATCTTCAGCAATGATCACCCCTTTGCCAGCCGCAAGGCCATCGGCCTTAAGCACTATAGGCAAAGAATGTGTTTCTAGATATTTGAGACCATCCTCAAGCTCTGAACTCAGAAAGGTTCTGGATGCCGCAGTGGGAATTCCATACTTAAACATGAAGTTTTTGGAAAAGTCTTTAGATCCTTCCAGCTGCGCCCCAACTTTATCTGGACCCACTATGCAGATATGTTTGGTGCTTTCCTTAGCTTTGAAAAAATCTTTAACACCCTTAACAAGTGGTACTTCTGGACCCACCACCACGATATCAACTGATCGTTCCAGACAAAAAGATGCCAGTTTCTCAAACTCCTCCACACCTATATTAATATTCTCAGCAATACTTGCAGTACCAGGATTGCCCGGTGCAACAAATAGTTTATTTACGATCTTACTTTGTGACAACTTCCACGATATGGCATGCTCCCTGCCCCCTGAACCTAAAACCAGAAAATTCATCAGAATCTTTTTTGTAATTTTTGGACAAAATTAAGAACTTTTTGCTTAGTTTTAATCTTTATTGGTATGTTTGTCATTAATATTAAACGTTTAAACATATAATTCTATTTTTTATGAAAATCAAAAAAATCGCGTTTGCTACTCTTATCGCTATCGCTTTCACTGCATGTAAGAATGGTAATACCGAAACAAAAGGTACTGACTCTACTAAAGTAAGCGTAGACACTACTAAAAAAGAAGACGCTTACAAAGTTAATCTTGACAGTTCTTCTGTTAAATGGCATGGCGAAATCGTAGGTGGTGCTTACTTCCACGATGGAACTGTGAAAATCACTGAGGCAACTTTAGGTTTGAGCGGTGATGCACTTGCATCAGGCTCATTTACAGTTGACTTGAAGTCGATTACGCCAACAGACAAGAACTATTCAGGAAAAGAGAAAACTCCAGAGAACTTGGTAAAACACCTTTCAACAGGAGATTTCTTTGCAGTAGACACATTCTCAACTGCAAAATTTGTGGTTAAAAGTGTAGAAGGTAACACCGTAACGGGTGACCTAACAGTGAGAGGCAAGACCAACGAAGAAAAGGTAACTGATGTAGTAGTTACCAAGTCTGATACTGGTGTCACAGCAACTGGCAAGTTGGTGTTTAACCGTCAAAAATATGGTGTTTCTTATAAGAGCACTATGAAAGATGTGGTAATATCGGATGATATTACATTAAATATCACATTGAAAGCAACTAAATAATTACAATTATTTAGTTATTTACCTAAAAACGGCAGGTTTCTGCCGTTTTTTTTTGGGTACGATTTCGTAAATTTAACATTAGAATAATATTTACTTTTTAAACAAGTTGATTTTTTCACGTTATATTGCAGAAAATTATTTTTAACTTTATATTGCGTATTTAAATTTCAGAAAATTAATTAAAACTCAAAATGAATAACAAGTCAAAATCAAGCAGCTTTGCTTCCCTTTTTGCGGGTCTGGTAATTGTCCTAGCCCTAGTAGTAGCAGTATTAATTTATATCTTTGTAATGGGTAATGAAAGTAACTTTGCAGGGAACGATCCTGTGAATGGTCACCCAGCCAATGCCCTAGGTATTATATATAAGGGAGGATTTATCGTACCTATTTTGATGGCTTGTGCTATTATTACTATCACCATTTCGATTGAGAGATTCATCACACTTTACATTGCTAATGGTAAGAAGAATCTCGAAACGTTTGTTTGGAATGTAAAAAACCACTTGCATACCAACAATGTATCTGCAGCTATTAACGAGTGTGAAGAACAAAAAGGATCTATCGGTAATGCGATTGGTTCACTTTTACATAAATACAACCAAGTTGCTAAAGACGCACAACTAGACAAAGAGCAAAAATTGGCTGCTTTGGACAAAGAGCTTGAAGAAGCAACACAGTTGGAAATGCCAGCATTGAACAGAAACCTTCCAATCCTTTCTACTTTAGGTTCTGTTGCAACTCTTATCGCACTTTTGGGTACGGTAATCGGTATGATCAAATCATTCCAAGCTATGGGTGATGGTGGTGGCGCAGATCCTGCGAAACTTTCTGTGGGTATCTCTGAGGCCTTGATCAATACAGCTTTGGGTATCGGTACTTCTGCAGTTGCGATCATTTTCTACAACTATTTCCAAAGCAAGATCGATTCTATCTCTTACAGAATCGAAGAAGCTGGTATGAGTGTAAAACAAACGTTCTCGTCTAATAATTAATAGTTCTTTTATAGATGTCGAAAGTTCAGATTAAAAAGAGGGGTCCGTCGCTAGACATGACCGCCATGTGCGACGTGGCGTTCTTGTTGCTCACTTTCTTTATCCTTACGACTAAGTTCAAAAAGGATGAAAAAGTGGTAGTAGACACACCCAGCTCTACTATAGAAGTAAAAATCCCTGAATCGGACGTCATCACTGTTTCCATTGATAAAAAAGACAAAGTCTACTTTACGGTGGACAAACCTATCAGGGAAATGGTGCTCACGGCTATGGGTGGTGCAGCAGGTATTGAATTTACCGATGCTGAGATCGAAACCTTCTCCAACATGGAGATGATAGGTATGCCAATGGATAAGCTGAAAGCTTACTTAGCAATGCCTGATGAAGATAGGGCTCAAGTTGAAATGGAAGGTATTCCAGTTGACTCTACCAATAACGAGTTGGGAAAATGGTTGTTTTATGCTAGAGGTGCTAGTTCTGAAATAGGAGTGAATCCTTTTATCGCGATCAAAGGTGATAATAAGGCCAGTGCAAAAAAGGCAGAAAGGGTGATTGCGATCTTCCAAGAACCGCCAAATCTCTTGACCAAGTTTAATTTTATCACAGATTTAGAACAAAAACCAAAAGGATTGTAATATGGCAGAGGTAGTAACCGGTAAGAAAGGTGCCCCCCGTGTGGATATGACACCTATGGTGGATTTGGGTTTCTTGTTGATCACCTTCTTTATGTTGACTACAACCATGAGCCAACAAGCAGGTATGGACATACAGATGCCTTTTGATGATGGGAAGAATAAAGAAAATACCAAAATCAAGGAGTCAAACGCATTGACAATACTCTTGGGGAAAAACAATAAAGTGTTTTATTACCAAGGGCTTAATGAGCCAGAGCTTAAGCTCACGACTTTCAAACCTGATGGGATCAGAAAGCTTTTGATTCAAAAGAAGGCTGAGATAGGTGAAAAGATGTTTGTATTGATCAAACCATTGCCTAAAGCATCATATCAAAATATTGTAGATATTTTGGATGAATTGGCGATTACAGCAGTACCTTCATACACCTTAACTAAGGTGGCCAAAGAAGATCAGGAGTTGGTGTTTAAAAACGGATATACAGAAGAATCAGATGAGTAATATTAATTTCGATAAAAAAGACGAACTTGAAGAAGCTCCTGAGCAAGGTTTATCCTTTGGAGATTCTCTCTACAAAGACTCTTGGTTGGATATCGTATTTAAAGGTAGAAACAAAGAGTTTGGAGCATATCAGCTCAGAAAACGCTATGCTGCTAACGCAATCATTGGTTTTTTGATCTCGTTTGTGATGTTTGGGTTTGCTACTTCTATCCCTTTGATTTTCAAAGGTAATAAGGAGCATGCCAAAAGGGTGATTACGATGAGCAAACCTCTACCAAAGCCTAAGGCTTTGGATGAAAACAAGCCATTGCCACCTCCGCCACCAACACCTCCACCACCACAGATCAAAACTATAAAGGTTTTGCCTCCTAAAGTGGAGCCTGATGAGAAAGTGGAAGAGGATCCGCCAACCAAGAAGGAAATGGAGAACACTGCCATTGCTGACAAAAAGCAAGATGGTGTGGACGATCCAAATGCTCAGGCAACAGGTAATAATAATGATTACAAGGAGCCAGAGCCAGAGCCTGTAAAAGTTGAAGAAAAGGTTGAATTAATTGTAGATGAGAAAGCCACGTATGCTGGTAATCACATTGAGTTTTTCAAAACGAACTTCAACAAACCAAGACTGGCACAAGCAAATGGAATTGGTGGTAAGTTTAAGGTAATGCTTACGATTGACAGCGAAGGTAGGGTTTTGGAGAAAAAGGTTTTAGACCTTAAGAAGGTGGATATCATAGACCCAGCTACTAACGAAACCTATGGTTTTGTGAAAGAGATAGATAGGGTACTTGATCTGATGTCTAAAGAAGGCAAATGGACTCCTGCCAAAAAAGGTGGTAAAGCTGTAAAGTCTAAATTGTCATTCGACCTTGACTTTAGAGTAGAACAATAAGATATAAAATCTAGCATTTTAAAATCCCTCAAGAAATTGAGGGATTTTTTTTATTTTTGTAGTATGAAGTTACTTTTAGGGTTCAAAATATTCATGGCTTGTTTATATATCATATTAGGTATATACTTAATTACCGTGAAAATGGATGGAGTTTTGGCCAATGACAACTTAAGGTTGACATTGAGTGTGCTACTTATAGTATATGGTAGCTTTAGAGCTTATAATTTGAGGAAGCAACATCAGAATGATCCAAAAAATTAGACATGAAGTATCTGAAATACTTGTTCTGTTTGGTGGTGTTTACCGCCTGTAATAACAACAATAATGTTTCTGATCAAGAAAAGAAAAGAAAAGTTGTGGCATATATTTATGCAGATCCGGCCTTTGTGAACATAAGCCAAGAGCTCTCAGATGTATATGAGAGTATCAATGATTCCGTTGACTTTCAAATTGTGTCTCGAGGAGAAGAGTTGGCCATCAAACAAATGGTAAGTGACAGCATTGCTCTGGCAGTAGTTTCTAGACCCTTGTCATCAGCTGAGGCCGAGCAACTTTCTACATCTCAGAAGGTTGCTAAGGAGTATTTGTTTGCACAGGATGCGATTACATTCGTCGTAAATAGGTCGGATAAAGACACCGTGTTTACCAAAGAACAACTGATGGAAGCCTTTACTAAAAACCCTAAGGGCCAAAAGGTGGTTTTTGATGAAAACTATTCCTCCTCGGTTAATTATGTATCCAAGCTTTTAGGCAAAGAGACCCTCACCGCCAATTCATTTGCCACTAAAGACACAAAGGAGCTTTTAGCTTACGTTAGTCAAAATAGAAATACAATAGGAATTTTGGGTTCCAATGTGTTTAGCAATTTGGACGACTCTACCCTTACAGCGCTATTCAAAAATATTAAATTAATAGGAATCAAGGACAGTGGCCGTATCTATTATCCATTTCAGTCTGATATTGCTGCCCAAAAGTATCCCTTTGCTAGAAATATCTATATCTTAAATTCGGAACACTATTATGGAAAGTATTCAGGCTTCAAAAATTTTGTGATAGGTCCTAAAGGGCAAAGGATTATTTTGAAGTCGGGATTAATGCCCATCAATATGCCAAGTAGGCTTTTGAATTTTGTAAAGAGCAATGGCAACTAAGAAGGAGTTTTTAGATGTAAGTCTCGAGGATTTGGATAAGCTTGCTGCTGAAATCTACGAGTTTGGACGTTCACATTCAATATGGCTTTTAGAAGGTAATATGGGTGCAGGCAAAACTACTTTTGTCAAACATCTGTGTCAGTATTTGAACATTACCTCAGCTGTGCAGAGTCCCAGTTTTGGTATTGTGAACGAATACGAAACTAAATCTGGTGATACTATCTATCATTTCGATTGCTATAGAATGAGATCAGAAGAAGAGGCATACGATATAGGTTTAGAGGAATATTTGGATTCGGGACATCTTTGTTTGATAGAGTGGTCCGAAAAAATTCCCAGTCTTATCCCAACGAAATTTTTTAAAATAGAAATAAATTTGTATAATAGTACAAATAGGCACTTTTTAGTAACCCAAAATGGCTAAAACCCTTACGTCAACAGATATTCAAGCATTGGCAGAGTCAGCCTTGCTCACACAAGAGCAACCTTTGAAACTAAAGCAAAAAAACAATTCACTCTTTATAGGATTACCGAGGGAAACGCAGATCCAAGAAAACCGGATTTCGCTCACACCAGAGGCTGTGTCGGTATTAACCAGCAATGGACATAAAGTATGGCTGGAAGCTGGGGCAGGCTTACCATCAAAATATTCAGATTCTGAGTACAGCGAGGCAGGTGCCAAAATAGTATATTCTCAGGAGGAGGTATACAAAGCAGATATCATTTTAAAGGTTTCTCCACCCACTCTGAAGGAAATTGAGCTGATACAGGAAGGGAAGACCTTGATTTCGGCGCTACAGTTGGCTCAATGTAGTGTTGAGTACCTTCATGCCATAAATAAGAAGAAGCTTACCGCAATCGCCTTTGAATTCATAGAAGACAAGGTGGGTAGCAAGCCTGTAGTAAGAGCTATGAGTGAGATCGCTGGTAGTACAGTGATGCTGATAGCTGCAGAATACCTCAGTAGTACCAATGGAGGAAAAGGGGTCATTATTGGAGGTATTACAGGAGTACCTCCAACTAAGGTCGTAATTATTGGAGCTGGCACTGTAGCAGAGTATGCGGCTAGAAATGCCATAGGGATGGGAGCTGAAGTGATTGTATTGGACAACAGGCTGTATAAGTTGCGTAGAATAAAGCAAAATCTTAATCACCAGATACATACTTGTACGATCAATGCTGCCTTGCTTAAAAACATACTAAAGGATGCAGATTTGGTCATTGGTGCATTACGTTCTGAAGATGCTTTGGGCCAATGTGTAGTTACTGAGGAAATGATCCAAAACATGCAACCCAATTCGGTGATCATTGATGTGAGCATAGATCAAGGCGGTTGTTTCGAAACTTCGGAATTGACCACGCTGTCAAAGCCAACGTTTAAGAAGCACGATATCATTCACTATTGCGTACCTAATATTCCTTCTAAAGTGGCACGTACTGCAAGTAATGCCTTTAGTAATATTTTCACACCTACGATCATGGCCATGTCTAACTATGGAGGTGTGGAAGGAATGGTTTTTGCAAAAGAATGGTTGATGAAGGGCGTTTATTCTTACAAAGGCTGTATCACTCACGTGGGTATAGCACGGAAATTCGATTTGACACATAAAGAACTCAAACTGTTGATGTTCGCAAATCTAAAGTATAGAAAAGACTAAGTATATCAGCCCGATTTGATTGTCTTAGAAGCTCCTATTTGAGATTTATGGTAATTTGTTTCGGACTTTCTGTGACAAGAAAGCTGCATTCATCGAAGCTTGGTGCCGAGAAGGTAATCTTGGGGTCGTTCGAGAATCCAAACTTTTCTTTGGGATAGCCGACCATGTTTTTATCCATTTTTTGATTGTCGTTTTCATCATGAAAAACGGCCAATGCATAGGTTCCTTTGGGAAGCAAGAGTGTAATGGATGCTTGCTTGTCTTTGATTTCTAAGATCTTTTTGTAAAACGCCGTGTGCCCTTCGTCTGGGAATCCTTTGGAAGAGTTGAAAAGTGCAATAAAGACTTTTCCTTTAGAAGAAATGAGGCCTCCGATGTTGATAGTTACCTCTGTTTGTTGAGCAAACAGCGATTGACTGAGCAACATTAGTTTGATTGCAATTACTAGAAGAGGCCTCACTATAAGTTAAAATGCTGTTGCGCCATCATACGGACTTCTTCTCCGATAGCCAATGCTGCTGTGGCAGCTGGAGACGGAGCATTAAGTACGTGTAGGCTATTGTCTTTATATTCTATTTTGAAATCGTCAATCATTTTTCCATCTGGCTTTAGTGCCATTGCCCTAACACCCGCTCTACCTGGTTTAAGATCTGTGATCTGAAGTGCAGGGATTAATCTCTGCAGTTGCTTGTGGAAGAGTTTTTTAGAAAAAGCTCTTTTATATTCGTTTACAGCAAAACCAAAATTGTCAAACAATAAGTTCCATGTGCCTTTGAAGCTCAGTGCTTGTGAGGTGTCTTTAAGATCAAAATCCAGTTTGCCATAACCTTCTCTTTTGAAGGTAAATACGGCGTTTGGTCCACATTCAATATCCCCATTCCACATTCTGGTGAAGTGAACACCTAAGAATGGAAACTGTGGATTGGGCACAGGATAGATCAAATTTTTGACTTTATGTTTAGCTTCGTCTGTGAGTTCATAATAATCACCCCTGAACCCAACTATTTGCATATCCAAGTCTTCGACGCCATCTTTCTTAGCAAGCCTATCTGCTTGCAGTCCGGCACAGAAGACCAGTTTTTTGCCTGTAAACTTACCCTTGTTCGTTATTACGATTTTTTGGTTGTTGTCGTTTTCTATGTCTTTAACTTCATAGCCTGTGAGTACCTTGCTGAGAGGATTAATGCCTTGGATGAGTTCGGCCATTTTTTGTGTAACTCCTACGAAGTGTACAATACCCGTACACGGAACCCATAATCCTGCAATACCAGTGCAATAAGGTTCAACTTCTTTAATCCTGTCTGGACCTATTTTTTCAATACCTTCGGTTTCGTTCTGAATACCGTGGTTGTATATTTTTTCTAGCTGTGGGAGCTCCCATTCTTCTGTGGCAACGATAACTTTCCCACAAATGTCATGGGCAATCTTATGTTCTTTACAGAATTCAACAAGTTCAAGGCGACCTGTTTTGCAATTTTTGGCTTTGTATGACCCTGGCTTGTAGTAAATGCCAGAATGGATTACCCCAGAATTATGACCTGTTTGGTGTGCAGCAAGGGTGTCTTCCTTTTCCAAAACCAATACTTTAAAAGTTGGAAAGGCCTTTTGAAGCTTGTAAGCAGCTCCTAAGCCTACAATTCCTCCACCGATGATGATGATATCAAAATTATTGTCACCTAACATAGTCGTCATAATATGGTTGCAAATTTAGAGGGATAATTGTTGAGACCCAAATTTTTTTCTAAAGTATAAATATTCAATGCGTTTCGGTTCAATTATAACGGGATTAATGTTGAAACATCAATTTTTTCGAATGAGAAAGCATTGAAATATTTTAAGATATTTTAACTATATTAGTGTCGGAAATTATAAATTTGCATTAAAGGATAAAAAACTACATTTATGGCATCATTAAATAAAGTAATGATTATAGGAAATCTAGGAAAAGACCCTGAAACTAGAACCTTACAAAGTGGCATGACTGTTACCAGTATTACTGTAGCAACCAATGAAAGCTACACTGATCGTAATGGCAATAAAGTGGATCAAACTGAGTGGCACAATGTTGAGCTTTGGGATAATCTGAGCAAGATCGCATCACAATACTTAAGAAAGGGTAGTCCCGTATATATTGAAGGCAAAATTAAGACTGATAGTTGGGAAGATAATGGCGTAAAGAAATACATTACCAAGATCAGGGCTTTGAGTTTGCAGCTTTTGGGCGGTAGAGGAGAAGGAGGATCAACCTATGTTTCAGAAGCTGAAGCTCCTAAGGTGGCGTCAAAAGGAACGGCTGATGTTTCCTCAAGCAATAGTGCTACTGACGATTTACCGTTTTAGTACTTCTAAAAACAATCTGCTTCCTTGGACAGTTTTCATTTAATAAAATATTGCGATGTCGTGTTGCTACAGGCTGCGACAGTTTTGAATATATCATTAACTTCGGTCATTGTTGCATTTGTAGCGATGGCCTTTTTACTTTTTTTGTCGGCTTTGATTTCTGGTGCTGAAGTCGCTTTTTTCTCGATCAGCTATCAAACTAGGCTTGAACTTGAAAATGACGATGATAAAACCAATAATAAGATTGCGGAGCTATTAGAGCACCCACAACTCTTGCTGGCTACAATCCTCATTCTTAATAATTTATTTAACATCACTTTTGTAACACTTTCAAGTTTTGCGACTTGGGGACTCACAGGGAGTAAGGAAACTTCGTATGTGGTTACGTTCCTAGTTACATTCTTCATTGTGTTTTTGGGAGAAATAGTCCCTAAGGTATACGCTAATCAAAAAGGACTTACATTAGCTCAGAATACGGTATATTTGTTGTCATTCTTGATGAAGGTTGTATACCCTCTCGCTTTTATCCTTTTGAAGCTCGGAAATGTGGTAGAAAGTAGAATTAAGAAGAGGGGCTATTCATTTTCTGTTGAGGAGCTGAATCAGGCTATTGAAATTACTGGTGAAGCGGAGATCAGTGGCGATGAGAAGGAGATCCTTAAAAGTATTGTAAAGTTTGGGACCATTTCTGTAAAACAGATTATGAGGTCCCGTATGGATATTTCGGCGGTTGATATTGATTTGACCTTTACGGAATTGATGGCGAAAATTTATGAATTTGGGTATTCGCGTATACCTGTTTATAATGAAAGCTTAGACAAGGTTGAGGGAATTTTGTTTGTAAAGGACCTATTGCCTCATATCAACGATCCTGAAGGTTACGACTGGAAAACCTTGCTGAGGCCAGCTTATTTTATTCCTGAGAATAAGAAGATTGATTCTTTGCTTAAGGATTTCCAAACGAAACGTGTACACATGGCCATAGTGGTAGATGAATATGGAGGGACTTCTGGGTTGGTAACCTTGGAAGATATCATAGAGGAAGTAGTTGGGGAAATCAATGATGAATACGATGAGATCAAGCCAGATTTGTATCAGCTAGATGGCAATACTTATATCTTTGAAGGCAAGACCTCTCTCAATGATCTTTGCAGAAAGCTTGAAGTGGATATTAATGTTTTTGAAGATGTAAAAGGTGAGGCGGAGTCTTTGGGTGGATTGATTTTGCAACTCAATGAGGGCTTACCAGAGAAGAATCAAGAGATTAAGTTTGATAAGTTTACTTTTGTACCTCTTTTGGTAGATAACAAAAGAATTAAGAGGGTAAAAATTAAGATAGAGGAAAATGAGGAGGGGGATGAGGCTAAACAAAGCTCAAGAAAATCACTGGAATAAACAATGAATATTAATAAATCCATTATACTTGCTTTATGTACTTGTTGCCTATTTTTGTCTTGTTCAAATGATGACTCAGAAGAAGGTTATGTCCCTAAAATGCGAGGCTATTTCAAGATAGACCTTCCGCCTCATGAGTATCAACTACTCAAGGAAAAGCACCCTTACCAGTTTGAGTACTCAAAATACGCCGATGTTACCAACGATACCACTGGTCTTGTTGGTGACCACTGGATCAATGTTTCTTATAAGGATTTCGATGCAGATATCCAATTGACCTATAAGGTTCCCAAAAATAAAAAAGAATATCTACAGATTGTTGATGAGCATATAAAGCTTACCAACAAACATCAAGTGAGGGCATATTCTATAGAAGAAATACAGATTACTAATCCCAAAGGCAAAAAGTATTTTGTATATGAGCTGGTGGGAGATGTGCCAAGTCCTTTTCAGTTTTATGCTACTGATACAACAAAGAATTTCATAAGGGGGGCCTTATATTTTAAAACATCCCAAAAAAATGATTCACTTGCTCCAGTCATAGAATACATCAAAGAAGATGTCGTTCATATGCTCAACACGTTGGAGTGGAGAAAAAATTAGAATATGCCAGTTACGATAGTTATTGTATTGATCACTCTAGGAGTGAGTTTTTATGCATGGAGCAAAGAGGAGTTGATGTATAAACTGATAATGGATCCTTATTCCATTACAAAGAAAAAGGAATACTATAGATTGTTAACATCTGGATTTATACATGCGGACTATTTCCATCTTTTTTTTAATCTCATTGCATTGTGGAGTTTTGGATCAACGGTGGAATATGCTTTTTCACAAGTGTACGGTACTTTGGGCGAAATAATGTATCTTCTTTTTTATTTGGTGGCCTTGGTGGTTTCTGATCTGCCATCCTATATCAAAAACAAAAACAATTACAATTACTCCTCTTTAGGTGCTTCAGGTGCCGTATCAGCCCTAATCATGAGCAGAATCATTTTTGACCCTATGTCTGAAATTTTGTTCTTTTTTATACCTATGCCAGGTTTTATCATGGGCACCTTGTACATTGCCTACTCCTATTACATGGGTAAGCGCCAATATGATAACATAGGTCACGATGCGCACCTATATGGCGCACTATTTGGAATTGTTGTGACGATAATTTTGTTTCCATTTGCAATAGGTCATTTTATTGAAACAATTACAAATTTCTGATTTAGACATGGCAAAGAAAAAAGAAACTACAAATAAGAAACTACCTAAAGTACATCCTGAATTACAAGGTCTGGATATGACCATCAATAACTTTGGTGAGATCAAAAGTAATATGGATATAGACAAACTCAACGAGTTTCTCAACAAAACGGTTGATGATAAAAAGTTGAGAAAGAAGGATTCAGACGATAAATAAACGGGTAGTGAAGCAACTCTTTTTTAAGAATATTTTTTACATTCTTAGCGTTTTTTACTTTATAGTAGCAGGTGTTTTTATCTATAAGTTGGGCAAAGAAGAGAGCTTTTTGATTTTCAATAGAAGCTACAATCCGATTTTAGGTCAATTTTATAGATATTATACACATCTTGGTGATGGGTTCTTTGTAGTAAGTCTAGTTGTGGTTTCACTTTTCATTAGGTACTATGAAGCATTGCTTTTATTGGTTTGTTACTCCGTGCCTTCACTTATAGTACAGGTGTTAAAAAGAACGGTCTTCAATGAAGTGTCTAGGCCCAAGAAATATTTTGAATGGGAACATCCTTATCCTTTGAATTTTACTGAGGGAGTAGATGTAGCGATCATGAATAGCTTCCCTTCAGGACATACTGCAAGTGCATTTGCATTGTTTTGCGTTTTGGCAGTAGTTGTTAAAGATAGCTTCTGGAGGATTGTATTTTTTGTGATGGCTATAAATTGTGCAATATCCAGAGTATATTTATGTGAACATTTTTTTATTGATACCTATGCCGGGGCATTAATTTCATTTGTGACATGTATCCCAATTATTTTTTGGTTTGAAAATTCAAAATTAAAGAGTCACTTGCAAGGTTCTTTACTTAAAAGGATATAGCTTAGGTCAAATGGAGAATTTATATATAGCCCAAGAATCGTTAACTCCTATGCTGAATTTTGATTACGAGAGCGGAGTCTTAGAGATTTGTGGCTATTCTCAACCTCAAAATGCAGTTATCTTCTATAAACCTGCAATGAAATGGCTCATCGGATATTTGAAGAAAAGCCCAAAATATACTATTCTCCATGTGAAATTGGAGCAGTTTGATATAGAGTCAAGTAAGTTTTTATTTGCGTTTATCCATAAGTTAGCTTCTAAGAGAAAAAAGAAAAGCATTGTACGCTGGTATTATGCGAATCGAATCATGCAAGAAGCGGGAGAAGATATGAGTCTGATGTTGGGTGTTCCATTTGAATTCGTTGCTATTAATATTGAGTAGACATGCTTAGAGATCTATTTGCGTTGTTCTATCCAAATCATTGTTACAAATGTGAGGATATCATGCCTATGGATCAGAAGTATTTTTGTTATAAGTGCGATCAAGAACTGCATAGGTTCGATAATTCGAGTCCCTCAGACAATTTATTTCATAATCGACTGTTTAATAAACTTAGTATTGTGCACGCATATTCATACTTTGCATACCAAAAAAGTGGTGCAGTGCAGGAACTTATTCATGATTTGAAATATGCTAAGATGAAAGACATTGGGGTTTATTATGGAGCCCTTTTGGGGAGAATTGTGAAAGAAAATAGTGTATTAAAACCAGATGCAATTGTACCTGTACCCCTCACAAAGCAAAAATTACGGGTAAGAGGCTATAATCAAGCTCAAATAATTGCCAAGGGTGTGTCGGATATATTGCAAGTTCCTATCTTGGAGCATGGAATCGTAAAGAAGAGGAATACGAGTAGTCAGACAAGATTGAATAGATTGGCTCGATGGGGTAATGTAAGGGATGTCTTTTCTGTTGAAGTAGATCTCCAAGAGAAGCATCTGCTTTTGATTGACGATGTTTTTACTACGGGTTCGACCCTTGAGGCTTTTGGGAAGGCATGTCTTGCCGCCAATTGTGGTAAAATCTCCATCGCAACTTTGGGAATTGCGGTGTAAGATTTTTATAAGTAAAATTTTACTTATATTTTTGAAAGTTAATAAGGAACAGGTTTTTATACATTCACGATTTGGCACAAATCTGGGATTTTAAACTTGACTTGTACATAATTTAAAGTCTATAAAATGATAGTTGCTGACAATCTGGTAAAAAAGTACGGCCCGAAGACTGTAGTTGACAATGTTTCCATAAATGTGAAACAGGGAGAGATCGTAGGCTTGCTTGGGCCCAATGGTGCGGGAAAAACTACCACTTTTTACATGATTGTAGGCCTTATAAAGCCTAACCAAGGTTCCATTACGCTTAATGGCGATTCAATAACGAAGTATCCGATGTATAGGAGAGCTCAAAAAGGTGTGGGGTATCTTCCACAAGAGCCATCGGTTTTTCGGACGCTTACAGTAGAACAAAATCTTATGGCAGTACTGGAAATGACAGATCTGTCGAAGGCTGCACAAAAGGAGAAAATGGAATCTTTGCTTGAGGAATTTAGTCTTCAAGAGCGAAGAAAGAGATTAGGTGCGGTATTGTCGGGCGGTGAGCGTCGTCGTACAGAAATCGCAAGGACTTTGGCGATGGATCCTAAATTTGTGCTTTTGGATGAGCCTTTTGCTGGGGTGGATCCGATTGCAGTAGAGGAGATACAAGGCATAGTAGCAAAACTTAAGGATAAGAATATTGGAATTTTGATCACGGATCATAACGTGGATGAGACCTTGACAATTACCGACAGGGCTTATCTGTTGTATTCTGGTAAAATCTTGAAACATGGTACACCTGAGGAACTCGCAGGGGATGAGGAAGTAAGAAGATTGTATTTGGGTAAAAACTTTGAGTTAAAACGCAAGTATTAATCCATGGAGTTACTGAATTCGGTGATTATTTGGGTGATGAAGAAGCGAATTCATCAGATAGAGCTTTTCATGAAATACCCACAAGATGTTCAAAATGAGTTATTAAAAAAGCTAGTCAGCACTGCCCTTCATACAGAATACGGTAAAAAATATTATTTCTCATCGATCTCTACACCTAACGAGTTTAGAGAAAGGGTGCCGCTGTCGCACTATGAGGATGTGTTCCCATACATAGATAGAATCATGAAAGGCGAGAGTAATTTACTCTGGCCAGGAAAGATCAAATGGTTCGCAAAATCGTCTGGTACTACTAATGCACGTAGCAAGTTTATTCCTGTTACAAAAGAAAGTCTTGAAGATTGTCATTATAAGGGAGGGAAGGACATGCTTTCCTTATTTATCAACAATAGGCCGGATACTAAAGTATTTGCGGGTAAGGGACTCTCTATAGGAGGAAGTCATCAGATCAACCCATTAAACCCCGATACTTTTTATGGAGACGTATCTGCTGTAATAATTCAGAATTTGCCTTTTTGGGCACAATTCATTCGTACACCCAAGTTAGAGATTGCCCTAATGGATGATTGGGAGCAAAAGATCGAGAGGATGGCCGAACATACGATGCAAGAGAACGTAACGAGCTTGCTGGGTGTACCTACTTGGACGGTGCTATTGCTTCAGAAAATACTTGAGAAATCGGGTAAAACACATATACATGAGGTTTGGCCTAATTTAGAGGTTTTCTTGCATGGAGCTGTGGCTTTTGGTCCTTATAAGAGCCTTTTTGCAGACATTATCTCCAGTCCTTCCATGAACTATATGGAGATTTACAATGCTTCCGAGGGTTTCTTTGGTATTGAAGATGTGATCGGTACCAAGGACATGCTTTTAATGCTAGATTATGGGATATTTTATGAATTCATCCCATTGGAAGACATTGGGAAGGAACAACCTAAGACATTGTTATTGGAGGAGGTAGAATTGGGTAAAAACTATGCGATGGTAATTTCAACCAATGCTGGCCTTTGGAGATACATTATTGGAGATACGGTGAAGTTTACCTCTAAATTCCCTTTCAGAGTTAGGATTACTGGACGTACCAAGCACTTTATCAATGCTTTCGGAGAGGAATTGATCATCGAGAATGCGGAAACTGCACTTGCAAAAGCTGTTGAGGTGACAGGAGCAGAGGTTTCTAATTTTACGGCAGCACCTATTTATTTAGAAAGTAAGAGCAAGGGAGGCCATGAATGGCTGATCGAGTTTGGTAAAGAACCTAATAATATAGATACTTTTGTAAATGCCCTAGACCAGACTTTGCGAGAAGTAAACTCTGATTACGATGCAAAACGTACTGGTGACAAGGCAATGGTGAAACCTTTGGTTAGAGTTGTTCCTAAAGGGACTTTCTATAACTGGCTGAAAGGTAAGGGTAAACTAGGTGGGCAGTATAAAGTACCAAGACTCTCAAACAATAGGGAAGTTGTGGAGGATATTTTAAAAGACATTTCCTTGTAGAATTTATTTAAGCTCTTCAAAATCTACATGATAATGATCGTCGTGCGCATTGTCTACGAGTTTGGGTAGTTTCTGTACAAAATAAATATTCATGCTTTTTAGTTTTCTGCCATATTCTGTGGCTAATAATTGTTCCTTAAGATTGATTTTGAAAATCACTTTACTGATTTTGAGACCATTTTTTCGAGCGTTCTTTTCTAGGTAATAGATGTGTTCGGTGATGCCATCAAAATCAATACGTACTTTATGATTATTCCTTTTACACCCATTAGCATCGAAATTCATCAGATACCTAAAGAAACCTAAGCCTTTATAGTATTTCGGTTCCCCTTTTTTGACCAAAGGGCTCATAAAGTCAATACTCATGCCATTTTGATGGGTCCTGTGAAATGTCATTTTACCACCTTTCTTGTTGGCACATTCCATCAGCACATACTTTCTTTCAGGATGTAGTTCATAAAGTTGATCATATGTGTCTATAACTGTTTGATATACTTTAGAATTAGTATGGCTGTTTTTTAGGATATAATAGCTGTATTTACTGAAATATATAAAGTTTGGTCCCCTTCTAGGTAAGCGCCAAGCGTTTTTCATCGATCCCGATTTTGGTGTGCCTTCTGAGGTACTTTGATTTTGTGCTGAGGCGCTGATAACAAAAATAATAGACAGTATACAAATATTATATAACATTTTACAAAGGTAATGATTGGTCATCTGTTTTAAAGGTGGTTGCCTAAGTGATATATGCTATTCGCTAAGTTGAGAGACAGGTATTTATATCTTCATCAAATAAAAACCCCAGTCCTGATTTCTCAAGACTGGGGCTGTTTTATGTGAAATCTAATTTTTAACTATGCTTTGAGATATAACAAAGAGCTGTCTTTCGCTTCAAGTTTACTACTACCTGTTAAATACACATCAACTGCTCTTGCTGCTTCACGACCTTCAGAGATAGCCCATACTACCAAAGATTGACCTCTTCTCATGTCGCCACAGGCAAATACATGCTCTATTGAGGTCTGATAATTGTTTGCTTTAACATTACCTCTCTCGTCTAGCTCCACACCAAACTGCTCGATCATACCTGTATGTTGTGGATGCAAGAAACCTGCAGCTAAGAAAGCCAATTCGCATGGAATCACTCTCTCTGTACCCGCTACTTCCTCAAATTTACCACCGTTCCAGACGATATCTACCAGTTTTAAGCCCGATAGGTTACCGTTGGCATCACCTACGAATTCTTTAGTTAAAATAGACCATTTTCTGTCAGCACCTTCTTCATGTGAAGTAGAAGTCCGTAAGATCATAGGCCAGTTTGGCCAAGGGGTAGCTTCGTTTTTGTTTTCTGGAGGTTTGGAGAGCAACTCTATTTGAGTTACTGATTTAGCACCATGTCTGTTGGATGTGCCCACACAGTCAGAACCTGTATCACCGCCACCTATTACTACCACGTTTTTGTTGGTAGCTAAGATTTCTCCATTTGCATAAGGTGTACCAGTGTGGTCTACTTCTACCTTTTTGCCACTCACACGTTTGTTTTGTTGGCTCAAGAATTCCATTGCAAAGTGTACGCCTTTAAACTGACGACCTGGAATAGGCAAATCACGACCTACTGTAGAACCGCCCGAAAGCACAATTGCGTCAAAGTTTTCATTAAGCTCTTCGATAGAAACATTAACACCTACGTTAGCATTGGTTCTGAATTCGATGCCTTCCTGTTTCATGACCTCAACACGACGTTCTACTACCCATTTTTCTAATTTAAAATCTGGGATACCATAACGTAAGAGACCTCCAACTTCATCAGCTCTCTCAAACACTGTAACAAAATGTCCAGCTTTGTTGAGTTGTGCTGCTGCTGCAAGACCAGCTGGCCCCCCTCCTACTACCGCCACTTTTTTGCCAGTCCTCTCTCTAGGAACATTTGGCTTAACGTAACCGTTTTTGTAGGCAGTTTCTATAATGTTCTTCTCTATTTCCTCGATCGTGATCGGAGGTTGGTTGATGCCCAATACACAAGATGCTTCGCATGGTGCAGGACAAATACGTCCTGTAAACTCTGGGAAGTTGTTGGTAGAAGACAGTATGGTGTATGCTTCTTCCCAATCTTTGTTGTATACCGCATCGTTAAACTCTGGAATAATATTGCCTAATGGACAGCCATTGTGGCAAAAAGGTACACCGCAGTTCATACAACGAGATGCCTGCTCCTCTACCTTTTCAGTCCCAAAAGAGTCGTAGATATACAATTCTTTGTAATCTTTGATCCTTTCTTGTGGATCTCTCTTTTTGGGTAGAGAACGTGTAAATTCTAAAAATCCTGTTGGTTTACCCATGTATCACCTCCTTCTTCTCTTCTAATGCTTTTTGTTTTCTTTTTTGTAATACTGCTTTGTAATCGCGAGGCATTACCTTAATAAAGTTTTTCAATTGATTGTCAAAGTCAGACAAGATGGTGTCTGCCACAGTACTACCCGTGTAGTTTTTGTGGTTGGTAATCAATTTCTTTAAAAGATCGACGTCTTCTTGTTCAAGAGGGTCGAAGCCGATCATTTCCATATTGCACTTCTCTGCAAATGACTTGGCAGTGTCGTAGATATAAGCAACTCCACCACTCATACCTGCAGCAAAGTTTCTACCTGTCTCGCCAAGGATTACGGCTACACCGCCAGTCATGTATTCACAACCATGGTCGCCAACACCTTCTACAACAGCGGTAGCACCTGAGTTACGTACGCAGAAACGTTCGCCGCCCATACCACGTGCGTACAATTGTCCAGAAGTAGCTCCGTATAATGCAACGTTACCCAAGACGATGTTTTTCGTAGGGTCAAACTTAGCCGTCTTATCTGGATAGATGATGATTTTCGCACCAGATAGACCTTTACCACAGTAGTCGTTGGCATCACCTTCCAATTCATGGGTAATACCTGCGTTGTTGAAGGCACCTAAGCTTTGGCCTGCTGTACCTTTGTATTTGAAGTGAATTGTATCTTCTGGAAGACCCACACCTTTGTAGATTTTGGTCAATTCGTTAGAAAGGACGTTTCCTACGGAGCGATTCAAGTTACTGATTATAAATTCTGCTTTTACCTTACCTTTACCCTCGAGAGCTGGTTTTGCCGCCTCCCAAAGTTTCCAGTCAAGGATATCTTGCATTAAGTGATCTTGTTCTTCTTGCTTGTACAAACCAACTGATGGATCGGCAGGTTCTTTATATAGCAATCCAGAAAGATCTATTTTGTTGTATTTCCAGTGATTGACGTCTTCGTTCTTAGTGAGCATGTCCACACGTCCTACCATTTCATTAACGGTACGGAAACCTAACTCTGCCATGATTTCTCTTAAATCCATAGCCAAGAAAGTAAAGAAGTTAACTACATGTTGAGGGTCACCAGTAAAACGTTTTCTCAATTCCGGATGTTGAGTTGCCACACCTACAGGACAGGTATTTAAATGACACTTACGCATCATGATACAACCCTCAACCACTAGAGCCGCAGTAGCAACACCCCACTCCTCAGCACCTAAAAAGGCTGCTATAGCAAGATCACGCCCTGTTCTCAATTGGCCATCAGTTTGTACCGTAACACGGCTTCTCAATTTGTTTTTCACCAATGTTTGGTGTGTCTCAGCCAGACCAAGTTCCCATGGCAGACCTGCGTGACGGATTGAAGAAATTGGAGAAGCACCTGTACCGCCATCATGACCAGCGATCAATACTACGTCAGATTTTGCTTTGGTAACACCAGTTGCAATAGTACCTACACCAGCTTCAGATACCAATTTCACGTTGATTCTTGCAGCTCTGTTGGCATTCTTTAAGTCGAAGATGAGCTGAGCTAAATCTTCGATAGAGTAAATGTCGTGGTGTGGAGGAGGAGAGATCAAACCTACACCTGGCGTAGAGTGACGAGTCTTTCCGATCCAGTCATCCACTTTGTGGCCTGGAAGCTGACCGCCTTCACCTGGCTTAGCACCTTGCGCCATTTTGATCTGGAGCTCGTCTGCGTTAGTTAAGTAGTTGGCAGTAACACCGAAGCGTCCTGACGCTACTTGTTTAATCGCAGAACGTTCCCAATCCCCATTTTCTTTTTTCTCGAAGCGAATTTCATCTTCACCACCTTCACCCGTGTTTGATTTAGCACCTAAACGGTTCATCGCGATGGCCAAAGTTGAGTGCGCTTCGTGTGAAATAGAACCGAAGGACATCGCCCCTGTTGCAAAACGTTTTACGATTTCAGAAACTGGCTCTACCTCTTCCAAAGGAATAGATTTGGCACCTTTGAAGGCCAATAAGCTTCTTAATGTACAAGCACGTTTGCTTTGGTCATTGATAACTTTGGTGTACTTCTTAAATACAGAGTAGTTATTTGTCCTTGTAGAAAGTTGTAAATAGTGGATGGACTCTGGGTTGAACAAGTGAAATTCTCCACGACGTTTCCATTGGTATACACCACCTACCTGCAGCTTGCGTGTTGCATTTGGATTCTCAGGATATCCATTTCTGTGTTTGATCAAGGCTTCTTTTTGGAGACCGTTAAGATCCAAACCGCCGATTCTAGATATGGTACCTGTAAAATATTTATCGATCACCTCGCTATGGATACCTAATGCTTCGAAGATTTGAGCACCTTGGTATGATTGTAATGTAGAGATCCCCATTTTAGAGAAGATCTTTAACAATCCTTTGCCAACAGCCTTGATGAAATTGTAATGAAGTTTTTCGTTTGGAAGATCGGATTCGATCAATCCATGCTTCTTCATGTTGTCAATGGTCTCAAAAGCCATGTATGGGTTGATGGCGGATACACCAAAGCCAATTAAGGTTGCAAAGTGATGTGTTTCCCATACGTCACCAGCTTCTACCACCAAACCACACTTACCTCTCAATCCTCTACGGATGAGATAGTGGTGAACAGCCGAAGCTGCAAGGAGTGACGGAATAGGTGCGTGATCTGAGTCTATACCTCTGTCGGACAGCAATATGATTTCGTAACCGTCTTCTACTGCATCGGCTGCATAGGTACAGATTTTGTCTAATGCTTTCTCTAAGTTACCTTCTTTGCCATCTGCTTTGAAAAGCGTTGAGATGGTTTTGGACTGGAAGTTTGAATGATCTACGTAACGCAATTTTGCCAATTCGTTGTTGGTCAAAACTGGTTGCTTCAAAGCTACTGTGTGGCAGTGTTTTGCACTTTCTTCTAGTAGGTTCTCTGAGCCACCCACAAATGATACCAAGGACATGACCATTCTTTCACGAATAGGGTCAATTGGCGGGTTGGTTACCTGTGCGAAGAGTTGTTTGAAGTAACTCGACAAGTGCTGCGCTTGATCAGAAAGAATAGCTAAAGGTGTATCTACTCCCATAGAGCCAATTGGTTCCTCACCTGCGGCAGCCATTGGACCAATGATCACTTTCAAATCTTCGGAAGTATATCCAAAAGAGAGTTGTCTCTTGAGTACACTGATGTCTTCCATTGGCTTAAATTCACTGGAAGCTTCTGGAAGGTCTTCTATTTTAATTTTGTATTGTTTCAGCCATTCTGCGTAAGGTTGTTTGCCACAGATTTCTGCTTTTACTTCCTCATCAGATAATATACGGCCTTTTTCCAAATCGCAGATAAACATACGACCTGGTTGTAAGCGACCTTTCATCACCACTTTAGCAGGGTCTACCTCTACCACACCTGACTCGGAAGCCATAATCACCACGTCATCGTCAGTTACCAGATATCTTGAAGGGCGAAGGCCATTTCTGTCGAGAGTTGCACCCACTATGTTTCCATCTGTAAATGAGATAGAGGCAGGTCCATCCCAAGCTTCCATGAGTGATGCATGGAATTCGTAGAATGACTTACGTGTCTCATCCATTAGTTCGTTGTCGTCCCAAGCTTCTGGAACGAGCATCATCATTACATGTGGTAATGAACGACCAGATAGCGTAAGCAATTCGATAACGTTGTCCAAATTGGCGGAGTCAGACATGGTGATGTCGCAAATAGGCATCAACATATCCATTTCCTCTTTAGAGAAAAGCTTAGATGCAAATGAAGACTCGGCTGCTTTGATCCAGTTTACGTTTCCTTTTACGGTGTTGATCTCACCATTGTGCGCTATGTAGCGGAATGGTTGTGCCAGCTTCCAAGAAGGGAAGGTGTTGGTTGCAAAACGCGAGTGAACCACTGCAAATGCAGAGCACAAGTTTGGATTGGCTAAGTCTGAATAGAACAAGTCTACCTGTGCGGTGGTCAACTGACCTTTATAACAAATTGTTTTTGATGATAATGTCGTGAAATAGAAACCATTGTTAATGTTGCTAACACTCTCGTTGATCAACCTCGTAGAATAGTTTCTTAATATGTACAGCTTTCTTTCAAATGCGAGATTGTCGGTGATGGTCTCTGGACATTTGACAAAGACTTGCTCTACCTGTGGCTCAGCACCAGAAGAGGTTGGCCCTAAATCAGCTTTAGCAGTACTGGTGGGTACTACACGGTAACCTAAAAGTGTAAGACCTAGCTTCGCTATATTTCTCTCTAGGATGGTTTTACACTCTTGACGCTTCTTCTCGTCCTTAGGGAAAAAAGTCATGCCCACACCGTACTTCCCAAATGCAGGAAGCTTAATGCCAAGCTTGAGACATTCGTCTACAAAAAACTCATGTGGTAGCTGCATTAAAATACCAGCACCGTCTCCAGTGTTGGGCTCGCAACCACAAGCACCTCTGTGCTCCATGCGTTCCAGCATGTGCAAGGCATCGCGTACGATCTTGTTTGACTTGATGTTTTTTAGGTTGGCTACAAAACCAATACCGCAGGCATCGTGTTCAAAACTAGGATCATACAAACCTGTCGCTTTTCTCTCCATCTTCAACCTCTGTAAAATATAGTTAAAATCAATTACCAAGCTCTCTGTATATTACTTATAATAAATAGGACTATTTTTACTTAAATAGCCTATTCTATAGTTTTCCCAGAGAACCACAAATTTAATCATAAAAAAAACAAAAATAAATTTTTGAAAACCACAACTAAGTAGTAAATTTAAAATTCTTCAAATAGTATAATTTTATAAAAAAATATTTCAATAACTATTTGCTTTTTGCATTCCCAGAGATCAAAGCCTTAATAATTTATAATGATTCTAATTTAAAGTATTTCGTCTATATCTTTTAGGTACTTAGTCGCAATCAAAAGCAAAAGTCCTCAGTGTTAAAATTTTAGCTATTAAGTTTGGAATATATGATTGATTTGCTCACATCCTCCTCATTGTCTATACTCATATATGATTTATTCATACAAAATGCTCAAAATGGGGATTGATGATTGGACTAGATCAATTTTGTTCAATACGTAGTAATTAGCTTTCCCCTGGTTTAACCTATTCTTGTGGTTAATTGTTTATAAAAACTACCAAATTGTAGCTATTTTGGGTTTTTAGGAGCTATTCATCAGTATTTATACGTAATTACTGATCAGTATTTTGACCTACGTAAAAACTGCATGATTCGTCATAAAATTGTATTGTAATCATATCGTTATGTATAAGAATAAGACAATTTTCGTATTGATGGTACAAGCCGCGATTTTGAATGCGCAGCAACCCTTTGTGGACTCAACCAAGGCACATCACAAACCTAATGTAGTAGTGGAGCATAAACCCGCTGTTACCACTGATTCTTTGCAATTTGAAGTGGTCAAAAATTCTACCAACCAAAGTGATAATCAATTAAAGACCCCAGTAAAACAGCAGGAAGTGCCTAATTCCACTATGCGACGCAAAAACAGTGCTGACTACAAGCATCCACATGGATTTTGAAACTAGATGGATTCACTGTAGGTGAATTCTTTAGGATTTTCAAACTTGAATTGGAAACCAGTATCTTGGATTTTATCGCTATTCACAATTTTGAATTTAACATCTTGAACGATGTCTGCAAAATGAGGTAGCGGTAGGTTTGATTTTTTACATAAATCGGTATAGAAATCCTCCTTATTGGGGTGTAATGGCGCTACCAGATTATAAGTTTGTCCGAATCTTTCTTGTTGGATCACATGTACAATGGCCCTCACAACATCCTCTCCATGTACCAAATTTACAGGTACTGAACCTCCTTCTAGATTGGTTTTGCCAGCGAAGTATTTGGCTAGGTTTCTATCCCAACCAGTGAGTCCTCCACACCTTAAAACAGTGAGACGATCTTTAAGCTGTGCTCTTAAATAGACTTCGGCTTTTGCGATTTTCTGGTGAGCGGCCTGTTCTTCAGTTTCAACATCGGTTTCAAAAACCTCTTTCCCCAATTCCGGATATATAGAGGTAGAGGAGGTATAAATGACCTTACTATCTGCATCCAGATCTTTGAGCAATGCCTGCATCTGTTGCCAGTGAAAGTCTTCTTCTGAAGCTTTGCCAGGAGGAAAATCTAAGACTAAAATATCTACCTCTAGGAGTTTTGTAATGTCATCTCCTTGCCAATCGGGCGCAAACTTACCCACGAAAACTCCTTCGAGCCCTATAGTTTTGAGTATACTGACCTTTTCTGTTCTAGTAGTGCTCCCTGAAACCCTGTAGTCTTGCTGCAAAAGTTCCTTTGCCAGAGGCAGGCCAATCCAACCGCAGCCTAAAATACCTATATGTGGTTTAGCACCTAATAATTTTCTCAAAAACTTCATTTTATAGTAAGATCATTTGGGTTCCCAAAGTTCCGATTGGGATTTTGGCAGAGTATTTGTCTGCTAAAAGTAAGGTTATTTTACTACTTTTGAAAACTGTTGATAAACAAACGAAAATTATGGTTAAAAGATTACTCTTTCTTGCCAGCATGGGACTGGTATTCTCGCAGGCTACTGCACAGCTCACTGGCTTGAGCGACAACTTTGAAGATGGCGTATTGGCTGAAACTTGGATAGGCAATGAGAAGTTTGAACTCTTTGAAGTAAAAAACCGATTGCAGATCAACCTGAAGGACCCTTCTGAAAAGGAACAATTTATTTGGAAATTAGCACCTTCTGTAGACCTTAGTGCACATCCCATATTAGACTTTAAATTAAAAAGTGGAACTGTACTTACATTGATCGTTCAAGCTGTAGACGTGGATGGAAAAACCACTGATGAGTTTACTGTTGCTGAAATCGGTGATTTGAGAACAAAGGAAATATCTGTAGACTTTTCAAAACATGTGGATAAAGCAAAGGCCATTAATTTTAAGAAAATCAATAAGATCGTCTTTAGAGTGAAATCGGAAGATCCTACCACCATGGGGATCATGTATTTTGATGACGTGAAGATCGGTACAGGTGGCCCTAGTAATGGCGATACCAGCCCATTTCCATTGTCGTACGATATTAGGCTCAATCAGGTAGGGTTTTATCCTGCAGGCCAGAAGATTGCGATTATTAAAGATGCACCTGCTGGAGCGTCGTTTAAAATAGCACAAGTGCCTAGTTATAAAATAGTGTATACAGGTACTATTGGTGCTGCGGCACAGTGGGAATATTCTGAAGAAAATGTTTCTGTGGCAGACTTTACGGCTTTTACACAAGAAGGTGAATATGTGATCTTGATAGATGGCAAGGGCCGTTCGTTTAATTTTAAAATAAAGAACCAAATACACCACGAGGTGGCTAAGGCCTCCGCCAAGCTGTTCTATTTTCAAAGAACCGCCATGCCACTTGAGGCCAAATATGCAGGAATCTGGGCAAGACCAGCTGGCCACCCAGATACTAAGGTAGAGGTACATAGTTCTGCGGCGTCTTCAAACAGACCTACAGGTACATTTGTATCATCGAGTAAAGGTTGGTATGATGCTGGGGATTATGGAAAGTATATTGTGAATTCTGGGATCAGCACCTATACACTATTGTCTTTGTATGAGCAGTTTCCAAAGGTATACGATACCGTAAAGTTTGATATTCCTGAGAGCGGTAACAAACTACCAGACATATTGGATGAGTGCTTGTGGAATGTACGCTGGATGTTGACCATGCAAGAGCCCACGGAGGGTTTTGTGTATCATAAGTTGACAGCACATAATTTTGAGGGTATGACCTTGCCTCACGAGCATACCGCGCAAAGATTGGTAGTAGGCAAAGGTACGGCGGCGGCGCTTGATTTTGCAGCTGTTATGGCGCAATCGGCAAGGATTTTCAAGAAGTTTAACAAGGAGCTTCCTGGATTGTCTGATACTTGTATCAAAGCTGCAGAGAAGGCTTGGGCATGGGCAGTGAAGAACCCCAACGTGGCGTTTACCAACCCTAGTGATGTGGTAACAGGCGAATATGGCGATGGGAACTTTACAGATGAGTTCTTGTGGGCTGCCAACGAACTCTATGTGACTACTAAGAAGGAAGAATATACCAATGGTTACCCTTTGGCTAATTCATACGGAGTGCCTTCTTGGGCTATGGTGAATACGCTAGGCCTATATACCTTGAATAACTATAAAAAGGAGGTTGCTGCTAAGTATGATACGGCACAAATCACTGCCAAGATCTTGAAGATGGCTGACGAAATAGCGAAGGAGGCAAATGTGAAGTCACCGTATAGGGTGCCTATGGGTACGTACTATGACTTTGTGTGGGGCAGTAATTCTGTATGTGCCAATGAGGCTATTGTATTGATCAACGCTTACAGGATTACGGGCAAGCAGGATTATTTGAAAGCGGCGCTTTCTGGCTTGGATTATTTATTGGGTAGAAATGCTACCATGTATTCGTTTGTAACGGGCTACGGCTCTAAGCAGGTGATGTATCCGCACCATAGGCCTTCTGCAGGAGATAAGGTGGTAGAGCCCGTACCAGGTATGCTTGCTGGAGGGCCGCAGAATACGAATAACCCTGAGTCGGGTTGTGCATATAGTTCGGATTTTCCTGCTACGAAGTTCAAGGACAATGTGTGCAGTTACTCTACCAATGAGATCGCAATCAATTGGAATTCACCCTTGGCCTATGTGTCTGGTGCTATAGAGGCATTGATGAAGAAGTAGTTGGTTTTGATATAAATTAGGAAAGGGGGCTCAGGCCCCTTTTTTTGTCTCTTTTTGGCGATGGCAATTGCCTTTTAGACATGTCCATGACTATGGTTCACCTACCACAGTGTCCCCAACCCCATTCGCTCCCTCTCTATAGAGTTATGTCGACATTGGAATGCAAGTAGAGACGTGATGGTTGCATCTCCACACCGCAGACCAACACAATTAGCGTACGTTCAAGGTCATGATTTTATATCCCATCGGCATTGGTATGCAACAAAAGACGTAAGTGTGTTCTGTTGTTCTGATATGTTGCAAAGCGCATTCCGTACATAGGGATGGTTGCGGTTCTACAAGCCAGATTCTGAGAATAATCTCACTATTACTATCATTCATTTATTTGAGACGATGGACTACACTATTGCTCATTTAGATCCATGCCTCACAATAATGTTGAAGAGGTTTGAACTCCACTCGAAAATCCCAATAGACTCTCTTATAAGAGACATAAGCACAATATAATTAGGATCTTAGAGACGAAATTTGAGCTCAAATTTTGATGAAAAATTCTCATTATGAAGTAATTGTGGGTCGCAATAAATTTCTATTGAGATTTTGGATTGAAACTGGTTCCAAAACTTCTGTGCATTACTTTTAAATATTTTATAATTTCACACTGTAAAATATTAATGTTTTAAAATAATGCCTTTACCTCATTTGGAATTACCCACACGCAAGGTTCCCCTTGCTATCAAGTTCGATCTTTATATCTCTGAACGTTTATTTTGGATGGGCATCATCCTTTTACTAATTGCACTTCCTGTTTTTTCAGCTAATTTGATAAATTCTGATTTTAGGTCTTTATATTTTAAACCTGACACCGCAGCCTCAGGCCGTATAACTCAAATCAATAAAACCGGAACCAAAGTAATGGGCGAAACAGTATATGCATTATATTATAGCTTCACAATCAATGGTCAAACATTCAAAGATGTCAGTTATGGATCACGAAATATAGACAGTACAGTGACAATTGAATTCAAGCAAGACAGACCACAAATATCAAAAATCAAAGGAACTCGATTTTCCACAATACCCGTTTACATACTGTTTTTCCCGCTCATCTTTGTTGGAGGTGGTATATTTTTTATCATAACGATTCACCGAAGGATACGTCTCGCTATTTACTTACTCAAACATGGGTATGTTACCCAAGGCCAAATAATTCGTACCGAAACTGTCAATACGTTCATCAAACAGTATGAGCAATATCGATTTTATTTTGAATTTGAAACCTTTGAAAAGAGGAAAGCCAGTTCATCCTGCATTACTGGTCGTATTAAGAAAATTGCTCCCCACCAGACTTGGGTCTTGTATAACCTACAAGACCCTTCCAAGGCCATCCTCGTGGATGCTCTAGATGGTAGTGCAAAGAATTTTATTGCAAAATGGTAATTCCTTTGTCCGTAACACTCGCCGCCCTCGTCAGTGTCTCCGCTGACGACTCATTATTCACCCTATATGTAGAGTTAACTCTAAGAATACCAAGCTGATCATGGGCTATACTCAAAAGCAACAAACCATGGATCTGTACGACCGCTATGCAGCCTTGAGCCGCAAGGCCCAGCACCTCCCCCACAGCGATACCGACCGCAGCGCCCTACAAGCCCTTGCTTTGGAGATCTATGAAACGTTAGTGCAGAAGAAAAGTACTGATGGGGTGGTATGATGATAGAAAGATGCTAAATCTATAACATCCAAGCCCTGAAGGGACGGCAGGATTATAGAAAAATGATAGCTCTCCAACATAAGAGCCCTGAAAGGGCGACATAGTGTTTATATATTAACCTAGCACCTTTGTATAAAATCCGAGTCTGAAGACTCTCGATCCATTATCTACTCACGTAGAGCGCTACGCTCAACTCTATGGAGAGTTGGGGGAATATTCAATTTATGTGAAACTTTTTAACCTCAAATTCCTAACCAACACCATCCAGCAGACCAAACATCTAGTTGCGTTACAAAACAAGGGCGACGAGGTTTAGATCTCGCCAACCTTTTGTAGCTTAAAATAAACAATGCCTACGACCTCCTATTAAGCTGTTTCAAGATTGTAGGGGCTTGGTTCTCTTGGTCTTTGGCGAGGAAGGGGGATTTCAGCGACCAAAGAATAATTTGTTTTCATTTCTTGTAACTTTTAATAAGAAATAAAATCTAAGATGAAAATAAACTAAAAATGATACATAAATTAAAGTTTCCTAAATTCATATCAATTACCCTGGTATTAGTGTGTTTTATAAGCAGTTGTTGTTCCATGTTGTATAAAGAGAAATATTTCAGGAGTCACAACTACAATTATGGATTCTTAGATAGTTTACCATCCAATACAAAAATGATTTTTGAAGGCAGTGGAATAACTGATACTGCAACATATGGAATATTGATACAGAAATATTCTAGTGAAAGTTCAAGAGGGAGCCAATGTATTGAAGAAAAAAGGTATTATTATGATGAAAACCAGGCTATCATTTTTCAAAATAAGCTAGGTTTCAAAACATTACAATTGAGTCGGTCTACCAACTATGTAGATGATAATTATAACCCAGACCCAATGGTATATCCAAATGATTCTTCTATCATCAAAATAAGCCTTCAAATTGACACATTATATGCCGTAAGCTATTTTAAGGGTAAAAAAGAGAGCTTTGTTTTTAATGGCAAAAAGTATAAAGACTGTAAAGAAATTAGTTTTAATGGCTTTGCCAAAATACTTTATCACCGTAAGCTAGGTGTACTAAGAATTAGGTATTTTGAGGGTGGGCAAGAAACAATTTTCACTGCTAAAGAAATTATTTCGAAATAAAATCTTCTCGTTCTATCAGGCTGTTCGATTCTTCTGCATGAGGAAGTTGAACTTAAGGATATTGTAGGGTTTCCAACCCTGAATCCTACCAACTCTACTGTACGTAGTTTTCCCCAATAGGCGTCTACCTACTGCGCAATGAACACACATCTCCTGATTTTTTTGAGGTCTTCTGACATATTCCTTTATAATTTTTATTGAAAACCCAGCACCCTCAGCACTGAAAATAGTGTAGCTTATGCCCAGAGTATGCACTATTTTCAGTGAAAACAGTGCATACTTTGGCCAGAGATAGTACTATTTTCGGAGGAAATAGTGCTGTATTCAAAAAAATGGCAGTATTGTTTCTTTACTAAATAACCTCAATTCGGGATAAGGAAATGTTTATGAGCCAAGGCACTGCGGGCGGTAAGCGCAGGAAAGGTGTGAAATCTAGCACTTTGGACAGGGCGGGGCGGCCTTGTGAGAAAAAAAGTGCTAGATTTGGTCTTTCCTGCTACCCTTTCTTTTGTTACTTTTCTTTGGGTAAGCAAAGAAAAGTAAAGAACACTGCATACTGAAAATGTATTTAAACAGATATCGTTAAATTAAAATGCTCATAAACAAAAAAATATAAGAAATACACGTTTTCCCTTATCCCGAATTGAGGTTATATTAGTTAGTTAAGGGTTTAAGTGAATAAAGGTAGCTCCAATAGGGCTACTTTTATTCATTTATAGGGTTAATAAAGCTTTCAAATTAACCATCTTACAAAACAAAAAAGTAGCCTTGCGGCTACTTACCTATTATTTGCTATTTAAAATATGAATACCTTTTACACTGATACAGCGGCTTTGATATGAGGATGCGGATCGTAGTTTTCCAGACTGAAATCTTCAAACTTGAAATCGAAGATCGATTTCACATCTGGGTTGATCTTCATGGTTGGCAAAGGCCTAAAATCCCTGCTAAGTTGCAGCCTAGCTTGCTCCAAATGATTGGTATACAAATGTGCATCACCAAAGGTATGGATAAAATCGCCATACTGTAAGCCACAAACCTGAGCGACCATCATAGTCAGCAAGGCATAAGAAGCTATATTAAAAGGAACGCCTAAGAATACATCAGCACTACGCTGATACAATTGGCAAGACAGCTTACCATCGGCCACATAAAACTGAAACAAAGAGTGACAAGGAGGTAAAGCCATACTATCTATAAACTCTACGTTCCAAGCACTTACAATAAGTCTGCGAGAATCGGGGTTCTTTTTGATCATGTGGATCAAATTCGTGATCTGGTCAATCTGCCTACCATCACTCGTAGGCCAGCTCCTCCACTGGTAGCCATATACTGGCCCTAGATTGCCTTCGGCATCAGCCCATTCGTCCCAAATTCCAACACCATTATCCTTAAGATACTTGATATTGGTGTCTCCCTTTAAAAACCACAACAATTCATGAATGATAGATTTCAAGTGTAACTTCTTGGTCGTAAGCACTGGAAAGCCCTCTTGAAGGTTGAACCTCATCTGGTACCCAAACACACTGATGGTTCCCGTACCCGTACGATCTTCTTTCTTGGCACCATGCTCCAGGATATGGCGCATCAAATCGTGATATTGTTTCATGTAACGTGCAGATTTTACAATACAAAAGTAATCAATTTGACCAATGGAATCATATCGAGCGATTTAATTTTCTTAAGTGTCTTTTTAGAAAACATATAAACCATATCTAATCAGTCACACAGTTCTTTATGAAAAAACACTAAAACCTGCGCTACAAGCCTATCAAAAAGGGCTACCTGTTGGTAGCCCTTTTTGATTATTGATTAATCTATATATCTTTTAGTGATTGGCTTGTAAGCATCGATACGTCTATCTCTCAAGAACGGCCAATGCGTGCGATAAAAGTCAATTTCGCTCAAATCGCACTCCACCACAGCCGTTTCCTCTTTATCGTTAGAACATTTTCCTTTAAGTCTTCCAAAAGGGCCATATACAAAACTATTACCCCAAAACTCCAACGACTCCTTTTCTATACCGACCCTATTCACCGCACATACAAAAACGCCATTCGCCACACTGTGACTCCTTTGAATCGTTTCCCAAGCCTCCAGCTGCTGCTGCCTTACCTGCATGTCTAGCTCTGTAGTAGCCCAACCAATTGCCGTAGGATAAAAGATGATCTCTGCACCCATTAATGCCGTAATCCTCGCAGCCTCGGGATACCATTGATCCCAACAGATCAATGTACCAATAGTCGCATACTTAGTTTTAAACACCTTAAAGCCTAAGTCTCCTGGTGTAAAATAAAACTTCTCATAAAACGCAGGATCATCAGGTATATGCATTTTCCTAAAGGTACCCATAAATGAACCATCAGCATCAATCACGGCTATACTGTTATGATAAAGACCATGTGTCCTCTTTTCGAACAATGGTAATATCAATACTACTTTCTTTTCTTTGGCTAGCGCAGAGAACAACTCCGTCGACGGACCAGGAATACTTTCGGCTAAAGGAAAATTATCATAGTCTTCCACATCGCAGAAATAATCAGTACGATACATCTCTTGAAGACATATAATTTGTGCCCCTTTATCGGCCACTTCCCTAACTTTTTCTAAAGTTTTTTGCATCATAGACTCTATGCTGCCAGTATAGGCAAGTTGAACCATGCCAATATTTACTTTCCTGCTCATCTTACTTGTGCGTAATTAATTCGTACAAAATTAATTACATTTTACCTATATATTATATTATCATAATGTTAAAATTTCAATTACTATTTTTAGACAAGCAAATTAATTGTAATTTTGGAAATCAATTTTTTATCAAAACCATCATAGAACATGAGTACAATTACAAAATTAGTAGCTGGGTTATTAGCAGTTGCGAGTTTTTCAACTTTTGCACAAGATAAAGACCAAAAATGGGGCTTAGGCCTTAATGCTGGCCTAAGAGACTACAAGGGTGATCTTGGCAATGGATTTTTCAAACTGAGTCAAAACGATATCTCTGCTGGTGCTTGGGTATCTCGCTACCTTAATAGTTCTTTTGATGCGGGTCTAACTCTTAACTTTGGGGGGATTAACTACAAACACAGTGGAGCTGATTCATTGGTGATCGACAATAAAAACGAAAGCATAGACCAAAGGGCATTCAGAGGTACACTGCTCGACTATAGCTTAGGTTTAAAGTACAAATTCAATAATGGCTATATCTTAAAAGAAAATGCAACACTTGCGCCCTTCTTAGGCTTTGGGATAGGTGCAGTAAGTACGTTCAATTCTAAAAGTACCCTTAAAGATGGCAGCAGCAGTAATATCGCAAACATCACTGCACTTAATATTCCCCTTACAGCAGGATTGAGATTGAAGTTGGAAGATAAAGTTTCCCTCATCGCAGGTCTTACCTTAAATAATACGTTTACAGATGAGATCGACGGCATTAAAAACGATAAGTTTGGCAATGACAAGTATTTACAATACAACCTTGGTTTTATTTTCAATCTAGGGAAAATGAAAGATACTGATGGCGATGGTGTACCTGACAAATTGGACAAATGCCCAGACACAAGACCAGGCGTAAAAATCAATTTGGAAGGTTGCGATCTTGATACCGACGGTGATGGTATAGCAGATGCTGATGATTCTTGCCCTGAACAAAAAGGAACGATCAAGGGTTGTCCTGACTCCGACAACGATGGAGTAAAAGACTCAGAAGACAAATGTCCTACGGTAGCAGGTATTGCAACATTCGGTGGTTGCCCTGATACAGATAAGGATGGTATTCAAGATTCTGAAGATAAATGTCCTACTGTAGCTGGTATCTCCAAATTTGCTGGATGTCCCGACACAGATGGTGACGGATTGCAAGATGCTGAAGACAAATGCCCTACTATAGCTGGAAAAGCAGAACTTGCGGGTTGCCCTGATGGTGATGGAGATGGCATTGCTGATGGTGACGACAAATGCCCTACTGTGGCTGGTATAGCAGCAAACAGTGGTTGCCCAGAAATCAAACAAGAAGTGATTGCCAGAGCTGCGAAATCAGCTAAAGGTATCAACTTCGAAACTGGCAGTGATAAAATCTTAAAAACATCGAATAAAGACTTAGACGCTCTAGTTGCCCTCATGAAAGAAGAAGCAGATCTTAAAGCTGAAATCCAAGGCCATACCGACAATGCTGGTAAAGCTGACAAGAATAAAGAGCTCTCTCAGAAAAGAGCTGATGCTGTGAAAAAATACTTGACAGACAAAGGTATTGATGCTTCAAGACTTACCGCAATAGGCTATGGATCAGAAATACCAATAGCTGATAATGCCACAAAAACAGGCAAAGCGAAGAACCGAAGAGTCGAGTTTAAATTAGGTTATTAATATTATAAAAAAATAATATAAATTGCAGTCCCGCTGAAAAGCGGGACTTTTTTATTGGCTCAAAAATGATAATTCCTCCATATTTAAAACCTGGTGACACTGTTACCGTTCTCGCTCCAGCTCGTAAAGTAAACAAGGAAGAAATAGAGCCTGAACTTGAAATATTCCTGTCTTGGGGACTCAAAATCAAATACGCACCAAACGTTTTTGAACGATTCCATCAGTTTGCTGGTGAGGACCACATCAGAGCACAGGATTTTAACGAAGCCCTTAAGGACCCTGAATCTAAGGCCATTCTTTGTGCTCGTGGCGGTTATGGCACCGTCAGGATCATTGATCAGATAGATTGGCAACTCTTGATACAAAACCCTAAATGGATTATCGGATTCAGCGACATCACTATTATCCATAATGAGCTTAATAATCACAAAATTGCGGGAATTCATGGCCCAATGCCGCTCATCTTTCCGAAAATAGATAATGTTTGCTTAGAATACTTGAGAAAGACACTTTTTGGAGAACACTTTGATATCATCTTCCCCAATAATCCTCTCAATATCAAAGGAAAGGTACATGGCGAACTTGTAGGTGGAAACCTATCTATACTAGTATCTATGATCGGCACACCATCAGACTTAGACACAAACGGAAAAATCTTATTCATTGAAGACTTGGATGAATATTACTACCACATAGACAGAATGTTACATCAACTCAAAAGAGCTGGACACTTGTCAAATTTAAAGGCGCTCATCGTCGGTTCTATGAACGACATGAGGGACAACCCTACTCCGTTTGGGATCCCAATACATAAAATGGTGTTAGACCTAACAAAAGAGTACGACTACCCGATCGTATTCGATTTCCCAACAGGCCACGAAAGCATGAACCATAGTCTAATTTTAGGAGGAACATACGAACTTAACGTTGGAGAGCGGTGTTCGCTTAAATACATAGGGAAATAACAGCAAATTAATTTATATAGAGTAAATGACATTGCATTCATACGTTGCGATCAGACAGATCCACCACATACTTATCCTATTATTATTGATAGGAACAAAGGGATTGACAGCCCAGACATTTGAACAACAATATAAAACAGCAATAGACTTAAGACTAAAGAAGGACTTTATAAAGTCCGATTCAGTGTTTAAAATATTATTTAAAAAACATAAAAAAAACCTCCCAGAAGAACTCTGTTACCACTATGGGGTGGTTCTCTACGAACTAAAGGATAAAAACAAATCTAAAAGCTTCCTTAATAAGTATTTGTCCTTTTCCCAGAACAATTTCAAATACAAAGACAGTGCTATATTTTATTTGGAAAGCATGAACGTTGTTGTCACCTCCAAGCCTAAAACTATTTCACGAATAGATACTTGCGGTCTTTGCCACGGCAAAGGGGTATCAACTCAAAGCTGTAAGAAATGTTCTGGTTCTGGCAAGGTAATTTGCTATCAGTGCAAGGGCACTGGGGTAATAGGATCCTCTACAGAAATGGGAAATTCCAAATTTAACTCTTGTCATGTCTGCCATGGAGACGGCTCATTAATTTGTACTATTTGTAAAGGCGAAAAATCAGTAGTTGATAAATGTCCCAAATGTGAAGGGACAGGAAAAATCATCATTTATAAATGAAAGGACGCATCTTCACTCTTTTAAAAACCCTATCAATAGTATATCTACTATACTTCCTTTGCAGGCTCATTTTTTTTATTTTCCAACTTAGTAAATTCCACGACTGCTCAACACTACAGATTATTAAAGCTTTCTTCGCGGGAACCCTTATTGATACTGTTGCTATTTTTTATGGGAACATTCTTTATATTTTTATTCTTTCACTCCCATTTAATCATTTAAAACACAAAGCAGTCCAAATCGTCACAAAAGTTATCTTTGTTGTTACAAACTCTTTAGCCATTGCGCTAAACATGATTGATGTTGCTTATTACGATTATTCACAAAGACGTACAGGAGACGAAATCCTCATTACGGCCCAGAACACAGGAGATCTCGTGTCTTCATATTTGACAGATTTTTGGTATATCATTCTAATCTTTCTGTCACTTATTGGCACTCTCATCTATTTTATAACAAAAACGGCCTTTACCAACGTCTCTTTGTCGGGTACTAAAAACAAGATTATTGGTCTTATCTCCTTTCTCACAATTATTGGCGCTTCTATCCTAGCTATGAGAGGAGGCTTTTTTAGAACTCCATTACTTACACAAGATGCAGGCAAGTTTGTAGATGCGCGACTTGTCTCTCTTGCTACAAATACTCCGCACCAACTCATTTCCACAATCCAAACAGAGAACATTAAAGAATACAAATTCATGTCTGAAGAAAAGGCAGAAAAAATATTTAATCCATACTTGCACTATTCAAATCTGACTTTTCAAAAGAAAAATGTTGTTATTCTAATTTTAGAAAGCTTTGATAAAGAATATATAGGATATTATAACCAAGGAAAAGGCTACACTCCATTCCTTGACAGTATCATCAGTCAAAGTATTAGTTTTGAACAATCCTATGCTAATGGGAGTACATCTATAGAAGCTCCTCCTGCTATACTTTCGAGTATTCCATCGTTGATGAACGACAGCTATATCAATTCACAATACAACACAAATAGGCTTTCTGGCATTGGTGAAATATTAACCAAGGAAGGCTATACAACAGGATTCTACCACGGGGGAGAAAATGGTACTATGAATTTTGATGCCTTCGTAGGTATTACCAATTTTGGCAAGTATTACGGGCTTACACAATACCCAGATAAGAACCAGTCTGACGGCCATTGGGGTATTCCCGATGAACCCTATCTTCAATATTTTGCAAATGAGCTCAATAAAAGTAAAATGCCTTTCTGCAATGTGGTATTTACTCTATCCTCACACCACCCCTATACCGTGCCTGTGCAATACAAGAATTCTCTACCAGAAGGTACCATGCCTATACACAAGGCTATAGCATACACAGACTTATCATTAAGAAAATTCTTTCAGACAATAAAGTATTACGACTGGTATAAGAATACGATATTTGTGATCACTGCCGACCACACCTCTATTACTGAAAAGGAAAACTATAGAAATTATGCAGGGGACTATTGTGTACCGATTCTTTTTTATGGTAATGATATCAAAGCATCCGTAGTAAAAAACAAAATCATGCAACACAAGGACATTATGCCCTCATTGTTATATTTACTTGGTTATAATAAAAAATTCTTTTCCTTAGGAAACAACATCTTTGATCCATCACAAAATGGTTTTTCTATCACTTACCGAAATGGTACATATTCATATTGCACACCCCGATACCACGTTGAAACTAACCTTACACCTATTGATGACGATGGGCGATTTTTCAAAAATGAAACCATAAATCCACAAACCCTTGATAGCCTCGACAACAGCTTTAAAGCTTACATACAGGTGTATCAAAATAGGATCGTTGGTAATAAACTATTTTGATAATTACACATTTGTCAACGAGTAGAGTTACCGTATCTTCTAAAGACCTGAAAAATATAAATGATAGTTACGGAGTTTGAGCACATGGAAGCAATCCCTAAACCGATAATGCCCATCCTCTGAATCAAAACATATGATAGCACCAGGTTTAATAATATTTCAATAATAGAAATAGCCCTCACTCTTTTTTGTTGCTCTGTAATATTACTAAAATTCCAGAGAACCCAATGCAGACTACTAGTAATACATAATACACTTAGAACTGCAATAAGTGTTTGATCGAATATTATGGTTTTGTCTAACCAAAATTCCAATACAATCTTCCCCAAAACAATGATACCCAAACATGCTATCGAAGATAACAATAGATTAATTTTCAATAGTTTAGTATAAATACTAACAACTGCCGCCCTATTACCTTCTTTATAGAGAGCTAGAATCTTTGGCCCCTTGATTTCTGTTATTTTTTTGATAAATTTTAATGAAATTTCCTGTAATCGAAAAGATTGAGAATACATGGTAACCAAGGTTAAATCTTTTTTGATTGTTGAAATAAAAAACACGTCAACTTGAGATATTATAAACGAACTAAAACTTAATATCCAGAATGACAACCCATTACTTAAGTTATCGGAAACATACTTAGTTTTAAATTCGCTATAGTCTATCTCTACCTTTTGTACACCAAGAAATTTATAAAGTGTATAGCAAAAAGAAGAGAACGAAACTAAAGTATAAATAAGAGCCATTATTCTGATATCATTAAAATAATAAACACCAAATACATACAGCAAATTTGATACGCCCAGTCTTAATAGCTCTAGTAAATTGCGATGGTAGATAAACTTTAAGTTATAATATAATATCGCCTCAAAATATGATGACACCACATTAACTAACAACCCAGGCAACATAATCAACAATAAATCAGTAAAAATTAAATGCTTACTCTTTGAGTCAACTATAAATGGAGCACCAATTAACACCCCAATAAAACAGATTATTGTAATCAAAAGCTGTAAAAAAACAACTATTGCATTTACCGAAAAAAAAGTCTTGAGTCTACCTTCTTTTTGATATTCTATAAATTTAAAAATGGCTACAGTGGAAAATCCGAAATTTAGTAAGCCCAAAAT